>JAHWKO010000001.1 GCA_019347855.1 Actinomycetota bacterium
CCAGTGCGGTCACGTCGGCTCCGGTGACCTCCAGCTCGAGGCCGGTCGCGTCACCGAGTCCGCGTGGGGCGCCCACCGTGCTACCGAGGGCGAACGAGCAGGCGGCGTCCACGATGTCGAGCGGTGCGGGCAGCTGCGGCGTGGCGCAGTTCTGACCGCTCTCGGGATCGCGTCGCGAGACCCCGGACTCCTCGATCGTCACCTCGGAGATGCTGCCGTCAGCCAGCAGCACCCCGACGCCCCGCCCGTGGGCGAACGCATCGGAGGTGATGGCCGCTTCGGAGCGTCCTGTCGCGATCTCGACCACCTCGGGGATGTTGACCGCGAAACCGGAGGCCTCGCCGCTGGCGCGGAAGGAGTCCTCGGCTGCGACCGCAGCACCCGGCAACCAGGCGACGAGCGCCAGGACCAACGTCATGACGGCGATGATCGATCGTGTTCTCTGGGCTCGCATACGTGCTTCCCCCGGGAGTGTCGTCTGTCACTGCCAGCGTACGGTGTTTCCGAGGTCCGCGTGCACGTTCGGTCAACTGAACGTCACCGAGGGTTAGACAAGGACGAACATGAGCATGGATCCGCAGGGGAAGGTCGCCGTCGTGACCGGGGCGTCGAGCGGTATCGGCCACGCCACCGCACAGCGACTCGCGGGGGCCGGGATGCGTGTCGTGGCCGTGGCACGCCGCGAGGAACGGCTCGAGGAGCTGGCGGCGGAACACCCGGCGATCACCGCCTACGCGGCCGACGTGACCGATCTCCGGGCAGTGGACGAACTCGCTGACTGGGTCCGGGACGAGCTCGGTGCGTGCCACGCACTCGTCAACAACGCGGGGATCGGAGGAGGCCCGTTCGAGCACCGCGATGACCTCGACGACGCGCTGCGGACGATCGACGTGAACCTCAACGGGGTGCTGCGGTGCCTGGCGGCGTTCTCGGGTCTCCTCGAGGACAGCGCCCCGAGCCGGGTCATCAACGTCGCCTCAATCGCCGGGAAGCTCGGCATCGGCCCCGCCGCGTACGCGGCCAGCAAGTTCGGGGTGGTCGGTCTGTCGGAGTCGCTGAGCTTCGCGTGGGCCCGGCGCGGTATCACGGTCTGTCAGCTCAACCCCGGGTTCATCGAGACCGAGGGGTTCCCGCAGGAGCAGGTGAAGAAGGGGCCGCTCGGTCCGTTCGTCGGTGAGCCCGACGACGTGGCCGAGGCCATCCTGGACGCCCTCGAGAGTGGAACGACGGAACGCACCGTCCCCCGTTGGTACCGGGGCGCGGTCGTGATGCGGCACGTGGCTGCGCCGGCCTACCGGCAGGTCGCGTCGCGGATGTCGCGAGCTCGAGGTCGACGCGATTAGGTCGTCCGTCGGAGGACTTGCATGGCATGCTCCCGCCTCGAGGAGAGGTGACCGGTGACCGGTGACGCGTGGGTGACGCTGGCGGTCCTCGCCGCGTCCCTGGGTCTGCTGATCTGGGATCGCTTGGCACCGTCCGCGGTGATGCTCGCCGCGACCGTCTCTCTGCTCATCCTCGACGTGATCCCGGCGGATCAGGCGTTCTCCGGTTTCGCCAACCCCGCCCCCATCACGGTCGCCGCCTTGTACATCCTCGCGCACGCGGTGGAGAAGACGGGGTTGCTGACCCCGATCACCTCTCGGTTGCTGGGCGAAGGAGGAGGCAGGAGCGCGCTGGCCCGGCTGCTGCTGCCGGCTTCCGTCGCGTCGTCGTTCCTGAACAACACACCGCTCGTGGCCATGTTGATCCCTGACGTGGTCAGCTGGGCGGAGCGCCGGCGGTTGTCCGCCTCCCGCTTCCTGATGCCGCTGTCGTTCGCGACGATCCTCGGTGGGACCCTGACGGTCCTCGGGACGTCCACCAACCTGGTGGTGTCCGGCCTCCTCGAGCAGGATGGTCGCGAACCCCTCGGGATGTTCGAGATCACGCGGTTCGGCGCACCGGTCATGGTGATCGGGATCGTGCTGCTCCTGTTGACCGCGGGTCGCCTGGTCCCCGCGCGCCGGACGGCGCAACAGCAGGCCGAGGAGGAGTTCCGGGAGTTCGTCGTCACGATGGAGGTCATCGAGGGGGGCCCGCACGACGGGCGGACCGTCGCGGAGAGCGGGCTCAAGGACCAGTACGGCGCGTTCATCGTCGACATCCACCGCGCCGGTCAGCGTGTGGCGCCGGTCGGTCCGGACGAGGTGCTCGAGGGCGGCGACGAGCTCGTGTTCGTCGGACGGGCGGACCACGTGGTCGATCTCCAACGTGCTCCTGGCCTCCGTCCCGGGGTGCAACCTCACCTCGATGCGGTCACGGGTTCTCACCACACGTTCTACGAAGCGGTGATCGGCCGGACCTCCCCGATGACCGGTCGCACCCTGGGGGAGGTCGGGTTCCGCGGGCGTTACCAGGCGGCCGTCGTGGCCGTGCACCGGGACGGCCAGCGCATCCGGGGGCGGATCGACGAGGTCCGGCTGCGGGCGGGTGACACGATGCTCGTGCTCGCCGGTCCCGACTTCCCGCGTAACTGGAAGGAACGGCGCGACTTCCTCGTGATCGCGCACCTGGGTGGAGCGACCCCCCAGGCGACCCGGCAGGCCCCCGTCGTCGGGCTCATCGCGCTCGCGATGATCGCGGTCGCCACATCCGGGTTCATGTCGATCCTCGAGGCGGCGTTGCTGGCCGCGGGTGCCCTCGTCGTCCTCCGCGTCCTCACGGCGAACGAGGTCCGCGACGCGATCGACTTCGACGTGGTCGTCCTGATCGGCGCAGCCTTCGGTCTCGGCGCCGCCGTCGAGACCACCGGGCTCGCCCAACGGCTCGCGGCGGGCCTCGTGACGACCTTCGACGGGTTGGGCACGCCGGGGATCGTGTTCGGGGTGCTGCTCGCCACGCTGATCATCACCGAGGTCATCACGAACAACGCGGCCGCGGTGGTCGTCTTCCCGATCGCGATGTCGGTGGCGGCGACCGCGGGTATCGACACCAGGACGATGGCGATCGCGCTGGCGGTCACCGCGTCCTGCTCGTTCCTCACCCCGATCGGGTACCAGACGAACACGATGGTCTACGGCCCTGGGGGGTACCGGTTCACCGACTACCTTCGGCTCGGGGCGCCGCTCAGCCTCACCGTGCTCACGGTCGTCACGACGCTCGTGGCGATGAGCGGCTGACACCCGGAGCCGAGCAGGGAGGTCGACATGGCTGGCGGGAGCGCGGAGGTCGCGGAGGTCGCGGATGGCGTCCACCGGGTGGATGGATCACGGACGAACGCGTACGTCGTGGTCGAGGACGACGGCGTGTGCCTCGTCGACACCGGGTACCCGGGCGACCTCGACCGGGTCGAGCGCATCCTCGGGAACATCGGACGCACACCGGGTGATGTCGACGCGGTCCTCCTGACGCACGGCCACGCCGACCACATGGGGTCTGCGGAACGCTTCCGCCGAGATCACGGCTCGACCGTGCACGCGCACGAGAGGGAGGCTGGTCACGTGCGAGGGGAGCGCGAGGAACGGATCTCCAACATCGACATCCTGCTCCGTCTGTGGTGGCCGAAGATGTGGTCGTTCCTCGGGAACGTGCGCGATGCTCGCGTCACCGATCTCGAGCACGTCGGCGACGTGGTCACGTTCGACGACGGTGCGCCCCTCGACCTCCCCGGGGCGCCGGTCCCCGTGTTCACGCCGGGACACACCAGCGGGCACTGCGCCTACCACCTTCCGGACCGGGGGGTGCTCCTGTCCGGAGATGCCCTGGTGACACGTGACTCGCTCACCGGGGAGACCGGGCCGCGCATCCTGAACCACCTGTTCAACCACGACCAGGTCGAGACGATCCGTTCGCTCAGCAGGCTCGCTGAGGTCGAGGCCGACGTCGTGCTGCCCGGACATGGCGACCCCTGGCACGGGACCCCCGAGGCCGCCGTCGAGCGGGTCGTCACCTCTCGAGGAGGTACGCCATGAGCGACCGACGAATCGTACTCTTCGGAGCGACCGGCTACACGGGCGAGCTCGCCGCCCGGGAGCTCATCACCCTCGGAGCTCGCCCCGCCCTCGCCGGGCGGAGCCTGGACAGGTTGGCGCCGCTCGCGGATGAGCTCGGCGGACTCGACGTCGTGGAGGCCGACGCCGCCGACCCCGACGGCACGATCCTCGCGGCACTGGAGCCGCAGGACATCCTGCTCACCACCGTCGGACCGTTCCGGTTGCTCGGTGAGCCGGCGGTGCGTGCCGCGGTGAACGCCGGGGCGCACTACGTCGATTCGACCGGCGAGTCGCCGTTCATCCGGCGCGTGTTCGAGGAGTTCGGTCCGGAGGCGCAGGGACGCAGCGTGCTGCTGCCCGCGTTCGGCTACGACTTCGTGCCTGGCAACCTCATCGGCGCGCTGGCCCTGCGGGAGGCGGATGGCGCGGCGACCCGGGTCGACGTCTGCTACCTCAACACGGGCGGTGGCGGTCCCAGCAGCGGGACCGCGGCGACGGCTCCGGGGATGCTGCTGGCCGACGCTCACACCTACCGCGACGGTCGGCTGGTCCGGGTGCGCAACGGCGAGCGGGTCCGGACCTTCGAGCGGCACGACGGCCGGGAGCGCCAGGGTCTGTCGATCGGCGCGACCGAGCACCTCAGCCTCCCGCGGGTGTTCCCGGAGGTCCGGGAGGTGAACGTCCACCTGGGGTGGTTCGGCGGGGCCGCCGAGGCCATGTCCCGTGCGATCCGCGTCGCGCAGCTTGCGCGGCGACTGCCGGGGGCCGAGGGCGCGATCCGTGGGGTGACGTCGCTCCTGGCGCGACGGACGGGTGCGGGGCCGGACGAGGCGGAACGGGCACGGACCGGCTCGTACTTCATCGGCGAGGCGCTGGGACCCGACGGCGAGATCCAGGCGCGGGTCTGCGTCGAGGGTCCGAACGGCTACACCCTCACGGCCAGGCTGCTCGCGTGGGGCGCCCACCGGCTCACGACCCGGGATCCCCAGGTGACCGGCGCAGCCGGACCCGTCGAGGCCTTCGGTCTCGAGGCGCTCGAGGAGGCGATGGGCTACCTCGGCCTCGAGCGACGGTGATCGTCCGGGCCCTCAGCCGGGTCCGACCATCAGGAGCGTCCGGCCTCAGGAGTGCTCGGGGCTGTGTGAGCTGAGCTGGCGACGCCGATCCTCGATCATCGCCCGCAGCCGCTCGGCGCGACGGTCCAGGCCACGGTTCTCCGCGAACTCGGCCTCGCGTCGCAGGCTGGCGATCTCCTCGCGCAACGCCTCGTCCCGGGCATCCCTGGCGTTCTGATCGGATCCGAGCACGCGTACCTTCGAGGTCCGGCCGTTGCCCCCGGGGGGCGGGGGGAGGTCCGGACCCGTCGACCGCTCGCCACCACGTCGGCGCAGCGTCCGTACGGCGAAGGCGACGATCAGCAGGGCGGCGACGACCGCGATCACGACGATCGGGGACGGCATGTGCTCCTCCGGGCGAGTGTGGGGTTCGGATGGTCCGGTGGCCGAACGGTATGGCACGCCGACCCCGCCGGATCACCCGTGCCTCGCCGGAGCGGTCAGGTCCCGAACTCGAGCGAGTCCATCATGCGGTCGAGGGTCTGGCGCTTGCGCTCGAACGCGTCGTCGCCGGCCTCGTAGGTCCGCGCGATCAGCGTGCCGTCCGGCAGATCGATCGTGTACCGGTAGACCGCCATGCCGTCCGGGACGAGCGCCTGGCCCGTTCCCTCTCCGGTGATGCTCACGGCATCACGGCCGTCCACCGTGGTCTCCTCCCGGCTGGACACGTCGATCGCGCGGTCCTGCTCATCGCTCGCCTCGGCGAACGCCACGTTCGACGCCGTCATGGAGACGGACATCGTGAACGGGATCTCGGTCCCTTGTTCCAGTTCGATGCGCTCGTCGTGGAAGACGCTGCAGGCGGGCAGGACGTCGCCGTCGTTGGTGAACCAGCCGTCTGGGTACCGGACGCGGTACCCGACCTGCTCGTTCACACACCGGGACGTGAGCTCGCTGCCGGTCCGGGCCGGTGAGCTCTCACGGGCGCCCGTGTCCGGCTCCGCGCCTCCGCAGGCGACGAGTCCCAGGGTGAGCACGGCGATCAGGGTGAGGATGCGCATGAGCCTCCTACTCATCGACGCCACCACGGTGGGGTCGATCCTCGCGACGACCGGTGTCCCGCCCCGTGCAGACGGGAGCACGGATCGGCGCAACCTCAGGCGCGCCGCGCGCGTCCCAGGATGTGCGGCGCGGATGGGAACGGGACCGCGGTCTCCGGGAACCGGAAGCGCTCGATGCGCTCGATGCGGAACCCGGCATCGGCGATCGCGTGTCCGGTGTCGCGGGCGACGTGACAACCGCCTCCCGCGAGGGCCCACAGGCCCGAGGCGTCAACCAGCCGCTGGGCGACGCTGAGCCCGCGCGACAGCGCGCGCACGTGTTCGAAGAACCGGAGCTCGCCACCCGGCCGCAGCACCCGGTGCACCTCGGCCAGGGCCGAGGTTTGGTCCTCCACCGAGCACAGGACGAGCGAGGTGACCACAGCGTCGAACGCTGCGTCCCCTGTGGGGAGGTCCCGGGCGACACCAGCCACGACCTCGACCGGGACGGGCGCGTCGGCGGCGGCCTGTCGAGCCAGATCCCGCAGGCGGGGCTCGGGCTCGACCGCGACGACCTCGGTCACGCTCGTCGGGTAGTGCCGGAGGTTCAGCCCGTTGCCGACCCCGACCTCGAGGACGCGCCCCTCGAGCCCCTCGAGGAGCGCGATGCGCCTCTCGGCCATCCCCTGGTCCTCCATGCGTTCGCTGAGCCACGGGTAGATCCGGGCGAAGACGGGGTGGTGTACGTCGGAGGTCATCGGATGCCGGCCACCTCCTCGAGCTCGTCCAGCGCGTCCGCCAGGTGGTCGATCAGACGCTGGATGCCCGGCAGGGCGTTGCGATCGGCGGTGATGCCGAACTCCATGTCTCCCGCGTAGGACGTCTGGGTGATGTTGATCGCGTAGCCCTCGGTCAGCAGCGACAGCGGGTAGAGCCCGCTCATGCGGGCGCCGTTCCAGTACAGGGGCTCGGTCGGGCCCGGCAGGTTCGAGATGACCACGTTGTACGCCGGAGGCAGCTTCCCCGAGAGCCCCGTCAGCTGGCCGAGGATGATCGGCGCCGTCATCGCGATGCCGTAGTTCACGAGCTCGGCGTCGCTCAGGCTGCGGACGCGCGACTTCGCCCGCTCCATCGAGCCCTGGATCAGGTCCAGCCGGTCGGCCGGATCCTCGAGGTGGGTCGCCAGGTTCGCCGGTACGAGCGTGATGGCGTTGCCCGAGCCGCGCTCCCGGTCCCGTCCGAACGCGACCGGGACCAGGGCGATGAGTGGCTTGCGGGGGAGGGCGCCGTGGTCGAGCAGGTACGTCCGCAGCGCCGACGAGCACATCGTGAGCACCACGTCGTTCACGGTCGCCTCGAGGGACTTCCCCACCTGTTTGATCCTCGACAGGTCGTAGTCCTGCGCCACGAAGCGCCGAGCCCCGGTGAGCGGCACGTTCAACATCGAGGATGGCGCGGAGAACGGCACGACCTCGCGGGCGTCCGCCTGTGCCTTCAGGAGCTGGGTGGCGATCGCGCGGGTCACGCCGAGCGACGAGGTCACCCCCTCGGTCACCGTTCGCAGGGCCCCCAGAGCCGTCGCGACCGGGTTCACGGCACCGTCGTCCCGGGGGACCGTGGTATCCGGAGCAGCCCACGGCGGGGGCATGTCGCGTTCGTCCGGGTCGTGGCTGAACGCGGTGGTGAGCTGCTGCATCGCGGCCACGCCGTCGAGCATCGAGTGGTGGACCTTCGTGTACAAGGCGAACCGCCGGTCCTCGAGTCCTTCGAACAGGTAGCTCTCCCACAGAGGACGGTGACGGTCGAGGAGGTTCGCGTGCATGGCCGACACGATCGCGAGCAGCTCGCGGACACGACCCGGCGCCGGCAGGGCCAGGTGCCGGAAGTGGTAGTCGAGCTCGGGTTGGTCATCCACCCAGTGGTAGACGCCCGCGAGTCCGTGGGGGCGTGCCAGCCGCTTGTCGAAGGGCGGCCGCACCGCGACGTCCTCCTCCCGGGTGCGGGCGACGAGATCCTGGAGGTACCCTTCGGGCGCGTCCTCCGGGAGCCGGAACAGCTGCAGCCCGCCCACGTGCATGGGGCGTTCCCGCTGCTCGATCAGCAGCCATCCCGCATCCGGGATCGGGAGGCGCTCCATGCCGTCCCCTCTTGACAGGCCAGGGGCGCACCCTACGTGGCTACGGTGGACGTCGTCGCCGGAAGGACCCACCCTGCGCATCGCTGTGTTCGGGGCGGGCGGGGTCGGCGGGTACCTCGGGGCGCTGCTCGCGGACGCCGGCTCGGCCGACGTTCACCTGCTCGCGAGAGGTGGGCACCTGGATGCGCTGCGCCGGGACGGCCTCACCCTGCGGAGCATCGACGGGGACCGTCAGGTCGCGGTGCCCGCGACCGACGATCCGTCCGACGTTGGTCGCGTCGACGTCGTCCTCGTTACCGTCAAGTCGACCGACACGCGGTCTGCTGCCGACGACCTGCGGCCCCTGCTGCGCGACGGGACCGCCGTCATCTCGTTCCAGAACGGGGTGGACAACGAGGCGTGGATCGCCGAACGGGTCGGGGAACGCCACGTCCTCGGTGGCGCCGCCTACATCTTCTCCACGATCGCGGAGCCCGGCGTCGTGCACCACTCCGGCGGGCCCTCCCGGTTCGTGTTCGGTGAGCTCGACGGCCGGCGGAGCGACCGCGCCGAGGCGTTCCTGTCCGCCTGTCTCGAGGCCGGCATCGACGCCGAGCTGTCCGAGGACATCTGGACGGTGAAGTGGCGCAAGTTCACGTTGATCTGTGCCGTCGCGGGGATGACCGCGGCGAGCCGTCTGCCTCTGGGGGTCCTGCGGGAGGACGAGACAGCATGGGAGATGTTCGCGCGGATCGCCGAGGAGGTCTGCGCCGTCGCCGCGGCTGAGGGCGTCGATCTCCCGGACGAGACCGCGCCCAGCACCGTGGCGTTCGCCGAGGGTCTCGCCGAGGACAGTTTCTCGTCGCTGTACCACGACCTCATCCACGGCAAACCGATGGAGCTCGAGGCGCTCAACGGGGCGGTCGTCCGCCGCGGACAGCAGCACGGGGTCGACGTTCCCATGAACGAGGCCGTGCGAGCGTTGCTGTCACCGTGGGCCGAGCGCCACGCGGGGCTGCTGACCCCCTGAACGCGGATCGGGGTCGATCCTGTACAGCACCTTGTACTTCTTCCACCCCGATGCGCAACGGCGGGGGCAGGTCAGGGGAGGAGCAGGACCTTCCCCCGGGTGTTGCGCCCCTCGAGGTACCGGTGGGCCTCCGTGGCCTCTGCCAGTGGGAACGTCCGGTCGATCCGCACCTCGAGGTCGCCGCTCGCGATCCACCCGAACAGGTCGTCCGTCCGGCGCTCGAGCTCCTCACGTTCCGCCACGTAGTGGAAGAGGCTGGGCCGGGTGAGGAACAGCGAGCCGTGCTGGTTGAGCTCCTGCGGGTCGAGCGGATCGACCGGTCCGCTGGCCTGGCCGTACAGCACCATCATCCCGCGCATCCGCAGGCAGTCGAGACCGTCGAGGAACGTCGCCTGACCGACCCCGTCGTACACGACGTCGACGCCCCGCCCCTCCGTGAACGCGTCGACCGCCTCGACGAAGTCGTCCTCGGTGTAGACGACCACCTCATCCGCGCCGTGGTCGGTGACCTGCTCGGCCTTCTCGTGCGTGCCACATGTGGCGACCACGGTCGCACCCTTCAGCTTGCAGATCTGCGTGAGGAGGTGCCCCACCCCGCCCGCGGCCGCGTGGACGAGCGCGGTGTCACCCTCCGACAGCGGGAACGTGTCGTGCGTCAGGTAATGGGCGGTCATGCCCTGCAGCAGGGCAGCGACGGCGGTCGGGGTCTCGAGCTCATCGGGGATGCGGACGACCGCATCGACGGGGACGACCTGGTGCTCCGCGTAGGCACCACGCTGGCCGGTGTAGGCGACACGGTCCCCCTCGGACAGGCCGTCGATGTCTGCGCCGACGGCGTCGACGACCCCGCCCGCTTCGACGCCGATGGTCGCCGGTGGATCGAGGGGGTACTTCCCCGACCGGTGGTAGGTGTCGATGAAGTTCAGGCCGGCCGCCTCGATCCGGACGCGCACCTCCCCGGGACCCGGGTCGGGCGTGTCCACCTCGTCCAGGGCCAGCACGTCGGGACCGCCCAGTTCGTGTACGCGTACCGCTCGCATCGTCGTCCTCCGGTCGGGGCTCGATCTGACGTCCACCGTAGGTGGCGCGCTCGTGAACCGGGCCACGAGCGCGCCGCCCTTGACTCGTCCCACGCGGCTACTACGGTGGTCGGAAAGGAGGAGCGAGCGGATCGGCGGCGGGGGCTGCGGCCCATCCAGACCCCCTCACCGTCCTCCTCGACAGCTCCTCCCGGACACGAGGAGAAGCTGATGAGCCCACGTGACGGCCGGTCCGGTATCTCGCGCCGGAGGTTCCTGCAGGGGGTGAGCTTGGCCGCGGTTGCCGCGGCGTGCGGCGACGGCGGCGGGGGTGCGACAGGTGGCGACGGCACGGCGGGGCCCGAGACGACCCCGGTCGAGCCGACCCAGTCGCTGTCGGGCGACCTGCGCATCCTCCTGTGGAGCCACTTCGTGCCAGCGCACGACG
This sequence comes from Actinomycetota bacterium, assembly GCA_019347855.1. The sequence goes on from JAHWKO010000001.1 coordinate 10,680, forward strand.
ACTGGTTCGACCCGTTCGCCAAGGAGTGGGGCGAGCGCGTCGGGGTGAACGTGACGGTCGACCACATCACGGTGACCGACATCCCGGCCCGCATCTCGTCGGAGATCTCGGCCGGCGAGGGCCACGACCTGATCCAGTTCATCGCGACGCTGTCCCAGTTCGAACCGAGCGTCCACTCGATGAACGACCTGGTGGACGAGGCCAACAGCAGGTTCGGCGAGCTGCTGCCCCTGTGCGACAAGTCGAGCTACAACCCCAAGTACTTCGCCTACTCGCACGCGTGGGTGCCGGACCCGGGCGACTACCGCAAGACGATGTGGGAGGAGGTCGGCTTCCCCGAGGGGCCGGCGAGCTGGAACGAGCTGCTGCAGGGCGGTCGCCAGATCTTCGAGAACCAGAACGTCCAGATGGGCCTGGGGATGTCCCAGGAGCTCGACTCGAACATGTACGCGCGGGCCCTGCTGTGGTCGTTCGGTGGGGCGGTCCAGGACGAGCAGGAGCAGGTCGCCCTGATGTCGGACCAGACGATCGCGGCGGTCGAGTACGCCAAGGAGCTGTTCGACGCGGCGATGACCCAGGAGGTGTTCGCGTGGAACCCCGCGTCGAACAACCAGGGGCTGATCTCCGGCGAGCTGTCGTACATCCTCAACTCGATCTCGGCCTGGCGGACCGCGCAGGAGGAGAACCCCGAGGTCGCCAAGGACGTCTACTTCACCCCGGCCCTCGAGGGCCCGGAAGCGCAGTGGGCCGCCCAGCACGTGATGTACAACTGGATCGTCCCCGAGTTCTCCACCAACGTGGACAACGCGCAGGAGTTCCTCCTGCACTACACCGAGAACCTGAGCGCGGCGACCTTCGAGTCGAAGCTGTACGACTTCCCCGGCTACCCCGACCAGGTGCCCGAGCTGGACGGCTGGTTGGACGAGGATCCGTTCGCCATCGAGGGCGACGACCCCACGAAGCTGCAGGGGCTCAAGACCGCGACCGACTGGGCGACCAACCTGGGTCACCCCGGACCCGCCAGCCCTGCCATCGGCGAGATCAACGGCACGTTCGTGCTGCCCAACATGCTGGCCAGGGTCGCCCGCGGCGAGCAGGACGCCGAGGCGTCGGTCCAGCAGGCGGCCGACGAGTGCGAGGAGATCTTCGAGAAGTGGCGGGGCGAGGGCCTCGTGGGCGGCGGCGGTTGATCGACGCACCACGCAGGCAGTTGACGGGGGTGGCGGCGCCGCGCCCCCGGACGAGACCCGGAGGTGGAGATGGCGCACGTCGTCGAGGTCCGCGGACTGAAGAAGCACTTCGAGGGAGGTGACGTCCAGGCCGTCGACGGCGTGGACATCACCACCGGCGAGGGCGAGTACATCGTGCTGCTGGGCCCGTCGGGATGCGGGAAGACCACCCTGCTGCGGACGATCGCCGGACTCGAAGAGCCGACCGAGGGCGAGATCCTGATCGGCGGCAACGTCGTCAACGGCCTGCCCCCGCGGGCGCGCGGCATCGCGATGGTGTTCCAGAGCTACGCGCTGTACCCGCACAAGACCGTCCTCGAGAACATCACGTTCCCGCTCAAGGCGGCGAAGATCGACAAGGAGCAGCGGCGCGAGAAGGCGGACTGGGCGGCGTCGCTGCTCGGCATCGAGGGGTACCTCGACCGCAAACCACGGCACCTGTCCGGTGGTGAGCGACAGCGGGTCGCGCTCGCCCGTGCGCTCGTCCGCGACCCGGCCGTGTTCCTGCTCGACGAGCCGCTGAGCAACCTCGACGCCAAGCTGCGCGCCTCCGCGCGTGACGAGCTCAAGCTCTTCCAGCAGCGCATCGGGACGACCACGATCTACGTCACCCACGATCAGGTCGAGGCGATGGGTCTGGGGGACCGCATCGCGGTGATGTACCAGGGGAAGCTCCGCCAGATGGGCCCGCCGAAGCAGGTCTACTCGGACCCGGCGGACACGTTCGTGGCGACCTTCATCGGCGCGCCCCCCATGAACCTGATCGACCGTGACGACCACCTGCTGGGGTTCCGACCCGAGAACTTCCTGCCCCGCGAGGCGCTGTCGAGCAACGGGGACAACATCCTGGACGTGGAGTTCCGCGTCCACCGGATGGAGTACCTGTCCGGCGACCGGCACGTCTACGGGCGCGCCCGGGGTCTGGGTGTGGACGAGGAGAACGAGGTCATCGCCCGGATCCCCGCCACGGTGGACGCTCCCGTGCACGAGGGGGAGACCCAGACGTTCGGGGTGCACGAGAAGGATCTGCGGTTCTTCGACGCGGAGGACGGCCTGCGCACCGACCCCCGCCCGGTCAGGGGCTGACCGAGATGGCCGACGTCGCGACCTGGGAGCGGGTGCCGGACACCGCTCCGCGCAAGCGCCGGCTGGCCGACAACGACAGCCTGCTGGCCAAGATCTTCCTGCTGCCCACGGTCATGTACATCGTCGCGATGGTCGCCTTCCCGTTCGTCCTCGCGATCCTGTTCAGCTTCAGCGACGTCACCACGGGCAACCCGAGCCTGGACTTCGTCGGCCTCCGGCAGTGGCGGACCATCCTGCGGTCCGACATCTTCTGGACCTCGTTCTGGAACACCCTGATATTCACGGGGATCTCGATGTTCTTCGTCGTGATCCTCGCCAAGGTCCTCGCGATGATCCTGATCAAGGACTTCAAGGGGAAGTGGATCGTCCGCTTCATGGTCCTGCTGCCGTGGACCACGCCGATCTCGCTGGCCGCCATCTCGTGGCTGTGGGTGCTCGACTCGATCTTCAGCCCGATCGACTGGGTGCTGCGCTGGTTCGGCTTCCTGGCCGAGGGCGGCAACATGTACTGGCTGGGCAGACCGGTCCTGGCGATGGCCTCGATCATCGCGGTGCACACCTGGCGGATCGTGCCGGTCGCCGCGATCATCATCCTGGCCGGCCTGATGGCGATCCCCGACGAGATCAACGACGCGGCCGAGATCGACGGGGCGGGTTTCTGGCGCAAGCTGTGGGAGATCACGATCCCCCTGACGCTGCCGATCATCGCCGTGGCCACGCTGTTCGGCGCGATCCTGACGTTCGCGGACATGACCGTGATCTTCATCCTGACGCGTGGGGGACCGACCCAGTCGACCCAGGTCCTGTCGAGCTGGGCATTCTTCAAGGGGATCGAAGGGGGCGACCTGGCGCAGGGCGCCGCCGTCGCGCTGTTCCTGTTCCCGCTGCTGCTCGCGGCCGCGGTCGCGATCCTGCGGGCGGTCAAGCGCATGGAGGTGATGTAGACGATGGCGGTGGACTCTCCTCCTACGGAGCAGCTCGGGGCGAGCATCGACGTGACCGATCCCGAGCACGTCGAGGCGCAGCGTCGTCGAGCTGATCGGCGCCACAGGATGGGCCGGGTCGCGCTGTACGTGATGGCGATCACGGCCGCGCTGGTGTCCGCGGGGCCGTTCCTCTGGAGCACGATCACCTCGTTCAAGGCCAGCCCGGACCTGTACACGAAGGCCAACAACCCGTTCATCTACAACGAGGCGCCGACCCTCCGCCACTGGGACCTGCTGCTGTTCGACACGGCCTTCCTCACGTTCGCATGGAACACCCTGTGGGTCGGCACGCTCGTGGTCGCCATCACCCTCCTGATCGGACTGCCGGCGGCCTACGCGTTGGCCCGCCTCGATCTGAAGTGGAGCGGGCCGCTGGGGATCGCCATCTTCTTCGTCTACCTCGTCCCCCCGACGCTCCTCTTCATCCCGCTGACGCGGGTCGTGGGCCAGTTCGGTCTGCTGAACGACACCTGGTCGCTGGTGCTGATCTACCCGACGATCACGATCCCCGTCTCCGTCTGGTTGCTGATCGGGTTCTTCAAGGGCATCCCCAAGGACATCGAGGAGCAGGCGATGGTCGACGGCTACAGCCGTCTCGGGGCGTTCGCCCGGACCGTGATCCCGCTGGCGTTCCCCGGCATCGTCGCCGTGATCGTGTTCGCGTTCACCCTGTCCGCGCACGAGTTCATCTACGCCCTGGCGTTCATCTCGTCGACGGCGGAGAAGACGATCAGCATCGGGGTTCCCACCGAGCTGGTCCGCGGGGACGTCTTCTTCTGGCAGTCGCTGCAGGCGGCCGCCGTGTTCGTCGCGATACCGATCGCGTTCGTGTTCAACATCCTGCTCGAACGCTTCATCCAGGGCTTCACGATGGGCGCCGTGAAGGGCTGACCCGGGTCGGGCTGACCCAGGTCGGGCCGACCCCGGTCGACCTCGACGTCGACCGTCAGACGTCGACCGTCAGACGTGCTGGTCACGCAGGTCCCGGAGCGTGGACAGCTGGATCACCCTGGCGACGTCGGTCGGCGAGACGATCCCCACCAGCTGCCCGTCGTCGTCGACCACCAGCACGCGCCCGTCGGCGCAACCCTGCATCCGCGGTAGCACCTCGAGCAGCGGCTCGTCCGGTTGCGCCGTCGCGACCTCCTCCATCGGGCAAGCGACGCGACGCGCGGAGGTCGCGCCGCGCTGCCCCGCCGGGACCTCGCGGATCCGGTTGAGGCCCAGCAGACCGACCGGTCGACCGTCCTCCACCAACGGGAAGGTCGCGAACCGGTAGCCGAACACGTAGCGATCGAGGAACTCCTGGACCGAGAGGAACGGGGGAGCGGCGACCGGGTCCCGGGTCATCACATCCTCGACGCGGACGCCACCGACCCGCTGCTGCAGCTCGGCGTGCTGCTCCTCGCTCTTGGCGGCGTTCGTGAGGAACCAGCCGATCAACATCAGCCAGAGCCCGTCGAACCCCGCCCCGCCCGCGAACTGGAGCAGCCCCAGTCCGATCAGCAGGAAACCGAACACGCGCCCCGCCTTGGCGGCCGTCACGGTGGCGGAGTGCCGGTCGTCGCGGCGCCGCCACAGGAACGCCCGGAGGATCCGACCTCCGTCCAGCGGGGCGGCTGGCATCAGGTTGAAGATCGCCAGCGCCAGGTTGATGACCGCCAGCCAGCCGACGACGCCGGCCACGATCCCGGCGTCCGCCCGGCTCGCGCCCAGGTACAGCGCACCGAAGATGGCGGCGGCCGCGACGCTGACGAGCGGCCCCACGCCCGCGATCCGGAGGTCAGCGCCCGGGTCGCGGGCTTCGCCGGTCAGCCGGGCGACGCCGCCGAACAGCCAGAGCGTGATGCCCTCGACCTCCACCCCGTTCCGCTGGGCGACGATCGCGTGCGCCAGCTCGTGGGCGAGCAGGGACAGGAAGAACAGCACCGCGGCCACGAACCCGGCCACGGCGTAGGCCAGTGTTGACAGCTCCGGGTAGTCCTGGGGGAACCGCCCCGTCGAGAGGCTGAACGCGATGAGGGCGAAGATCGCCAGGACGCTCCAGTTCATCCCGACGTCGACACCGGCGATCCGACCGAGGCGGACGCTCTCCTCCACGTTGCTCCTCTCGGGAAGGGGCCTCCAGAACGTACGGCTAGGGTCACGCCGCGACCACGGAGCCTCAAGGAGCCCGCCATGTCCGACGTCGTCACGGTCGACCTCGATGGCCACGTGCTGATGATCGGTGTCAACCGGCCGGAGAAGCGCAACGCCTTCGACCTCGAGACGATCGAGCGCTTCAGCGACGCCTACCAGCGGCTCGCCGAGGACGACGCGGCCCGCGTGGGCGTGCTCTACGCCCACGGCGACCACTTCTCGGCGGGTCTCGACCTGGCCGAGGTCGGACCGGCCGTCGCCGAGCGTGGCCCCGGAGCGATCGCGGGGGAGGGGCCGTACGACCCGTTCGGGGTGTGGGGCGAGCCCGTGCCGAAGCCGGTCGTCATGGCGGTCAACGGGATCGCGTTCACGCTCTCGATCGAGCTGGCGCTCGCATCGGACGTGGTCGTCGCGGCCGACGACGTGCGGTTCCGGCAGTTGGAGATCGGCCGGGGGATCCTGCCGTTCGGTGGTGCGACCTTCCGCGCTCCCGCGCAGGTGGGGTGGGGCAACGCGATGCGCTTCCTGCTTACAGCGGAGGAGTTCGGTGCCGAGGAGGCCCACCGGATCGGACTCGTTCAGGAGGTCGTCGCGGCGGGACAGCACGTCGATCGCGCACGGGAGATCGCCGAGCTGATCGCCGAGCAGGCCCCCCTCGGGGTGCGAGGCACGCTGGCGAACGCCAGGGTCGCCCGAGCCGAGGGACCTGACGCCGCGGTCGAGCACCTGCGGTCCCTGCTGCCGGAGATCTTCCAGAGCGAGGACGCCGCTGAAGGGGTCCAGAGCTTCCTCGAGCGCCGTGACGCCGAGTTCCAGGGCCGCTGACCCCAGCCTCAGGTTGTCATCCGCGTCGGTCTCGCCCACCCTCGGGTCAACGGCCCGAGGGGAGACACCGTGCAGAACCGCTGGATCGGCGACGAGGGCGATTTCCTGAAGTTCGGGTTCCTGCGGACCCTGCTCGGACTCACCGACCGCGGCAAGGTCCGGATGACGACCGGGGTCAACTGGTACGTCACGTGCGCGTGTCCGGGGCCGGCGCTCGACGGGCGCCTGGACGAGCTCGCGGGCTACCGGTACCTCGAGGATGATCTCAACCGCGACCTCGACCCGTTCCTGTTCAACGCCCTGCGGTCGATCACCGGCAGGCTGCGGACGCTGTCACCGATCACCGGTGGTGTGCTGGAGGGCAAGCTGTCAGGTTCCTTCGACCGGGTGCTGTACGAGATCGACCGTGACGAGTGGCACGTCGACGCGCTCAGCACGGTGGGCGCGTGTGACACCGTCTTCCTCGACCCGGATACCGGGTTGCAGCCGAGCACGTGTGGTTCCGAACACGTGAGCACGGTCGAGCTGGGGGACTACCTGGACGGCTCGAACGTGGTGCTCCACCAGCACCTGCGCGGCGGGGGGCACGAGGGCACGTTCGAGTCGGTGCAGGAGCAGGTGGCCGAGCTCGACATCGTCGACCCGTCGGCGATGGTGGGGATCGCGCGTGGCGGCACCATGCTCATCGTGATGCCGACCGAGGAGCACCGCGACCGACTGCACGGTCGGGTCGAGCAGTTCCTCGACGACTGGAGCTTGTTCGTGACCGCGGCGCCCGGGTGGGACACGGTCACCGCGGCCTGAACGCGGCGGTGTCAGTCTCGGTTCGGGCCGTAGCCGCTGCCCGTGACGTACTCCTCCAGAGCCTGCGCCTTCGTCTCGAGCTCGTCCATCCGTGACTTCACGACGTCGCCGATCGAGATGATCCCGACCAATCCGCCGTCCTCGACCACCGGGACGTGGCGGATCCTGCTGTTGGTCATCAGCGCCATGAGCTCGTCGGCGGTGCGGTCACGGCCACAGGTCGTCACCTCGGTCGTCATGACCTCGCCGACCGTGAGGTGGAGGCAATCCGCGCCCTCCTGAGCCATACGCCGGACGACGTCCCGCTCCGACAGGATGCCCTCGACCTGGCGCCCGTCGGATGACACGACGAGCGCCCCGATGTTGTGCTCCCTCAGGCGTTGCGTGGCGTTGGCGATGCTGGCGCCAGGGTCGATCGTCACGACCTCGCCACCCTTCCGATCGAGGATGATCCCAACCCGAACGGTCATCGTTGCCCTCCTGCGGCTCCCGTTGAGTCTGCCACAGCGCGGCCTCTCGCACGATGAGGTGGTTACTCGGACGGGAGGGTGAACGCGATCGTCGTGCCGGGCCCCTCGTGCTCCGCGACCCAGATGTCACCGCCGTAGGAACGCACGATCTTGTGGCAGGTCGCCAGACCGATCCCGGTGCCGTCGTTGTCGTGGACGTCGCGCCCGCGCCGGAGCGGCTCGAATATCCGTTCCCGGTCCTCTGGCGCCACTCCGAGCCCGTTGTCGCTGACGGTGAGCTCCGCGACCCCGTTGCGATCGGCGCCGTCGATCGTGATCCGGAGGGGCCGCTCCGGGGAGCGGTACCGCAGGCTGTTCGTCAGGAGGTTCTGGAACACCTGGGACAGGTGGGTGCGGTCGACCGCGACCGTGGGTAGGTCCTCGATGACGACCTCGGCGTCGACATCGCCGCCGATCTGTTCGAGGACCTCGCCGACGACCTCGCGAGGTTCCAGCGGCGCGACGTGCTCGGGCGGCCCCTTGGTGCGGGCGAGCTCCAGCAACGCGTCGATCACCTGGCCCATCCGGTGCGTGTTGCGCTTCAGGATCTGGATGATCCTCTGCCCCTCGGCTCCGAGCTCGTCGGCGTGATCCAGTTCGAGCAGCTCCACGAACCCGGCGATCGTGGTGAGGGGGGTTCGGAGGTCGTGCGACACGACCGCGGCGTAGCTGTTCAGCTCCGCGTTCGCGTCCTCGAGGCGTCGGTTGGCCCCCCGGAGGTCCTCGATGGTCACCTCGAGCTGCCGCTTCATCCGGCGGAGGTTGTTGGTCTCGACCTCCCGGGCGAGCTCGTCGAACCCTCCCAGCGCGACGTCGCGTTCGCGGCAACGCACCAGGAGCACGTCGATCCCCCCGATCCGCGAGCCCTCCGCGTGGAGCTCGGTCCCGGTCGCGGCCATCCGCAGGACCCCCGGCCGTGGTTGCCCGCTGCCCGCCCATCGCCCCAGGAGACCCTCGACGTCCTCCTCGGCCGCAGCGACCAGGTCGTGCAACCTCTCCTCGACGAGCTCCGACGCTGTGGCGCCCGTCAGCGCCTCGCACGAGGGGTTGGCGTGCAGGATGCGGCCATCCAGATCCAGGAGCAGGAGCCCCTGGGGGAGGCGGTCCAGGATCCTGGGGACGTACGCGGGTAGCGACCCGGCCTCGTCCGACATCTCACCTGGCCCCGAAGTACTCGCGTCCGGGCGTGGTCCCTGCCTCCTCGTCCGGTTGCAGGTGGACGACCACGCGGCAGCCACTGGCACCCTCGGCGATCGTCTCCTGGAGCTCGACACGTGCGTAGCCCAGGTTCTCGGCGGCGATCGACCCGAAGACGTTCGAGGTCATCATGCACAGGGAGGGCCGTCCCACGACCTTCTCGGCGAACGGGCAGGCGTTGTTCCCGAGGATGATGCGGTCGTCGTCCTGGTCGATCACGTAGAAGTCGCCCTGGATCCGGCGCTTCAGGTCGACCAGGACGTCGGCGACCTGCTCGCGATCCAGCTCGTCGGTGTCGAGCGCCCGCTTGTACATCGCGTCGATCGCGTGGCCGATGCGGTCCCCGACCACGCTGACGTAGCCAGCCGCGTCGTCCAGGCCCACCGTCTCCTCGAGGGTCCCCGCGAGTTCCCGGACGAGGCTCCGTAGGAACAGGTCTCGCTCGAGCTCCACATCGAGCGCGCGCACGGACGCCTCCGTCTCCGGGTCGGTCCTCGTGTCGGTGCGTGTGACATCATCCAAGGTGTGCCCCCTACCGGTGGCCCCAGGGTGCCCTGACGTCGGCACCCTGTCGATAGCGACGGCGGATCTGGACGATATGGACCAAGCAGCGACCGACCCGACGAGGCGTCCCCGAACGGTCGAGGTGGACGATCCGCCGCGGACGCACGAGGGAGCGCCCGACACGGCAGCGATGATCGCGGCGCTGCGGCGACGCGGCCGTGTCCACCGCTTCGCCTCGCCGGACGCCGTGCCGGGCGGGACCGGCTGGGAGTTCCTGATACCGGCGACGGGCCGCATCGACCGCGTCACGGCCGTGACCCTCTGGGGCCTCGATGCCGTCCTCGGGTCACCCGACGCGCCAGCTCCCGTCGATCGCGCCACGGTCGGGCCGTGGCGGCTCGCAGGCGGGTACGTCGTTGCGCTGCCGTACGATCTGGATCGGCGCCAAGGGGCGACCGCGTTCCTCGAGCCGATCGACGTGGTGGTGGGGGTCCGGGGCGACGGGGTGTGGGTGTCGGGGTCCGGCCGCGCGGTCGCGTCGGTCGTCGACGACCTCGCGCGCCCCGCGGTGCTCGCGCCGGCGCCGACGTCGAGCTCCGGAGCGGTGACCGAGTCGCTGGGTCGTGCGAGGTTCGAGGCCGCGGTGCGTGCGGTGCTCCGCCGGATCGCCGCGGGGGACGCGTACGTCGTCAACCTCACCCAGCAGCTCACGACCACCTTCGCCGGGGACATCCACGATCTGTTCGACGCACTGCGGCGGCGGAGCCCTGCCCCGCACGGGACGGTCATCGAACTCGCCCCTGGCGTGGGGATCGCCTCCGTCTCGCCGGAGTCGTTCCTGCAGGCCGAAGGCCGGGAGCTCAGCGTGAGACCCATCAAGGGCACGCGTCCGAGGTTCCCCGACCGAGCGGCCGACCTGGCGGCTGCGGAGGAGCTGCGCACCTCCCCGAAGGAGCGGGCTGAGAACGTGATGATCGTCGACCTCGAGCGCAACGATCTTGGACGCGTCTGCGAGATCGGGTCCGTCGAGGTCCCCGAGCTGTACGCCGTCGAGCCCCACCCCACCGTGTGGCAGCTCGTTTCGACGATCCGGGGACGGCTCCGTGGTGACCTCGGGTACGCCTCGGCGCTCGAGGCCTGCTTCCCCTGCGGGTCGGTCACCGGCGCCCCGAAGATCGCGGCCATGAACGTCATCGAGGAGCTCGAGCCGGTCCCGCGCGGCTGGTACTGCGGGGCGGTCGGGTGGGTCGCGCCGGGTGCCATGTCCACCTCGGTCACGATCCGGTCGGCGGTTCTCCGCAGTGACGGCACGGCCAGCTACGGGACGGGTTCGGGGATCGTCGCGGACTCCGACCCCGGCGCGGAGTACGAGGAGGCACGGCTCAAGGCGGCGGCCTTCCTCGCGGCGACCGGATCGGGGTGGCGCGATCGAGGTGACACGCCGTCGCGCGAGGTAGGTTCGGAGGTGCCATGAGCACCGACGCCCCTGCACCGGCCAAGCCGGACGTCCGACCCGACGTCGGCACCAGCGAGCAGGTCGCGACCGACCCGCGACCCTCAACCGACGACGGGGACCACGACCGCTACGCGCACTACATCCGCAAGTCCGATTGGGACCGCGCCTACATCAAGGGCGAACCGGTGCGGGCGCTGTGCGGGAAGATCTGGGTCCCCAGCAGGGATCCGGACCGGTACCCGATCTGCCCCACGTGTCAGGAGATCCGCGGCCTCGTCCTCGGCGGCGATGGCGGCGGCAACGACGGTGACGACGAGGGCGGCGGGGCTCCCTCCTAGGCTCCAGGCGACCCGGCACGGAGGTACGCGGTGACACACGTGGTGATCCTCGGCGGCGGCTTCGGAGGCCTGGCGGCCGCTCACGAGCTCCGCCAGCGGTTGGGCGACGACGACCGGATCACCCTGGTCGACCGACAGGACCGCTTCTACATGGGCTTCGCGAAGCTGTGGGACCTCGGCGACGTCCGACCGCTCGAGGAGGGCACCCGCGACCTCACCCGGCTCGGCGCTCGGGGCGTGGAGTTCCGCCAGGCCGAGGTCACCGCGCTCGATCCCGACGAGCGGACCGTTTCGACCGACGCGGGCGAGCTCCAGGCCGACGCGATCCTCGTGGCGCTCGGCGCAGGACCCGCCCCGCACCACCGTGAGCTCCTCCGCGGGGACGGCGTCCACGACCTGTACGACGGCCAGGCCCTGCCGGCGATCAAGTCGGACCTCGACGAGGTCGCGGAGGGCCGGGTCGTCGTCGCCGTGCTCGGCGGGCCGTACAAGTGCCCGCCTGCGCCCTACGAGGCCGCGATGCTCGTCAGCGAACGGCTACGTCGTCGCGACGTCCGCGACGACGTTGACGTGCTGGTCGCGACACCTCTGCCGATGGCCCTGCCGCCCGCGGGCCCGGACGCCAGCCGTTACGTCGTCGACCAACTCGCGGACCACGACGTCGAACTGCTGTCCGACCATCGGGTCCAGACCGTCGTGCCGGACCGGGGGATCCTGCGGTTCGAGGACGGCTCGGAGCTCGACTTCACGATCCTCCTGGGCGTGCCCGCCAACGTCGCGCCCCGCGTGGTCCAGGACAGCGCCCTGACCGGACCCTCGGGCTGGATCGAACCCGACCGGCACACGTTGCGGACCGGCTTCGAGCGCGTCTACGCCGTGGGGGACTGCACCCACATCCCGACCGCGACCGGAGCGCTGCCCATGGCGGGGGTCTTCGCGGCATCGGAGGCGGTCGTCGCCGCTCGCAACATCGCGGTCGAGCTGACCGGGGAGGGCGAGGAAGCCACGTTCGACGGCCACGGGCACTGCTTCCTGGAGCTACCGGGCGAGCGCGTCGCGTTCGTGGAAGGTGACTTCTACGCGGACCCACCCGACGTCGAGATCTCACCCGCCGACCACGCCCGGTTCGAGCAGAAGCTCGCGTTCGAGCGGGAGCGGCTCGACACCTGGCTCGGCTGAGCGGCCCCCGCGGCTTACCCTGCCGCGCATGCTGCTCTCGGACGTGGTCACGACCTCTCGCGCGGTCGGCGGTACCCGTAGCCGGAGCCGGAAGGTCGCGCTGCTCGCCGAGCGGATCGCCGCCATCGATCCGTCCGAGGCCGCGGTCGGGGTCCGCTACCTGGCAGGTGAACCGCGTCAGAACCGGTTGGAGCTGGGCCCCGCAGCCCTCCGTGATGTCCGACCCCCAGCCGCCCGAGAGGCGACGCTCACGCTGTCCGATGTCGACGGCGCCCTCGAGGAGATCGCGGCCGCCTCCGGCCAGGGGTCACGCAGCGCGAGGCTCGAACGGTTCGGCGAGCTGCTCGCGGCTGCGACGGAGGAGGAGCAGTCGTTCCTGCGCTCGCTCGTGGTCGGGGATCTGCGGCAGGGTGCCCTCGAGGGCGTCGTCGTCCAGGCGCTGGCGGAGGCGACGGACGCCGACCTCGACGAGGTCCGGCGGGCGGTCATGCTCCGCGGAGACCTGAGCGCCGTCGCCGCTGCGCTGGTCGAGGATGGGCCGTCCGCACTGGCCAGCATCGGCCTGGAGCTGCTGCGGCCCGTCCAGCCGATGCTCGCGACGAACGCGGGCGATCTGGACGGGGCGATGACGGGCCTGGACCGGGCGCTGGCGGAGTACAAGCTCGACGGCGCGCGCGTGCAGATCCACCGGGCGAGCAGCGACATCCGGGTCTTCACCCGCAACCTCAACGACGTCACCGAACGGCTGCCGGAGGTCGTCCGGGTCATCGAGGACCTCGATCTGAACGAGGCCGTCCTGGATGGCGAGGTGATCGCGTTGCGGGACGGCGGCCGGCCCCACCCGTTCCAGGTGACGATGAGCCGGTTCGGCACGGAGGCTCCGGAAGGGCCCGCCGTGGCGCTCCGCGTCTTCGTGTTCGATGTCCTCCACCTCGATGGGGCGGACCTCCTGGGTGCGCCGCTGTCGCGCCGGGTGGCGGCCCTCGACGGGGCGATCCCGGAGGGGCTGCGCATCCCGAACCGGGAGGTCCGTGACCGCCCCGGTGCCGGGGCGCTGCTCGAGGAGGCACTACGCGCGGGGCACGAGGGGATCATGGTCAAGGACCTCGACGCCCCGTACGAGGCCGGACGGCGTGGCGCCGCGTGGCGCAAGGTCAAGCCGGTCCACACCCTGGACCTCGTCGTCCTGGCCGCCGAGTGGGGTCACGGTCGCCGCCAGGGGTGGCTGTCGAACATCCACCTGGGGGCGCGCGATCGTGACGGTGGCTTCGTGATGCTCGGCAAGACCTTCAAGGGCATGACCGACGAGATGCTCGAGTGGCAGACCGCCCGCTTCCTCGAGCTCGAACGTGACCGACGTGGGCGGGTCGTCCACCTGCAACCGGAGCTGGTGGTCGAGGTCGCCTTCGACGGGGTCCAGACCAGCCCGCGGTACCCGGCCGGCATGGCGTTGCGCTTCGCGCGGGTCAAGGGGTACCGGCCGGACAAGGACGTCACCGAGGCGGACACGCTGGACAGCGTCCGCGCGATCCACGCGGGGGAGCGCCTGCCGATCTGGTGAACCTGTGGGACGCCAGCGCGGACCCCGTGTACGGTCCACGCACGACGGGGATCGTGGCGGAAGGGCGGCGACGTGTCCTCGACCCGCTGGCTCGTCGTGACGGTGGTCTCGGTCATCGCGGTCGCCGTCCTCGCGGTGGTCATCACCACCGTTCGGGAACCCGAGAGCTACCCGGCCGACAGCCCCGAGGGCGTCGTTCAGCGCTACCTCCAGGCGGTCGCCGACGGCGACCTCGAGGCCGCGGCGCAACTGCACACGGAGGAGTTCCGCGATCGCTGCGAGGACCATGGGCCGGGCCGGGTCCCGCCACGGTTCGAGGACCGGTCGTTCGACGCCGACCTGGTCGACACGCGGGAGGTCGACGATGACACGATCGACGTGAGCGTCCGCATCACGGAGTTCTCCGGCGATCCGCCGTTCGGGGGTGGCGGGTACGACCACGAGGAGATCTACCGCGTCCAGCGCGTCGATGGCAGCTGGCTGATCGTGGACTCGGGCTGGCCGTACTACGGGTGTCCGGGCTGACCGTGCTGTTCGGGGTGCTTCCGCTGCTGGTGATCATCGGGATCGTCATCGCGGTCGTCGTGTCCCGCGGGGAGGACGTACCCGCCGACGGGGGCGACGACGGCGGCCACGGGACGCTGCGTCGCGTGTTCGTCTACTCGTTCGCCCTCCTCGGGGCGATCCTGACGGCCTCCGGGCTCTCCGGGATCCTCCGGGTCGTGCTCGACACGTTCGGGCCATCGACGCTGGTCAGCGAGACCGACCGCGGGCTCGCGTTGGGGCTGGCGCTCACGATCGTCGGGCTCCCGGTCTGGCTCCTGGCCTGGCGCGCCGCGCAAGGGGACATGGCCGAATCGGAAGCGCAGCGACGCTCGCGCGCGCGGCGGCTGTACCTGGCGGCGGTGCGGGTCATCTCGCTGTCGGTCGCTGTCCCGTACGCGGTACAGACGGGTCAGTGGCTGGCGGGGACGGAGACGTACGGCGCAGAGGACGTCGCGCGCATGCTCGTGTGGGGCGTCCTGTGGGCCTACCACGAGAAGGTCGCGACCGAGGTGCCGTTCGGGAGCGACCGGACCAGAAGGGTCGACCGCGTCGAGGTGTACCTCGCGGCCACCGCCGGCTTCGCCATGCTCGCTGGCGCCGTCGGCGATCTGCTGAGGCGGTCGCTGCGGGCCCTCTACGGGACCGCGGTCGGCGTCCCCCGCCTGATCGAGGCCGGGGGGGTCGGGTTCGGGTTGCGCACGGCTGTGGTCGTCGCCGTCGTGGGCGCGGCGTTGTGGGCGTGGCACTGGATCGTCGTCGCGAGGCGGGACGTCGGGTCGGCCGCCTGGTTCGTGTACCTGTTCCTGGTCGGCATCCTGTCCGGGACCGTCACGGCCGTCGGCGCGATGAGCGTCCTGATCCACCGGGTGATCGCGTGGCTGCTCGATGCCACCGACGAGGCCGCCGGTGCGTACTTCGACGTGGTCCCCGCCGCGGTCGCTGCCCTCGTGGTCGGTGTTGCCGTCTGGGGGTACCACCGGTCCGTGCTGCAGGAAGCTACGGGCGGGGGGCCGCAGGAGCGGGGGTGGAGCGCCCCCGAGCGGATCTACCGCTACCTCGTCACCGCGGCCGGGATGCTCACCGCCGCAGGCGGCATCGCGACCGTCCTCGTGGTCGGCCTCGACGTCCTGGTGCCGGGCCGCACCGTGGTCGAGGCCCCTGGGGGCGTCCGGGACGTGATCGCCGTCGGTCTCACCCTGCTCATCGTGGGACTGCCCCTGTGGTGGTGGTCC
The DNA here is from genome assembly GCA_019347855.1 of Actinomycetota bacterium. The sequence continues at coordinate 26,271 of JAHWKO010000001.1, forward strand.
TGGTCGTCGATCCAGGCTCAGGTCGACGAGGAGCCGGACGAGCGCAACGAGCTGCCGCGCCGGGTGCTGATCTTCGGCGCCTTCGGTGTCGCGATCGTCACGACCGTCGTCGCCCTCAGCGTCCTGCTCTACGAGCTGTTCGACGCGGTCCTCGTCGGCGATCTCACGGCCGACCTGATCGAGGAGCAACGCTGGAACATCGCGCTGCTGCTCACCGCGGGGGCGGTGTCCGTCCACTACGCCCTGGTGCTCCGAGAGGATCGCGCGCATGCCCCCGAGCGGGCCGCGAGACGACCGCTCCGGGAGGTCATCGTCGTGGCGCCGCCCGCCACCGAGCTCCCCGCAACGCTCCGAGAACGCCTCGAGGTCGACGTGACCACGTGGGAACGCCGGGACGTCGGAGAGGGCGACCCACCGACCGTGGATGTGGAGCAGGTGGTCGGGGCGCTGGAGCCGATCGCCGCCCCGCGCGCGCTGGTGATCGTCGAGGCCGACGGGACCTTCCGGGCCGTGCCGCTCGGGTCAGGATCCTGAGGTCGCCTCCAGGAGCTGCACCGTCCGGTCGCGATCGTCCTCGGAGAGCCCCTCCCAGGCCCTTCCCGCCAGCACGTCCGTGACCTCCTCGGCGCCGTCACGGACCGCTCGGCCGGCGTCGGTGATCGCGCGGTCCGAGGTGACCCAACCGCGCTCCTCGAGGATCACCCAGCCGTCCCGGATCGGGTCGTCCCGGAAGCCACGGGATCGGGCGTAGGCCTCGGGATCGTCGTCTCCACGCCACGCCGACGTGAGCAGGAGCGCCTCGACCCCGAGCAGGTCGTGGACCATCAGGGCCGCCAGGTGGCCGCCTCCGCGGTGCTCGCGCAGCCCGGTGGCCGCACGTTCGATCCGCGCGCCCACGCCGTCGGGTCGGTCGAGGGAGGCCCACGCTGCGGCGAGCGGCTGGCCCGCCATGTCCGAGCGGTCCACCAGCTCCTCGAGCCGGTCGGCCAGTTCCTCGGCGTCGGGGAGGTCGCTGAAGACACGGTCGCCCGCCTCGTTGCAACCGTCGATGTACCGGCGACGGACCTCGTCGAGACGCTCGGCGGGTACCCACTCGAAGGCCTTGCGGACGAGGCCCTCCGGGAACAGCGCCATGAGCGCGTGCGTCTCGAGCGGGCCGGCTCCCGTCGGGGCCGTCCTGCCGGTGGCGTAGACCCCGAAGTACCGGTGCTCGTCGATCAGGTCCGCGAGCTCGGGCAGGTCCGCGCGGTACCGCAGGATGCCGAGGCGTTCGATGTGGGGCTGCGCGGCCGAGGCCGCAGCGGTGGCGTCCACGTCAGACCCGCCGATCGAGGAGTTCGGAGATCGACAACGTCACGGGTGACCCTCCAGCCGGGGGTGAGGATCGTAGGGGCGTCAGGAGAGCCGGCGGTAGCGGAACACGGCTGCCGGGACGAAGACCGCGAGCATGACGACCGACCACGCGATGGTCCCCAACAGGTCCGCGGTCACCGGCCCCCCGATCGACAGCGCCCGGGTGGCGTCCGCGGCGACCGTCACCGGGCTGTACCGCGCGACCGACTCCAGCCACGTCGGGAACGTCTCGATCGGCACGAACACCGAGCTCGCGAACGCCAGCGGGAAGATCGCCACGAAGCTCGCCGATTGCGCGGCTTCCGCGCCCGGGACCACGAGGGCGAGCCAGGCGAAGATCCAGCTGAGCGCGAAGCCGAACAGCGACACCACGGCGATCGCACCGAGCACCGACACGGGACCGGTGCTGAACCGGAACCCGATCAGGTATCCGACGAGGACCATGAGGACGACCACGAAGAGGCTGCGCACCAGGTCCGCGACCGTCCGCCCCGCCAGCACCGCGACCCGGGACATCGGCATCGAGCGGAACCGGTCGATCACGCCCCGCTCGAGGTCCTCGGCGAGCCCCACGGAGGTCTGGGTCGTCCGGAACGCGGTGGACTGGATGAAGATCCCGGGGAGCAGGAAGTCGATGTAGTCGACCCCCGACGGCAGGGCCTCGGTGATCGCGCCCCCGAACACGTAGGTGAACAGCAGCACGAACATGATCGGCTGGATCGTCGAGAAGACCAGCAGCCGTCGCTGTCGGATGAAGTGCCTGAGGTTGCGCCCCGCGACGACGCCGGTGTCGTGCAGCAGCCAGCGCAGGGCCGACCGGTCCGCGATCGTTTCCTCACGGGTCGCCTCGGGGGTCAGGGTCCGCGCCGCACCGCTCATGCCGTGGCCCTCTGGGGGGTCGCGTCAACGTCGTCGGCGCGGTCCACCGCGCGGTGACCGGTCAGCTCCAGGAACACGTCGTCCAGGGTCGGCCGGCGCAACGCGAGGTCCAGGACGTCGATGCCGGACCGCTCCAGGGCGCGGGCGGCGTCGACGACCAGCCCCACGCCGTCCCGGTGGACCGGGAGAGCGAGCTCGTCGCTGCGGCGACCGTCCCCGCCGCCCCCGTGGGGGTCCTCGCAACCCACGTCGCGCAGGGCGACCACCGCGTCGGCTCGCTGCGTGGGGTCCCGCAGCCTGACGACGACGACCTGTCCGCCCACCTGGTCCTTCAGCTCGTCGCCGGTCCCGTTCGCGATGATCACCCCGGAGTCGATCACGGCGATCCGGTCCGCCAGGGTGTCCGCCTCGTCGAGGTACTGGGTGGTGAGGAGGAGCGTCGTCCCCTCGCGGACGAGGTCGCGGATCACCTCCCACATCTGCCGCCGGCTCCGCGGGTCGAGACCGGTGGTGGGCTCGTCGAGGAAGAGCAGGCGCGGTCGGACGAGGAGGCTGGAGGCGAGGTCGAGCCGGCGGCGCATCCCGCCGGAGTAGGTGCGCACCGAGCGGTCTCCGGCGTCGGCGAGCCCGAACCGCTCCAACAGCTCGTTCCCCCGTCGGGCGGCGTCGGGACCTCGCATGTGGAACAGGCGACCGAACATCCGGAGGTTCTCGCGCCCGGTGAGCAGCTCGTCGACCGCCGCGAACTGGCCGGTCAGCGCGACGATCCGCCGGACGGCCGCGGCCTCACGGACGACGTCGTGCCCGAAGACCGTCGCCCCTCCCTCGTCCGGGTCGAGCAGCGTGGCGAGGATCCGCACGAGGGTGGTCTTGCCGGCGCCGTTCGGACCCAGGAGCGACAGGACCTCCCCCTCGGAGACCCGCAGGTCGACCCCGTCGAGCGCGACGGTGTCCCCGAACCGCTTCATCACCCCCTCGGCGACGATCGCGGGGTCGGACACAGCGGCCTCCTCGTGGGTGGCGACCGGACGGTCGCGGCTCAGGTCAGCGGCAGTGCTCGTCGAGCAGCGGGAACGGATCGACGGGCCCGTCAGGTCCGCGGATCTCGAAGTGGAGGTGCGGCCGCGAGCCACGGGCGTTGCCGCTCGTTCCAACGTATCCGACGACGTCGCCGGCCTCGACGGTGCCGTCCTCGGCGAACCGATCCAGGTGCGCGAATACGTGCCGGCGCCCCTCACCGTGCAGCACGACCTGCTTCCCGGCGGTACCGCCCGTCGCCTGCTCGACCCGGCCCGGCTGCGGGGCGACCACGGGTGTGCCGCGTGCGGCGTACAGATCGACGCCCCGGTGGACGCGCCCGCTCGGCTTGCGGTAGCCGAAGTCGTCCCGGAACGCGTTCCGACCGTCGACCGGGCAGTGCCACAGCGGTGCGCGTGATGGCGATGCCGTGTCGGTCCCACCCTCGGAGGACGTGGGCGCCGGTGCCATGCCCGGTTCGCGCTCCGACTCGGATGACGGTCCGGGGAACCAGGCGAAGGCGGCGCCCGCCACCGCGACGACGGCGAGCGCGACCAACCCGAGCACGGTGGTCCACCGTCGGCGGGCGCGTCCGCCGGTCGCGGACCAGGTGCGGTAGCTCATCGTCCTCCGGGATCGTCCACGGATGACGCTACGCCCGACCGGCGGGCGCGACGGTGGGTGGCCCCGGTCAGGAGTCGGCAGCCTCCACCAGCGCCGATGCGTGACGGGAAGCGTCGCGGCGGATCACGTCGATGTCGACCGTCGTGGCCCGTCCGTCGTGAGCGACGAGCCTCCCGTCGCAGTAGACACGTTCGACGTCCTGGTCCTGCGATGCGTACACGACCGTCGAGTACGGATCGTGGACCGGGGCGGTCCCCGCGCGGTCCGGGTGGAGCACCAGGATGTCGGCCCGCTTGCCCGGCGTCAGGCTGCCCACCTGATCACCGAGGCCGACCGCTCGGGCGCCGTCCACCGTGGCCATCCGCAGCACGGTCCGAGCAGGTAGCTGCGTGGCGTCCCCCTGCGTGACCTTCTGCAGGAGGCTCGCGGCACGGAGCTCCTCGAGGATCGTGAGCTGGTTCGTGCTGGCCGCGCCGTCCGTGCCGAGGGCGACGGTGATGCCGGCGTCGCGGAGCCGCCCGACCGGTGCGACACCGCTGGCGAGCTTCATGTTGCTCCTTGGGTTGTGCGCGACGGCCGCTCCGGAGTCCGCCAGCAGACGGATGTCCGTGTCGTCCACCCACACACAGTGAGCCGCAAGGCAGCCGGCATCCAGGATCCCCGTGTCGGCCGCGATCTGGACCGGGGTCGCACCGGTCCGCTCCTTGGCGCGCTCCACCTCGCCGCGCGTCTCGGACAGGTGCATGTGCACCCGCACCCCCAGCTCGCGGGCGGTGTCCGCGATCTCGCGCAGGAACGCGTCCGGGCAGGTGTAGACCCCGTGCGGACCGAGGATCGCGGAGATGCGCCCGTCGGCCGCGCCGTCCCAGTGGCGCACGAAGTCGACCGCGGCGGCGAGGGTCTCGTCCATCGGCCCCAGGCTCTCCAGCAGGCCGGGCGCCAGCACGGCGCGGATGCCGGCCTCCTCCACGGCCTCGGCGGAACCGTCCAGGTGGATGTACATGTCGGCGAACGTCGTCACCCCTCCCGCGAGCATCTCGCTGGCGGCGAGCAACGTCCCGGCGCGCACGTGGTCGACGTCCAGGTGCGCCTCGATCGGCCAGATGCGGTCCTCCAACCACCGCTCGAGCGGCAGGTCGTCCGCGTAGCCGCGCAGCAGCGCCATCGCGGCGTGCGTGTGCGCGTTCACGAGCCCGGGGAGCAGCCAGCGCCCCGGGAGGTCCACCACCTCCGCATCGTCCTCGTCCTTGGTGTCCCTCCCGTCGCGCGACCGCACCGTCGTGATCTCCCCGTCCTCGATCACGACCTCGGGATCCGTCACCGTCCCGAGCTCGTCGTCCATCGTCAGTGCGAGGTCCGCGCGCAGGATCGTCCTCACATCGGCTCCGGTCGTCGGGCGCAGCTGCACGTCCGCTCCGCCGGGAGCTCCGCGATCGCGCCGCGCAGCAACGTCAGCAGCCGGTCGGCGTTGCCGGCCTGGACCTCGAGCACCTCCTCGTGTGTGAGGGGTTCGTCCCGGAGCCCAGCTGCGGTGTTCGTCACGCTCGCCACGCTGGCGTAACACAGCCCGAGCTCGCGGGCGAGCACGACCTCCGGGACACCGGTCATGCCGACGACGTCCCCGTCCAGCATCCGGAAGGCCCGTACCTCGGCGGCGCTCTCGAACCGCGGGCCCTGGGTGCACACGTAGGTCCCGCCGTCGCGAGCGGCGATCCCAGCGCTCGACGCGGTCGAGGCCAGGACCGAGCGGAGCTGCGAGCAGTACGGGGCGGTGACGTCGACGTGGGCGACCTGATCGTCGAAGAACGTCGACCGGCGGCCGTGCGTGTGGTCGAGGAACTGGTCGATCAGCACGAAGGTGCCCGGTTCCAGGTCCGGGTCCAAGCCCCCGACGGCGGCGGTCGCCAGGATGCGCTCGGTGATCTCGCTCAGGGCCGCGATGTTGGCGCGGTAGTCGATCCGGTGGGGCGGGACCTGGTGGCCCTCCCCGTGCCGGGGCAGGAACGCCACCCGGTGACCGGCCAGCCCCCCGACCTGGACGGTCGCCTCGCCGTAGGGCGTGATGATCGGGTGGGGCCGGGGGTCGTCCAGGACCTCGGTGACCCCCGATCCTCCGATGATCGCGACGTCGACGCGTTCGGACACGGTCGGGTGGTTCCTCCTCGGGCGGGCGCCCGGAGCCTAGGTGTCCGTGGGGGTGGACACCTCGACCCGGACGCCGTAGTGGTCGGACACGGCGTCCTCGCGGGTGAGCACGACCTCGGCCCCCCGTACCTGGAGGCCCCGGACCAGCACGTGGTCGATGCGTCGCCCGGCCAGCTCGGGGTGGTCCATGTAGCGGTTGTCGACGTCGAACGTCGGGAGGTCGTCGTCGTCGTTCACGTCCGCGTAGGCGTCGTGGAGCGGGTCCCAGCCTTCGTCGGGTTCGGTGAGCGTGCGGACCGCGGGGGAGCCCATGACGTCGTTCAGGTCGCCGGCCACGATCAGCGCGCCCGACCACCCGCGCAGCGCGTCGCGGATCGTCTCGGCCTGGGCGGTCCGCAGGTCCCCGGCGTCGAGCCGCCAGGCGAGGTGAGTGTTGCCGAGCCGGACGACCTGCCGGCCGACCGCGACGTCGACGAGCTGGAGCGCCCGGTGGTGGGCGTCCCTGCCGTGCGGGAGGTAGACGGGGTCGTGGTGGTCAGCGTCGAGGTCGGTCACGACCGCGAGTCCCTCACCCCGGCCGATCCGCGCGGACGTGATGTGGTGCACGTGGCGGTAGTCCAACACCTCGGCCAGGCGGTGGGCCTGGGTGCTTCCGCCGCCGCCCGCGACCTCCTGCAGGGCGAGCACGTCCGGGCGGTCCTCCCGGAGCGCCGCGATCAGCGCGTCGAGGCGCGCCCCGGCAGGACCGTTGCTGCCCCACAGGTTGAGGGTCAGCAGGACCAGATGGGTGCCGGTCACGGGGTCGACCTCCCGACGGGGACCGGCTTCCCGTGGCGGAGCGTGAGCAGCGGGCAGTAGGTCCCGATGGGCTCGCGGTCCCACCACCGGCCCGTCCCGCGCCGGGTCGCGCGATCGGTGAAGGTGTACCGGTAGAGGTCGGCCCGCAGGAACCGCGGGGGCGAGTCGGGGTCGGGTCCCTCAGCCAGCAGCTCGCACACGGGCCGCGCACCCGCGAGCAGCCGCTCGCAGAACCGGAGGAACCACGGGTTGCGGTCGAGCGTGCCCAGCGCCGCGAACCACAGCTGCCAGTCGAGACGGGGCTGGTGGGGCGCGTTCCAGCGGGGCGGTCGTCGCAGGTCGGTGGGGTCGTACCGGAACCGGTACGTGGTCCAGCGCTCGCCGTCCTGGCTGCCCTGCAACACGATCTCGGGACGGGTCGTGGTCATCACCGCGAACAGGCCGTAGCGGTTGGCGAGCCGGACGCGACCCACCGCCTGCAGGAGCCGCTGCGCCCACGGCCAGGGACGGACCATCGCGACGAGACGCACCGCGTTCAGAGCGAGTAGCGTCCCCGCGGCGACGACGACCAGCCACCAGGTGACCGCGCCGGTGGCGGGGAGCTGGCCCACCGGGTCGCCGAGCACGGCCACCCACACCCCGTCCGGCACCAGCGGGAGCAGCAGGCCGATCGCCAGCAGGTTGAAGAACCCGTAGTTCCCGCTGAGGAGGATCCCGACCTGCAGCACGAGGAGCAGCGCGATCGGGATCGCTCGCCACGGCCACGGGGAGAGCAGCAGCAGCGGGACGACCAGCTCGATCGCGAGGACCGCCCACGTGGTCGCGACGTGTGCACCCCGCGGGAGCTGGTGCAGGTGCCAGGCGAACCTCGTCGGAAGCGGCTGGGTCTCGTGGTGGTAGGTGAGCGCCGTGCCGTCACGCCACGTCTCGTCGCGGCTCAGGAGCTTCGCCGCGCCGGACTGCAGCATCAGCCGGATCAGCAGGAACCAGACCAGCCACAGCGCGGGCTCAGGTGTCGGCAACGCGACCGCGAGGACCGCCCCGACCACCAGGACCTCGAGCAGCAGCATGTCCCACTGGTACGAGAGGAAGTCCCGACCGACCGTCGAGAAGGACAGGTAGCACACCCAGGCCACCACCAGGGACGGTGCCGCGAGGATGTCGAGGGTCACCAGCACGGATGCGGCCAGACCGACCGCGCACACGGTCCACAGGGCACGATCGCTCGCGCCGAACCGGAACAGCGTCGGGGTCTGGGCGACCGTCACGCCACGGGACCGCAACTGCGCCACGGTCTCGGAGATCGGCAGTATCCCGTTCCGGCCGTACAGCCCCTCGAGCTGGACCATCAGGGAGACGAAGGCCACCGTCGACGCCACGCCGATGCCCCGGAGGAACACCCAGGTCGCGACCGTGTAGGCCTCGGGTTCGAGCAGCATCGGGTACACCGTACGGGCGTCCGGTCGAACGTTGTCCCGTCCGTGGGGACGCCGCCACCGTGGGACCGACGGAGGGGGAGACCTCATGGAACGGACGCGTGAGGCGGCGGTCGGAGCGCTCCTGGGCACGTTCGCCGGGGATGCGGTCGGGGCGCCGTGGGAGGGCAGCGAGCCGGTGGCCGGGCGTAGCGCGAGCGGTCGGGTCCAGGGGTCCTTGGATCGCGGTGAGCTGCGGTACACCGACGACACCCAGCTGACGCTCGCACTGGCCGAGCACCTGTGCGAGCACCCGGGCGTCGATCAGGACGCGCTCGCTCGCACGTTCCTCGATCACCACGAGCCGGGGCGCGGGTACGGCGGGGGGATGCTGCGCCTGCTGGACATCTGGCGGTCCGGCACGCCGGTCGACGAGGCGGCCACCGCCGTGTTCCCCGACGGCTCGTTCGGGAACGGCGCGGCGATGCGCGTGGCGCCGGTGGGCGTCGTCTGGGCACACGATCCGAGGCGGCTCGAGGCGGTCGCGCGACGTCAGGCGTCCGTCACGCACGCTCACCGACTCGGTCAGGCCGCCGCTGCCCTCCAGGCCCGCGCCGTCGGTGTCGCGGCCGGTCGCGGGACGTTCGGGCCGGATGAGCTGGAGGCGCTCGACGATGTGGTTGCGGAGCCGGAGCTGCGTGCGCCCTTCGACGAGGCGCGGGCGCTGACGAGCGGGTGGGAGGGGGACGCCGACCTGTCGTTCGCCGAGATCGCTCGACGCGTCGGCAACGAGGTCGTGGGGCACCGCTCGGTGCCGGGGGCCCTCTGGGCTGCGGCCGCGGGGTCGTCGTTCCCGGAGGTGGTCGAGCTCGCCATCGGTCTCGGCGGGGACGCGGACACCCTGGCCGCCATGGCGGGTGCGGTGGCGGGAGCGGCCGCGGGGCGCGACGCGATCCCCGAGAGCTGGCAGGAGCGGTTCGAGGACGGCCTGCGCGGCCGGGGGTTCGCGCTCCGGCTGGCGGAACGCCTCGCCGAGGTCGACGTCAGGTGAGCTCGTGGATCTCGTCGAGCCAGTCGTCCCGTGCGAGGAGCTCGTGGAGGTCCAGCAGGTCGTCCAGCGTGAGCGGTGGTCCGTCCGCCGCTGTCTCGGGGTGGCCGACGGGCGTGCCGCGACGGTGGTCGCCGTCTCCCGTCACCACCTCGGCCCCCCACGCGCGCAGCTGACGGACCAGGGACCTATCGGCCTTCTGCACGGGGATCCGGCTGCACGCGGGACAGAGGTACGCGTAGCGCCCGGCATGCGCATCCGCGGTCGGCTCCAAGGCGAGCTTGACCTCACGCGGTCGCAACCAGACACGCACCGCACAGTGGGGGCACGACGTACGGATCGCACCGTGGTCACGTCGGCGATGCGGATCCAGCTCCATGCACCGAGTGTCGGACGTCGAGGCGGGGAAGGGGGAGCCCCCGACCCTGGCCATCCGGCCACAGCGGCCGTCCCGGGCGTCCCTTCGGCCAGGGGTCGGGGCCTGTCCGGGGGCCAGGCTGGCGTAGCCATAGGGAGATGAACCGCCGACGGGGGGTGACATGGCGCGCCCGCACACGCAGCGAGCGCCCGATGCGATGATCGCCGACCGCTACTCGTTGGTGGCACGCATCGGCAGCGGGGCGTCCGGGACGGTCTGGGAGGGTCGCGACCACCGCCTCGATCGCCGTGTGGCCATCAAGCAGGTGGAGCTGCCCGACGAGGTCTCGGACCCGGACCGCAGCGAGGTCCGTCAACGGGTCCTGCGGGAGGCGCGCACCGCGGCCCAGCTGAACCATCGGGCCGCCACGACGGTGCACGACGTCGTCGAGGAGAACGGCACCGCGTTCCTCGTGATGGAGCTGGTCGATGCTCCCGACCTCACCCGGATCGTCTCCGACGACGGACCGATGTCCGACCAGGACGCCGCGCGGATCGCCCTGCCCATCCTCGACGCGCTGGAGGCAGCCCACCGGCGCGGCATCATCCACCGCGACGTCAAGCCGTCGAACGTGCTGGTCCCTTCCGCCGGACCCCCGAAGCTCACCGACTTCGGCATCGCGTCGGTCACCGACGACCCACGGTTGACCTCCACGGGAGTGGTCCTCGGCTCACCCGCCTACATGTCGCCGGAGCAGATCCAGGGCGACGAGGCGGGACCGGCAGCCGATCTGTGGGGTCTGGGGGCGACGCTGTACTTCGCGATCGAGGGCCGCCCGCCGTTCGAGCGGGGGACGTCCGTGGCCACCCTGCACGCGGTGGTCAACGACGATCCGCGCCCGTTCGACCGCACCGGTCCCTTGGTCGACGTGATCCACGCCCTGCTCCGCAAGGACCCCGACGAGCGCCCGGATCCCGGCGAGCTCCGCGCGATGCTCCAGAACGTCACGGCCGGCGCAGCCCCCGCTGAGACGGAACGGCTCGAGGACCCGACCACCGCCGGCGCTGCTGCTACGACACCGATCGACCCACCCGCCCGCGATCGCCCGGATGCCGAGCCGAGGCGGGAGCGCTCGGCCGTCGATGGCACCCCGGACAGCTCCGGACGAGGGCGTCTGTCCGCGGCGGCTCGTCTGCTCGCGCTGCTCGGGGCGCTGGGGCTCGTGGCGTTCGTCGCGGTCCTGGGCATCCAGGCCCTCGGAGGCGGCGCGGGCGGCGAGACGCAGACCGCGGAGCAACAGGACGAGGCTCAGGGCCAGGCCGAAGACCGGGCCCAGGACCAGGGTCAGGAGCGGGACGAGGGGCAGGGACGAGCCGACGGAGAGGGCGACGGCCAGCAGGGGGGTGAGGACGCCCAGGTTCCCGGAAGCTGGCAGCGCTACGACGCGGATGGTGAGCCGTACACGTTCGCCCACCCGGCGGATTGGCAGGTGCAGCAGCGTTCGGGCAACCGCACCGACTTCCAGGACCCTGGCAGCGGTGCCTACGTCCGCATCGGATGGACCGATGATCCGAACGGGGACCCCGTGCAGGACCGCGAGGAGTACTCGCAGCGGTTCGCGGAGAGCCATGAGGACTACCAGGAGCTCACCCTCGAGGGCACGAGCTTCCGCGGTCACGATGCCGCCTTGTGGGAGTACACCTACCGCGAGGGCGGGACGCAGCTCCACGCGATCCAGATCTCGTGGGTCGCGGACGGCCGGGGCTACGCGATCAACTACCAGACCCACGAGGGCGACTGGCAGGACATGCGCGGTCTCTGGCCGCAGATCCAGGCCGCGTTCGAGATGTCGGGGTGACGCTCACCAGCTCGTCGGGCTGAGCCCGAGCTCAGCGAGCGGGTCCAGGTAGGTCTGCTCGCGCACCCGGTCGGGGACGGCCGAGCTGGCCCTCAGCCGCTCGGTCACGTCGTGCCAGGAGATGTCGCCGTCGGCGAACCGGTCGATCGCGACGGTCAGCGAGGGGACGCTCGTACCGACCCGCCTGGCGAGGTGCCGGAGGACGGCGACGTGCCGTTCGCGGGTCGTCGGCGCCCGCAACGCAGCGACGAGCGTCCGCCGGTACCGCGAGGCCGTTCCCTGGGGGTCACCGTCACCGGACCCGGCCGCGATCCGACCCAGCTCCCGGGCGAGGTCGGGGGAGTGAGCCATCACCTGCATGTCGTGCCTGCGGTGGAACACGGCGAGCTCGTCCACCCGGGGATCGCCACCGAGGCGACGCCAGCGGTGACGGGCGCACACCTGCTCGAGGAAGCGGTCGCGAGCCGCGGGGAGCGTGAGGTCGACCTCCTCGGCGACGGGGAGCAGCGGTTCCTGTCGGGTGAGGACCGCCGCGAACCGCCCGCGCTCGTGATCGATCACGTCGCCCGAGACCGGGTCGTGCACCGGGATGTCCCCGAGACCGCAGCTGGGCGAGCTCGCCTTGAGGACGTACCCGTCGATCCCCGCCCCGACGAGCTGCTCCGCCCGCTGTTCCGCGTAGGACCGCATCGCGCCGGTGTGCTCGTCTCCCGAGTGGATCCCCACGAGCAGCACGTCGCCCTCGCCGGCGACGAGGTGGATCGGCTCACGCGGGACCCCCAGCCCGATGTCGAGCTCCGGACACACGGGGACCCAGTCCACTCGCGTCCCGAGCTCGCCGGCCAGGTACGGGTCGCGCTTGTGCCGCCCGTCGTAACGCACCTCGTGGCCGACGAGACACGCGCTGACCGCGATGCGCACCCTCGGCTCAGCGACCCCCGCCACGTAGGTCCTCCTCGAGGTCCACCAGAGCGTCGTGGAGGGCGAGGTCCGAGCCGTCACCGTCACAGACCCGGCCCCGGACCTCCTCCAGGTGGCCGACCTGGTCCTCGTCGTAGGTGTCCGCATCCCCCGCCGCGGTCACCGCCTCCTCGAGTGAGGAGCAGGCGGAGGTGAGGTCGCCGCCGTCCCCCCAGATCTGCGCGTTGAACTCCTCGTGCGCGGCCTGGACCGCGTCGACCATGGCATCGTCGTCGTCGAAGACGTTGCGGATCGCGCGGGAGGCGGGGTTGTCGGCCAGGCTCCCGTCGTCGTGCCCGCTGGGTTGGAACAGCAGCGAGGCACCGACGAACAGCAGCGCGCCGACGGCGGCGAGCACCGCGAGCAGCTTGACGGCGGTCCACACACGCGACATGGGACGATGACCGTAGGCGGTTGCTCGCGAGCGTGCGATGTGTGCTGGATCTCGGTCGTCCAGCCAGGTCGACGCCGACCGTGTCCTCGCCTGGTGGATCCGGACCCGACCCGTTCAGCGGACCGTGACACGCGCCGACCGCGGCCCCGTCTCCTCGATCGCCACCGTCACGCCGAGGAACCGCTGGATGACCTCGGCGTTGGTGATGAGGTGTGACGTGGCGGGGACGGTGGTCAGTTCACCACCGTCCGCCAGCGCCATCGGGAGGAGCAGCTGGTCCGCGAGGTGCGGGCCGACGGCCACACCCGGGTCGAGGTAGCGCTGCAACGCGGCGACCGCCTCGCCAGCGACCTCTTCCGCAGGTACGCCGAGCCTCCCGAAGCCCGTCACCACCTCGGTGACGTGCTCGTGGACGACCTCGAGCAGCAGCGCGTTGCCGGCCCCGTCGGCGGGCACCTCGCCGACCGTGCAGGCGTCCCGTGGCCATCCCAGCTCCTGACGGATGGCGTCCAGCTCCCGCTCGGCGATGTGTCGCGGCAGGTCTGCGAGCAGCACGTGCGCGCGCCGGTCGAGCAGCTCGCCCGGGTCGGTGAGCTCGAGCGGGCCCGTCAGGGGCGACGGTTCGACGGAGGCCGTGACCCGACCGCCACCCTCCGGTTCGAAGCCGTGCCGGTCCAGCCGGACGCTGAGGTCGGCTCCCAGCTCACGCAGCCTCGGCACCCACGCTCGGTGGAGGAAGTCGAACGGCGGGGCGCTGCGGTTGTGGGTGCCGCCCGTGACGGTGACCGTCGACGGGGCGTCCGCGCGCAGCAGGGGCAGGAGCACGGTCTGGAGGATGAGCGTGGCGCTGCCGGCGGTCCCCACGTCGGCCTCGTGGTCGCCAGCACGGATCGTGGACGGTTCGAACGTCAGGTCCTGGGACCCGGTGGCGGCGCCCAGGACCTCGGCGCCCCCGATCCTGGCTGCCAGACGCACGGCCGCCAGGTGCTGGTTGCGCAGCCCGGGCCGAGGCCGGTTCGCACGGATGCCTCGCACGCGGACCGCCTGGCCCGTCACGAGCGACAGCGTGAGCGCGGAGCGCAGGACCTGGCCGCCGCCCGTCGATCCGTCCACCTGGAGCATCACGGTGACCGTAACGGCGCGCCTGGTGCTCCGTGGGGCTACCCGCAGTGATCGGCGAGCACGGGGTACGGGTTCACCGGGTTCCGAGCGCCGGGGTGCAGCTCGAAGTGGACGTGCGGACTGGTGCCCGCGGCGTTCCCACTGGTGCCAACCGTCCCGATCTGGGTGCCGGCGTTGACGGGCCCGGCTGCGCCGAACGCGTCGAGGTGTGTGAGGATGTAGAGGTCGCCGTCGGCGCCGTGCAGCCAGACCTGGAGTCCCCCGCGGGTGCCCACGATCTGTTCGGCACGCCCTGACACGGGAGCCACGACCGGGGTGCCGCGGTCGGCGAAGAGGTCGATGCCCTCGTGGAACCGTCCGCCCGGCTTCGGTACGCCGTAGTCGTTCGTGAACGTGACCGGGCCGCGGACGGGGCAGTGCCAGCCGCCCGGGATCGTGAGGACGGTGCCCGCGACGATCCGGTTCGGGTCGGCGATCCCGTTCGCTGCCGCGAGGTCGGCGATCGAGACGCCGTACCGGGACGCGATCCCGGACAGGGTCTCGCCTGGCGCGATCCGGTGCGTGGTCCCCCCGGTGGGCGGCGAAGCCGCGGCAGCAGGCGTCGGGGAGGATCCGGACCCGGCCGGCGCGGGGGTTTCCCCGATCGTCAGCCGTGAGCCCGCCAGGACGCGGTTCGGATCCGTGATGCCGTTCGCCGCCGCGAGATCGGCGACGGGGATCCCGTAGCGCGCCGCGATCGCGGACAGCGTCTCCCCGGGGGAGACGACGTGGTGCGCCGCGGCCACCGGGGCGCTGGAGGTACCCGGGATCGTCAGCACCTGCCCCGCGGTGATCCGGTCAGGATCCGCGATCCCGTTCGCGTCCGCGAGGGCACGCACCGAGGTGGACAGCCGATCCGCGATCGCGGACAGGGTGTCCCCGGGCCGCACCGTGTAGGTCCCGGCCGACGCGGTCGCGGTCAGCGCGATCAGCGCGCCGAGCGCCGCCAGGCTCCGCCAGTTGGTGTTCCGCATGCTCCACCCCCAGTGGAGCACGGTAGACACCGAACATCACGTCAGCAACAGGAGCAACAACAGCCGACCGTAGCCACAGGTCGTGCGATCAGCGCAGACCCAGCTTGCTCGCGCAGGCCGGCCACGCGCCCCACCCCTGCCGGGCGAGCACGCGCTCCGCGACCGCGATCTGCTGCTCCCGCGACGCCTGGTAGGCCGCGTCCGGGTAACCCCCGGCCTTGTTGCGGTCCCACGTGGAGGGGTGGAACTGCAGGCCGCCCTCGTACAGACCGACGCTCGAGGCCCAGTTGCCGCCGGATTCGCAGCGTGCCAGCCGGTCCCAGACCGTGCCGCCGGCCGCGTAGTTCGGCGCGGGCGGTCGTGGGGCCGGCGCGACCGCGTAGCGGTCCGCCTTCTCGGCCCGCAGACCGGACTGGACATCGCCCTCCCGCTCGGCCCGGGCCCGGGCGGCGCGCCGTTCCGCCGCCTCGCGGATCGCGTCCTGGCGCACCAGGTCGGCCACCCGCGGGGCGGCTTGGATCTCGGCGCCGGCGGCACGGACGTCCTCGGACGGCTCGTCGGCGCCCGCTCGCGTCATGCCGAGGGTCGTGATGAGGCCGATCGTGGTCATGGCCACGGTGAGCGCGACGGTGGCGGCCACGGTGTGGCGACGCACGTGCGCGTAGGCGGTGCGGAGCATGGGTTCTCCTGCGGAAGCGGGGTCCGGGTCAGCGATCGGCCGCTACACGTGGCAGCGACCGGGTGACCCTTCGAGCGGTCGACCGCGACGTTCGACCCTCAGAGCCAGCTGCTCAACCCCGGGGTGGCGACCTTCGGACAGGTCTTGCGCTCAGCGCACACCCGCCCCTGTCCGTTGGGCCGTACCGAACGTGCGCTCAGCGCGCGTTCCGGGGTCATCGTCCCTTGGGACGGACGTTGAGGGCCCTCGGTGAGTGGGCGCCGCAGATGAGGACCTCGAGGCCGGCGGGCACCCGGACCTCGGCGTACGCGGGGACGTCCAGCCACCGGTCGCGGTGCACGACCCGGCCCGTCCCGATGCCGTCGGGGGAGACGGTCCGGGTGACGGTGGCGGTCATCCCCACGAGCCGTGCGGCATCGGGGATCTCGTCGGACGTCGCCGGACGCGGCGCAGCGGTCGCGGCCCGGTCGAGGTAGGCGAGCTCGTCCTCGTGCTGTTCGAGCGCGCGGTCGGCGAACACCCACTCGTCGTCCGCGGAGACGGGCCGGTCGACCGTGAGACGCGAGTAGGTCCTGGCCTGTCGTCGTTCCTCGACCTCCTGTCCCCACGCGAGCCTCCGTGCGGCCCGCGCACGGTCTGCTCGGGTGAAGGCGAGGAGCAGGGGGATCGCCGGCAGCAGTCCGGCGACGGCAACGGCGACGGCGACCTCCCCGATCGTGCGCATCCCGACGATCCAGATCGACAGGACCGCTACCTGGAGCGCGATCGCGACCCCGATCGCGTACCAGCCGCGTTCCGCCCGTCGGCGCGAGAGGTGCCACATACCGACCGCCAACGCGACGATCGCGAGCACGACCACTACCGCGGCCAAGGGATGCAGCACGCCGACCGCGACAGCGGGGATCGCGAACGCGGCGGCCGTCAGAGCGCGCCGCTCGTCGCGGCGCGCCTCGTAGCGCAGGGTCGGCGCCGGCTCCATCGGCGCAAGTATGACCTCGGACCGGCGCCGAGACCCGGGTTCCGGCGACCTCAGCCCATCGTGGCCGCGTGCTCCGGTTCGATGGAGATGATCACGCGCTCCGCATCCGGCCGCTTCTGCGGGTACTCGTCCTCGTCCAGGTAGCGCTGAGCCAGGAGGTCGATGAACCTCTTCTCGGGGTCGTCCTCGATCGAGGCGACCCTGCCCCGGATCTCCAGGTACCGGTAGGGGTCCTCCGGGTCGGTGATCGACGCCGAGACCCGGCCGTCGCGTGTGACGTTGCGGTACTTCTGCCGCTCCTTCGTGGTGGAGATCCGCAGGTACCCGTCCTGGAAGTCGTACCAGACGGGGTGGGATTGGGGCTCACCGTCGGGTCCCAGCGACGCGAGGTGGGCGATGCCCGTGGCGTCCAGCAGGTCGCGGTGGCTCTCGGGGATGTTGTCTCCTGGCATACTGCGCTCCTTCGATGTTCTGCTCGTGACCCAGGATGGGTGAGCTGCGCCTCTCAAGTAGGAGCGCGGACCGTCCGACCAGGCAGGGAACGAGGGGAATCCTCCGACCGACTCGGTCGTTGGAACGGGAGACCGGCGCGCCACGCGCCCGGCTTCCGCGAACGGCCTGCCGGGAACCGTTCGAGCCTCCAGAACGTTGAACGTGACCGACCCGCGCGGGGCCAGCGAGAGAGAAGAAGCCTTCCCATGCAGATGACGATCGATCCGACGCAGACCGCCCTCGGCGACCTGTTCGACCGTGCCGCCGAGCGTGGCTACCTCCTGCTCACCGAGCTCGAGGAGCTGCGCGGTGAGCGCACGGACGAGTGGGTCGAGGCCGCGCTCGAGTCCGCCCGTGACCGGGGGATCGAGGTCGTGGACGACACCGCCGCCGACGAGGAGACGCCGCTGGACCCGGCGGTCACGCTGACCGCCGACTCCGTGCGGCAGTACCTCAACGCCGCCGGCCGGTACGAGCTCCTCGACGCGCAGAAGGAGCAGGACCTCGCCAAGCGCTACCAGGCGGGACTGGCAGCCGAGCGGATGCTCCGGCTCGACGAGGGGCTGTCCCCGCGTCGCAAGGCCAGCCTGCGCAAGATCGCGCGCGAGGGCGTCGCGTCCAAGGAGGTCATGGTCGCGGCCAACCTCCGTCTCGTCGTGGCGCAGGCCAAGAAGTGGATCGGTCGGGGGCTCGACCTCCTCGAGCTGATCCAGGAGGGCAACCTCGGCCTGATCCGCGCGGTCGAGAAGTTCGACCACACCAAGGGCTACAAGTTCTCGACCTACGCCGTCTGGTGGATCCGGCAGGCCCTGCAGCGCGGGGTGTCCGGGAAGGCCACCACGATCCGGGTCCCGGCACACGTCTGGGAGCAGCAGGCGAAGATCACCCGCGCCGAGATCGACCTGCGTCAGGAGCTCGGTCGCGACCCGACCGACGACGAGATCGCCGACATGGTCGACATGACCGTCGAGCGCATCCACGAGGTCCGGGAGGCGCTGCGGACGATCGGCTCCCTGGACATGCCCGTCGGCGAGGACGGCGACGCCTCCCTGGGCGACCTCCTGTCGGACGAGAACGCGGTCGGACCCGAGGCGAAGGCCGCGGCCGATGACGCCCGTACGCAGATCGAAGGTGCCCTGTCCTCACTCAGCGAGCGTGAGCGGCGCATCATCATGCTTCGCTTCGGCTTCGTGGACGGCGAGGAGCGCACCCTGGCCGAGATCGGCGAGGAGTTCGGGATGAGCCGCGAGCGCATCCGTCAACTCGAGAAGCTGGCACTCGCGAAGCTCAAGCACCCCTCCACCCAGTACGACCTGCGGCTCCTCCGCGGCAGCGAGATCGCCGCCTGACCACCCGGAGCGTGTTGGGTCGAGGTGGTGACCGGTCGAGCGTGGCTGGTCCGACCCAACGTCCACGGCCACAACCGCCTGGCGTCGTGGCTCGCCGAGGGGTACTGCGCGATCGGCTGGTACGAGCTCGGTGACGTCGTCGGGGCCTCGCGCCCCGAGCTCGCCTCCCGGGTCGATGCCGCCTACCCGACCGCGTCGATCGGGGCGCGCCTCGCGTGGGTCGGCAACCTCGACCGGTTCCTCAACGCGATCGAGGTCGGCGACGTCGTCGTCACCCCGGACGGGTCGCGCATCTACTCGGGTGAGGTCCGCAGCCCCTCCCGCCACGTGCCCGGGCACGAGGAGGCGTTCCGCCGGGACATCGCCTGGGACCGCCCCGACGCCCCGCTCGATCGGTACGAGCTGTCCAGCCGCGCCCAGGCGAAGCTGCGTTCGATGCTGACCGTGTGCGACCTCACCGAGGTCGCCGCCGAGTTCACCTGAACCTGGGAGGGGGCCGTCCGGGCGGGGCACGGTCTCGGGGCGGAGCCGGGGGGTCACCTACGGTCACCGCACGGGGCGAACCGGCCGCGTGTGACGGAGGAGGCGACCGCGGTGGACCCGTCGTTCATGACCGTCCGCGAGGGGCGCGGGCCGGTCATCGCCACCGCGATCCACGCCGGCCACGACCTACGTCCGGAGGTCGCCGACGTCATCCGGATCAGCGAGGAGCAGCGGCGCTACGAGGAGGATCCCTTCACCGACCGGTGGGTGGGGCTCGGGGACACCTCGGTCGTGGTGCACCGCTCCCGGTTCGAGGTCGACCTCAACCGGCCTCGCGCGGGAGCCGTCTACCCCGGCCCGGACGCGGCCTGGGGCCTGGACGTCTTCGGCGGTCCCGGTCCCGGCGCGCTGGTCGAGGGCTCGCGGCAGCTGCACGACGCGTTCTACGACCGCTTCGGCGAGCTGTGCCAACGGGCGGAGCAGGCGTTCGGGGCGTTCGTGGTCTACGACCTCCACGCGTACAACCACCGCCGCGGCGGTCCGGGCGCCGCTGACGCGGCGACGGCCGGGAACCCGGATGTGAACGTGGGGACCGGGTCCCTCGACCGTGATCGGTGGGGACCGGTCGTCGATCGTTTCGTCGAGGTGATCCGCGGCCGGGAGGTCGCGGGCCGCCCACTCGACGTGCGCGAGAACGTGCGGTTCACCGGCGGCTACCTGGTGGACTGGGTCCACGAGCACTTCCCGTCGTCGGGGATGGGACTGGCCCTCGATGTGAAGAAGATCTTCATGGATGAGCACACGGGGGAACCCGTCGAGCCGATCCTGAGCGCGATCGGACAGGCCATCTCGGCCACCGTCCGCCCCGTCGTGTCCGCCCTCCGTCGGATCCCGGCGGAGGTGCGATGAAGCTCGAGGAGGCGCTCGCGCAGGCCGAGGACTGGCCCGTCGAGGCCGCCGCCGTCGGCGTCGTCGATGCCGACGGGACCGTGGCGACCCGCGGGCCCGTCGACCGGTCGTCGCGTTGGGCCTCCGTCACGAAGCCGATGACCGCGCTCACGACGCTCATGGCGGTCGACGTCGACCTCCTGTCGCTGGACGACCCGGCGGGGCCCGAGGGCGCCACGCTGCGTCACCTCCTGGCCCACGCGTCCGGGCTGCCGTTCGAGGGCGACACCCCCGTCGCCGAGGTGGGCGAGCGGCGCATCTACTCGAACGCCGGGTTCCTCGCCGTGGGCGACCTGCTCGAGGATCGACTGGGGATCGGGTACGAGGAACTGGTCGCCGAGAACGTCCTCGAGCCGCTCGGGATGCAGGGCACGGTCGTCCCCGGCGGTCCGGCCGCCGGCGCCGAAGGGCCGCTCACCGACATGCTGCGGCTAGGTCGGGAGCTGTTGGCCCCCACGCTCGTGAGTGACGACCTCTTCCAGGAGGCGACCTCCGTGATCTTCCCCGGCCTGTCCGGGGTCGTACCCGGCGTCGGCCGGTTCGAGGACAACGCCTGGGGTCTGGGCTTCGAGATCCGCGACGACAAGGACCCGCACTGGACCGGACGCGACAACTCCCCCGCGACCTTCGGGCACTTCGGGGGCAGCGGCTCCTTCCTGTGGGTCGACCCGGAGGTCGCGATCGCCTGCGCGGCGCTCACCGATCGGGGCTTCGACGAGTGGGCGCTCGAGGTGTGGCCGCCGTTCTCGGACGCGGTGCTGGACGCGTACCGCGGTTCGTGAGCGGCCGGGGCCAGCGGTAGCGTCGCCGGCCCCGCACTCCGAGGATCCCATGGCCGATTTCGAGGACCAGCTGCGCGCGAAGCTCGAACGCAACGTCGAGGTCGACGAGGAGCGCCAGGCCGCGCGCGAGGAGTTCGAGCGACACCAGGCGGACCGCGAGGCCGAGCGCGAGCGCGCCGAGCGTGAGGCGGCTGCGGCCCGCGAGCAGCGCCACCGCGAGCTCGTCGAGCGCCTGGACCAGCTCATCGGGACGGTCCAGACCACGTCCGCAGAGGACGTCGTGGTCCGGGCGGGCTGGAGCGACTCCGGCGAGGAGTACGTCGCCGAGCTCGCGACGGTCCAGCTCGACCCGAGCCGCGCGTTGTTCGTCGAGCTCGACCGCGACGACGACGAGGTGCTCGCCCGGTGGACCTCGAGCGAGGGCGATGCCGTCGAGATCTGGCGGCTCCTGGAGTTCGACCCCGCCATGCTCGAGGAGCTGATCCTGCAACTCGTCGACCAGGACCTTTGGCGCCCGGGCGCCGGGACCCCGGACTTCCCCGCCAGCATCTAGCGCGGAAGCGCTCGATGCCTGTGTCTAGCGCCGAACGGGCTCGACGCCGTGTCTAGCGCGGAGGCGCTCGATGCCTGTGTCTAGCGCGGAGGCGCTCGACGCGGGCTCGCCGTCCGGTCGTCGGGCGGTGGATCGGACGTCGTGCCGTACCCTCGGATGTTCACCCCTCCCTTCCACGCGACCTCCCAGGAGCTCCTCGGTGTCCGACGACGACGCCCGCGGTCATCGCGCCGCGCGTCTCCAAGCCACGTTCGTCCCCGGCGATCCCGTCCCCGCAGCGGGACACCTCGCCCTGTGGGGGGTCGACGACCTGGACGAGATCGCCGACGTCGCGACCGATCTGGGCCTGCCGCCTGGGGAGGCGGGGACGCTCGCTGCCGTCATCGCACGCGGCGACGAGCTCGAGCCGGCGGACGTCCCCGCTCGGCTCGTGCCCGTGCTGCCGGCGGCACGGATCCTCGCGGCGATGCCGCCGGGGCCGGACTGGCAGCCATGGCGCCGCCCATCCGACGCCGTGCTGGCCTGGAGCGTCGCGGCGAAGCTGGCGCTGGAGTACGTGACCGCCGGACGGGTCATACCGATGCTCCGCGTGGGGGAGCGGGCCCGGACCGCGCTCGCGGCGTGGCACACGGTCCCGACCGGCGACGGTCGGCTCCCGCAGCTGGCCGGGACGCTGCCGCCCGCCGCCCACGCCCTGCGGATCGGGGACGACACCACCGTGTGGGCGCCGCTCGACCTCCTCGAGGAGTTCTGTGACGCGATCGGCGACGTGTGCGCCCGCGAGGGGCGCCGTCCGACGGGCGGGACCGGTCGGGCACGCCAGCAGCGCCCCTGGACCGAGGTCTGGGCCGAAGCCCTGTCGGGCGCTGACCCCGTGGTCACCGAGCTACGCGAACCGAGCAGCGAGGTGGTCGAGGCGCTGCGTAACTGGGCGGCTCCCGTCCTGGGGCGCGACCTGCGGAGCGCGGTCCGCCTGCGTCTCTGGCTCGAGCCCCCGGACGTCGACGACGCCGCCGGGGTCGCGCCGGACGTCACCTGGCAGCTGCACACCGGGCTCCAAGCCACCGAGGATCCCGACGCGGTGGTCGACGCGGCGTCCGTGTGGGCACACCCCGGAGGGGCGCTCGAGCTCGCCGGCCGGCAGGTCGGAGACCCCCACGAGAAGCTCGCCACCGGGATCGCCCAGGCGGCGCGGTTGTTCCGTCCGCTCGAGGCGCTCCTGCGGCAGGCACGCCCGACCGGGATCGGCCTGGACGCCCAACAGGTCACCGAGCTGCTGGACGCCGCGGACGAGCTGATCGATGCCGGGATCGCCCTCCACCTCCCGGAGGAGCTCCAGGCGCTCGACCAGCGCAAGCTGCGCCCGCGCCTGCGGGTCGGGGGCGACGTGTCCGACCCCGGCGACATCGACAAGCAGGCCAGCGGCCTCTTCGACGCCGACACGCTCAGTGACTACCGCTTCGAGCTCGCCCTCGGGGATCAGACGATCTCCACCGAGGAGCTCGCACGCCTCCGGGCGCTGGGGCAACCGCTCGTGCGGTGGCAGGGCGAGTGGGTCCGTATCGACACCGCCGACGTCGACCAGCTCGTCGAGCTCCAGGAGCGCACGGGCCAGCTCGAGCTGGTCGAGGCGCTGGTCGCCGCACTGTCCGGCCGTCGGGAGATCAGCGGGCTCGGCGCCGTCGAGACCGTCGCGGACGGCGAGGTGGCGGCGCTGATCGAGCAGCTGCGCGAGTCCGAGGGGCCGGTCGAACCGGACCTGGACCGCTTCGAGGGCGACCTGCGCCCCTACCAGGAGCGCGGCGTCGCGTGGCTGCAGACCCACGGCGAGCTCGGTCTCGGGGCCGTCCTCGCGGACGAGATGGGTCTCGGCAAGACCGTCATGGCCGCGGCCGTGCTCGGGTCCCGGGCCCAGGACCGCGCTCACCTGGTGGTGTGCCCGACCTCGGTCGTGGGGAACTGGGAACGGGAGCTCAACCGGTTCGTCCCCGACGTCCCGGTCGTCCGCTACCACGGCCCCGACCGCCCGCGGCGTCTGGATGCGTTCCCGCCGGGCGGGATCGCCGTCACGAACTACGCGCTCCTGCGACGGGACGTCGACCTCCTCACCGCCGTGCCCTGGGACACCGTCGTGTTCGACGAGGCCCAGCAGATCAAGAACGTCGCCTCGAAGGGGGCCAAGGCCGCACGGGAGCTGCCGGCACGTGTTCGGATCGCCCTGACGGGTACGCCGATCGAGAACCGGCTGTCCGAGCTCTGGGCGATCCTCGACCTCACCAACCCCGGTCTGATGGGCCCCCTGTCGCGGTTCACCGAGCAGTACGCGGTCCCGATCGAGCGGTGGGGCGACCAGGAGACGGCCGCACGCCTGCGCCGGCTCATCGCCCCGTTCGTGATGCGCCGTGTGAAGTCCGATCCGGAGGTATCCGTCGATCTCCCGCCGAAGCAGGAGGTCCGCGTCACCTGTTCGCTGACCCCGGAGCAGGCCCGCCTGTACCAGCGCGCCGTCGACGAGGCGTTCTCCGGCGGCAGGCTGTCGGGCGACGGGTTCGGGCGCAAGGGGCGCATCCTCGCGCTGCTCACCGCGCTCAAGCAGATCTGCAACCACCCGGCCCACTACCTCGACCAGCAGGCGCCGCTGGCGGGACGGTCCGGGAAGCTCACGCGCACCGTCGAGATCCTCCAGGAGGTCCTGGCCTCGGGGGACCACGCCCTCGTGTTCACCCAGTACCGGAAGATGGGGGACCTGCTGGGCCTGCACCTGTCCGAGCAGCTCGACCTTCCGGAGATCCCGTTCCTGCACGGCAGCGTCCCTGCCCACCGCCGTGACCAGATGGTGTCGCGGTTCCAGGAGGACGAGGACGCGCCTCCCATCCTGCTCGTGTCCCTGCGTGCCGGCGGGACCGGGCTGAACCTCACGCGAGCGACCGAGGTCCTGCACTTCGACCGGTGGTGGAACCCCGCCGTCGAGGACCAAGCCACCGACCGCGTCCACCGCATCGGGCAGACCCGTCCTGTCACCGTCCACACGCTCGTCACCGGCGGGACCGTCGAGGAGCGGATCGCGGAGCTCCTCGAACGCAAGCGGGAGCTCGCGCAGGCCGTCGTCGGCGAGGGCGAGGCCTGGATCACCGAGCTGGGCGACGAGGAGCTCCGCGACCTGGTGGCCCTGTCCACCGAGGACGTCGAGGACGACCTCGAGGGGGCGGCGTGAGCGACGCGACGGGTGGGTTGGTCGAGTACGGCGAGACGTGGTGGGGCAGCCGCTGGGTCGATGCCCTCGAGGAGGCCGGCGAGACGTGGGCCGAGCGACTCCCGCGGGGCGACGAGGACTTCCGGCGCGGACGCGTCGGGAGGTTGGACGTTGGACCCGGTGAGGTCGTCGCCACCGTGCGGGGCGGGTCGCGCAGCCACCACGTCACGATCGCCGTGCCCGTGTTCGACGACGCGACCTGGGATGCCGTCGTCGACCGGTTGGCCGAGGAGCTGCGCTACACGGCGAGGCTCGTCGCCGGCGAGCTCCCCCGCGACGTGGAACCGGTGGTCGAACAGGTGGGCCGCTCGCTGTTCCCGACCGCGGAGGAGCTGGACTCGACCTGCGACTGCGACGACGACGTCGACCCCTGTCGCCACGTCGCGGCGACCCACTTCGCGTTCGCGAGCGAGCTGGACCGGGACCCGTTCCTGCTGATGCGGCTGCGGGGGCGGGACCGGGGGACCCTGCTGGCCGAGCTGCGGGCGAGACGCTCCGGCGCGCGCGCGGACGAGCGGACCGAGGAGGACACCGAGCTCGCCCCGATCGGTCCGGAGCACTTCTACGAGGCGGGCAACGACCTGGACGCGATCGGGCTCCACCCGTCCAAGACCGACGAGCCCGGTGCGATCATCGATCGGCTGGGCCCGCCGCCCGGGGTGAAGGATCCCGATCCGCTGGTCCGGCTGATCGAGAACGCCGTCACGACGGCGTGGAAGGTTGCGGCTGGCGAAGGAGCGGACGTCGCCGACGACGAGACGCTGCTCGCGGAGCTGCGCGCGCGGGGCGTCGCGAAGGCGCAGGACATCGCCGATGGCCTCGGATGGCCCGTCGACCGGACGCGTGAGGCGCTCGACCGCCTGTGGGACGAGGGGGGCGTGCTGCGGACCGGCTCGGGGGATCGGGCGCGCTACCGCGCCAGCTGAGGGCGGGAACCTCCCGACCCCGTGCGTCCCCGTGCCGGCTACGGTGCTGCGGCCGCATCGGGAGGATCGTGTGGAGATCGAGGAGTTCGCTCGGCTGTACCAGCGGTTCCTCCAGGACGTGGTGCACGAGGCGCCACAGCAGGACGGTCCTCTCGTCGAGCGGCTGACCGAGCACCTGGGGATCGATCCCCGCGAGGTGCCGGTCACCGCGGCGGCGTTCGCGCCGTTCGAGCATCCGGACGTGCAGCTCGCGCTGGACCACCACCTCGACGGTCGTGCCACCGAGTCGTTCGGTGTCGCGGGAGGGCCGGGGCGGTACCACATGGCGACCGCGGACCTCCTGGGACCGGCGCGCTTCCCGCTGGGACCGGTCAGCTACGTCGAGCACCCGAGCGGGGTCGACGAGCGGCTGGCGTGCATCCAGTTCGGGGTCCTGCTCGTGGGGGGCGATCCACCGCACGCGATCGTCGTGCGTCAGGAGGAGCACGGGCCGAGTCCCAACCTGATCGTGGAGGTCCTGTCCCCTGATGCGGCTCACGGACAGGGCGTGCTCGAGGAGCTGCGCCGGACGATGGCCGCCCGGAGCGTCTACCGGGGGAAGGTCTTCGAGCTGACCAACCCGCAGGGACCGTTCCACCGCAACGTCGGGGCCACGTTCCTGCCCCGCCCCGACGTGCCGCGGGACCAGATCGTCCTGCCGGACGGCACGTTGGAGCGCATCGAACGGCGCACCGTGGGCTTCGACCCGGTGGCCGACCGCCTGGCCGAGCAGGGCCTGCGGCGCAAGCGCGGTCTGCTCCTCTACGGACCGCCGGGCACCGGCAAGACGTTGACGGCTCGCTACCTGATGGGCCGGTCGCAGGACCGCACGGTCATCGTGCTGACCGGGGCGGGGCTCGGCGCCATCTCGGAATCCGCAACGCTCGCCCGCCGACTGGAGCCCTCGATGCTCGTGCTCGAGGACGTCGACCTCGTGGCCCAGAACCGCAGTCTCAGTCCGCACGGGAACCCGCTCCTGTTCGAGCTCCTCAACGAGCTGGACGGGCTGGGAGATGACGCCGACGTCCTGGTCATCCTGACGACGAACCGGGCGGACCTGCTGGAGCCGGCGCTCGCCGCTCGTCCGGGTCGCGTCGATCTCGCGGTCGAACTCCCGCTACCGGACGCTCCGGAGCGTCGTCGCCTGCTCGAGCGCTACACGCGGGACGTCTCCTGCGAGGTCGAGGACTGGAGCCGAGCGGTGGAACGGACGACTGGGACGCCGGCGTCCTTCATCGAGGAGGTCGTCCGGACCGCGGCGGTCGCCGCCGCGCAGGACGGCCGGGACGCCTTCACCTCCGACGATGTCGACCAGGCGTTGGACGAGCTCCTAGAGAGCGGACCGCTCACCGCTGCCCTGCTCGGGGGACCGCCCACCCGCACGGCACCGGAGGACACCCACCGGGGGTACGCCTGACCATCAGGCGATGCGGACGGTCCTGGCCCCGCCGACGTGTCGGTACCGCTCGGGGTAGCAGGTGAGCACCACGACCTGGCACTCCTTGCCCGCCAGACGCAGGATCGCGCCCATCGCCTCGAGACGCTCCGGATCGGAGTACCCGAGGCTGTCGTCGATGATCAGCGGCGCGCCCCCGTCGTCGGCGACCAACATGGCGCAGGCCAGCCGCCCGATCAGCGCGAGCTGCTCCTTCGCACCGCCGGAGAGCTGCTCGAACGGCAGTGGGACACCGTCCAGGACCCGCTGCTCGATCCGTAGGTCCTCGTCGAGGATCACGTCGAAGCTGGGGTCGAACAGGATCCGTCCGAGCTTCACGATCTGCTCGCGCAGGGGACGCGCGTAGGTTCGCTTGGCCTCCTCGCGGCACTCGGTGAACGTGTCGTACAGCAGCCGCGCGGCCTCGGCCCGACGCCGGAGCGAACGATCCTCGTCACGGACGTGGGCGAGGGTGGCCGATGCCGCATCCCGCGCTGCAGCGATGCCCTCGCCCCCGCGCATCTCGATGGTCGCCTGCAGGCTGCCGAGCTCGTCCTCGGCCTCGCGCAGCCGGGCGCGGGCGGCGGCGATCGTCTCGTCGGCGTTGCGGGCCAGGGCCCGGACCGCGTCGGGATCCGCGGCGGCCAGTTGCTGCTCGGCGGCGGCCAGTTGCTGCTCGGCGGCCTCGACCGCGGCGTCCAGCTCCGAGACCTGCGCGTCGAGCTCGTCGTCGCCCGTCTGGGCACGCGCCTCGTCCAGCCGCGCCGTGAGCGACGTGACCCGCTCGCGAGCGACCTCGAGCTTCACGCCCCGGTCGGTGTGAGCGTCGCGGACCTCGTCGAGGACCCCGCGCGCCTGCTCCTCGGACGCACGAGCGTCCTCGAAGCGCTCCCGCGTCGCCGTGGCCGCGCGATCCGCGGCGTCGCGCAGGTCCACGGCTTCCTCGAGGTCCGTCGCCATCGGGGGGTCGGCCGGGCGTTCCAGCTCGTAGCCCTCCGTTCGGAGCTCGACCCGGGTGATGCGGTCCTCGAGCTCGTCGGTCGTGATGCCGTCCAGGGCATCGGTGCGCGCGCGGGTCGCGGACGTGGCGGTCGCCTCGGCGTCGCGGCGTCGGCTCACCGCCCGTTCCGCGGCGGCCAGGTCGTCGACACCGGCTTCGGCGAGCAGTGCCCCGAACCCCGCTTCTGCGTCCTCGAGCGTGCGGGTCAGGGGCTCGATCCCGGCTCCGGGACGCACCGTCAGCGTCCCGATCCCGGGGACCTGCAGCTCGAGGTCCTCGGTCGCCGTCCACGTCGTCTCGCCCCCCGCGGCGACCGCCAGGGGCTCGCCGTCCACGGTGAGATCCAGATCCGCCTCGGCCAGCAGGTGCAGGGTGGAGCTGCCAACCTCGAGGCTGGCGCGGGCGCGCTCGACGGCCAGGTGCTGCTCCCGCAGACGATCGAGCAGCTGCGCGTCGACGCGGATGTCCTCGAGCTGGGTCAGGGCGGCGGTCCGGCGCTCGTTGGCAGCGGTCACCCGCCGCTGACGCTCCCGGAGCTGTTCGGCCGACTCGAGGTCGCGGAGGTGGTCCAGGTCCCGGCGCCGGCGATCCGCGAGCTGCTCGGCGTCGCGGAGCTCGGCGCGGAGCCGGTGGAGCTCGGCGGTGGCGGCCTCCAGGTCCTGGGTGGCGCGGCGGGTCCGCTCCTCGCCGCCCTCGGCTTCCTCCTCGCGCTTGCCGAGCTCCTCCTCGGCCCTGGCCAGCTCGTCGATCAGGTCGCGGCGAGCACGCAGCCGATCCGCGGCGGTCGTGCGCTGGGCCTCGGCCTTCTGCACGGCGAGCCGGCAGCGGGTCACGCGCTGCTCGAGGTCCTCGACCTCACGCAGGGTGGACGCGTGCTCGGCGGCGTTGCGGGCGGCGGCCGTCGCCTGACCCCGGAGCTCCGGGATGCGACGTTCGAGCGTGCCGACGTGCTCGATGTCACGTTCGAGCTCGGACAGACGGGTCTCGAGCTGCTGGAGCGCGTCCTCGGCCTGCTCGACGGCCGCGGCGCTGTCCTTCAGCGTCTTCGACTCCCGCCCGGTCGGGGTCCAGTAGCGCTCGTACTCACCGCAGATCCGGTCGTACAGCTGGCTCTCGCGCGGCCCGATGGCCGTCGCGGACACCTGATCGTCGATCGCCCGGACGAGCGCGCTGGCGTGGCCCACCGCGGCCTGCTCGAGATCAGCGCCCTGCCGGACCTGCAGCGCCTCCCACAGGTCCACGTCGATCGTCTCGTCGAGGATCTGACGCACCCGGTCGTGGGCCTCACGCCCCGTGAGTGACTCGGGGGTCGGCTCCGTGACGGTCAGCCGCGTCTCGGTGTCACGGTTGAAGCGCTTGAAGTAGGTGAAGCGGTAGGGGCCGGTCGAGACCTCGATCTCGATCTCGCTGCCCGCATCGCGATCGACCGGCTGGAGGGCCCGCACCTCGGAACGGGTCGTGCTGTCGTAGTGCTCGAGGAGGAGTTCGAGCGCCTCGGCCAAGGTGGACTTGCCCACCTCGTTGGCGCCTTCGACCACGGTGACGCCGCCGTCGCCGTCCCAGAGCGTCACGTCGCATCGACGGACGCCCTTCACCTCCCGGAGGGCGATGCGGTGGATCCTCACGGTGCCCCTCCCGTCACGCGCTCCGCGCCAGGCGGTAGAGCAGGGCCAGCGCGTCCGACGCGACGGCCGCCTCGTCGGAGCCCCGGTCGGCCAGCTCGCTGATGCGCTCGGTGCCGTGACGGGCGAAGCCGGACAGCTCGAGCGCGTCGACGTCCTCGTCGCCGAGGAGCACGGTGAGGTCCTCGGCGACCTCGAGCGCGGCGAGGACCTCACCGGCGTCGGTCAGGATCCCGTCGAGCTCAGCGCGACCGCGGACCGTCAGCTGGCCGGCGATCCGCAGCTTGGCGACCGTGCGGGCCTTGTCCCCGATCGAGTCGAGCGACGAGGACAGCCGGGTGAGGTCCTCGTCGCCCACGAGGTCGACCGTGCGGTCCGTGAAGGTCCACCGGCCCACCCGGTGGGGTCGGACGTCGCAACGATCGTGGTCGAGGTCCACGAGGAGGACGTGGCCCGGGTCGACCTCGGTGTACCGGGTCGGCTCGGGGGCGCCCGGGTACCAGACCCGACCCGAGCCGCCGACGTCGGTGAGCGAGTGGCGGTCCCCGAGCGCCACGTAGTGGATGCGCCCGTCGCGCAGGGCTGCCTCGGCGTCCTGGACGGAGATCAGCGCCGGATCGTCCGGATCGACCGCCAGGGTGTCGACCGCGCCGTGGCCGACCAGGATCCGCAGCGTCGCGTCATCGCGGTGCAGGTCGGCGTACGCCTCGGCGATCGGGTCGTGCAGCGGACGCTTCGAGGTCCAGGGTGCCCCGACGACCTCGACACCGGGCGCGATCTCGACCGGGTCGCTGTCCTGCAGCACCCGGACGTTGTCCGGGACCCGCTCGGAGAACTCCGCGGACCGGTAGATCGAGCCGGCGTTCAGGGGGTCGTGGTTCCCCGGGAGCAGCAGCACGGGGCATCCGATCGCCGCCATCGCGTCCAGCGCCCGCCACACTGTGCGCCGTGCGATGTGGTTCGACTCGAAGACGTCACCGGCGACCACGACGAAGCCCGCTCCGCTGGTCGCGACCAGCTCGCCGATCGCCGCGATCGCGTCGATGCGTGCGGCGTCGAACCGGGCCTGTGCCTCCTCGCTGAGGAAGTGCCGGGTCATGCCGAGCTGCCAGTCCGCGGTGTGGACGAACCGCACGGCCGTCCAGTCCGGTGCCATCTCCGACATCACCTCCGACGTCACCTCCGACATCCCCTCCGACATCGATCCCGTCGCCTCCTCCATCACCTCCTCCTCCATCACCTCCGTCGCCTCCTCCATCTCGGGTAGGACGGTAACGAGAGGGTGTGACAGAACCTCGGAACCACCGCAGCAACCGCGCCTCGTTCGTCGGTCCGGGGGACCTTCGTTGCAGCCAGCGTCGAGCCAGGGTTCGCTGGTCCGGAACGCAGCGTAACGGGAGCGCACTGGTGGCAGCGGACGGACCGGGCGGGCGCGGACGCGCCCGGGTGGCACGGACCGTGCCGAGCCTGCGGTGGCTCCCCAACTACTCGCGGGCCGATCTGCCGTCCGACCTGTCCGCGGGCCTCACGATCGCGGTGCTCCTCGTCCCGCAAGGGCTCGCCTACGCGGGGCTCGCCGGGATGCCACCGATCACCGGTCTCTACACCGCGATCGGCGCGCTCGTCCTGTACGCCGCGCTGGGCACGAGCCCGCACATGTCGCCCGGCCCGACCGCACTCACCGCGCTGCTCGTGGCCTCATCGCTGCAGCCCCTCGCAGGCGGCGACCCGCAGCGGTACGTGTTGCTCGCCGGGATGCTGGCGGTGCTGGTCGGGGTCGTCCGACTCGGGCTGGGGCTGTTGCGGGCCGGCACGTTCATGAACCTGGTCTCCCGGCCCGTCCTCACGGGGTTCACGGCGGCCGCGGGCGTGATCATCATCCTCAGCCAGGCTGGGCACCTGCTGGGGGTGGACGCGCCCCGCGGCGACCGGGTGATCGAGGCGGTACGGGCGCTCGCCGACAACGCCGGTGAGGTGCACCTGCTGACCGTGGTGATCGGTGCGGCCTGTCTGGCAGCGCTCTTCGCGATGGATCTCCTCCCGGACCGGTTCCCAGGTGCGCTCGTGGTCGTCACGGCCGTCACGGTCACGGTCTGGGCGCTCGACCTGGACCAGGGGGGGCTGGCCGTCGTCGGCAGCGTCCCGAGCGGGCTCCCGTTCCCGGGCTTCCCGTGGGTCGATGGCGGCACGTTGCAGAGCCTCCTCGCGCCGGCCGTCGTGATCGGCCTGGTGGGCTACGTCGAAGGCGTGAGCATCGCGAGGACGATCGCGATGCGTGAGCGCGAACGGATCGACCTGAACCAGGAGCTGATCGGACTGGGCGCCGCGAGCGTCGGCGCCGGGTTGCTGGGGGGGTTCCCGAACGGTGGCAGCTTCTCCCGCACGGCGCTGAACCACAAGGCGGGCGCCAGGACCCAGCTGGCCGGCGTGGTCGCCGCGGGGTTGGTCGCGCTCGCGGTCGCGCTGCTCACGCCGCTCTTCACCTACATCCCGCAGGTCGCCCTGGCCGCGATCGTGATCTACGCCGCCGTCGGGCTGTTCGACATCGACACCACTCTGGAGGCCGTGCGCCTGCGTCGGCGGGACGGGGCATCGCTCGCCGCGACCTTCCTCGCCACCCTCCTGTTCGGGGTCCAGGCGGGGTTCCTCGTGGGTGCCGCGATCAACCTGCTGCTGTACCTCTACCGCGTCACCCGGCCGCGGATCCGGGTACTCGGGCGCGTCCGCGGGACCGACACGTTCCGCAACGCCGACCGCTGGGAGGTCGAGACCGACGAGACGATCGCGATCCTGCGCCTCGACGCCCCGCTGATCTTCCTGTCGGTCGAGTCCTTCACGGACCGTGTGAACCAGATCCTCGCGAACCAGCCGGACGTGAACGGGTTCGTGCTGGATGCCGCCGCGATCACGGAGATCGACGCGACGGGCATCCACGCCCTGCACTCGCTGGTCGAGCAGGCCGAGGAGGGTGGCTGGGACCTACGGTTCGCGACGCTGCGCGGCCCGGTGCGCGACACGATCCGTCGGGGCGGGATGTGGGAGTTCATCGCCGAGCGGGCCCACCCCGACGTCGGAGCGGCCGTGCGCTCGCTCGAGATCGCCCCGCCCAACATGGCGCAGGTGGCGCCCGAGGAGGAAGCGCCCGAGCGGATCCTCTAGCGGGACCGCTCCTTGTCGAACAGCAACGGCGACAGCAGGATCCACACGACCACCCCCAGCACGATCGGGAACCGCACACGCGGGATCCGCATGTAGGTGCCGAGCAGCCAGTCCGCGAAGTACCCGAGCGCGACCCCACTGACCACGACGGCGAGCCACTGCCACCAGCGCAACCGGACGTCCACGCTCGACCTCCGACCGCTCTCGTTCGACACCGTGTGCGGTGAGGGTACGAGGGTCCGGATCGCGGCCCTGTCCCTTCGTCGGTAGCGCGTAGCCAGCGCTAGGATGGGGGCACAGGAGACCCCTTTCTCTGCGGGAGTGGTGACACATGGCGACTTCGGATGTGCTGCGGGAACGCGAGGACATCGAGCGGGCGATCGGTGGGAAGACCACCTGTGACCTGCTGCGGCGCAACGCCACCGAGAGCGGTGACATGCCGGCGCTCTCGTGGAAGGAGGGCGGCGCCTGGCGGACGATCAACTGGCGCGACTACCGCGACGCGGTGCGCGACGTCACCCTCGGTCTCGACGCTCTGGGCATCCAGCGCGGTGACTACGTCGGGATCATGGGCTCCAACCGCTGGGAGCACGTCATCACCGACCAGGGCATCGTGCACACGGGCGCCGTGCCGTCGACCTTCTACCAGACCTTGTCGCCCGACCAGATCCAGTACGTGGCGGAGAACTGCGGCGCGAAGGCGATCTTCCTCGAGAACCGCGACTACATGAAGCGGTTCAGCGAGGTGCGCGACCGCCTGCCCGCCATCGAGCACGTGATCCTGTGGGAGCACGCCGAGGACTTCGGCACGGACGACTCGGTGCTGTCCTTCGAGGAGCTGGTCGAGAAGGGACGACAAGCTGACCGTGCACGGTTCGACGAGCTGATCGCGGCGATCGACCCCGAGGACTACGTGACCCTGATCTACACCTCGGGTACCACCGGGCCGCCCAAGGGCGTGCCGCTCACCCATCACAACATGCTGTTCGAGGTCGAGTCCCTGGACCGCATCTCCGGTATCGAGGACGGGACCACCGGGGTCTCGTACCTGCCCCTGGCGCACATCGCCGAGCGGGCGATGTCGATCTACAACGCGCAGAAGAAGCGCGCGCACGAGTACTTCTGTCCCGACCCCAAGCAGGTGCTGGAGTACGTCCAGGAGGCGCGTCCGTCGACGTTCGTCGGCGTGCCCCGCGTGTGGGAGAAGGTCAAGGCCGGGGTCACCGCGAAGCTCGAGGCCGAGGAGAACGACACCAAGCGCAAGCTCGCCCAGCGTGCGATCAAGGTGGGCACGGCCGTGGCCCGCATGCGCGACCAGGGCAAGGAGCCGTCGTTCCTGCTGAAGGCCGAGCACGCGGTGCTCGACAAGGTCGTGCTGTCGAAGGTCCGCGAGGGGATCGGCCTGGACCGCTGCGACTTCGCGGTCACGTCCACGGCTCCGATGCCGTTCGACGTCGAGGAGTGGTTCGCGGCGATCGGTTTCCAGCTCAACGGGATCTGGGGCATGACCGAACTGTCCGCGGCGGCGACCTGCAACCCGCCCGACGACATCCGCATCGGCACGGTCGGCAAGCCCATCCCGGGGATCGAGATCGAGCTGGCCGACGAGGACCGCGAGGTCTGCGTCCGCGGTCCGATCCTGGTGGACGGCTACCTGAACATGCCCGAGGAGACCGAGGCCCTGATCGACGACGAGGGCTGGCTGCACTCCGGCGACATCGGCGAGTGGGACGACGACGGGTACCTGAAGATCGTCGACCGCAAGAAGGAGCTGATCATCACGTCGAGCGGGAAGAACATCTCCCCGGCGCACGTCGAGTCGCTCCTGAAGGAGCACTCGCTGATCGGTCAGGCGCTCGCCTACGGCGACGACAAGCCGTACCTGGTGGCCCTGCTGGTCCTCGACGGCGAGGTCGCCCCCCAGTGGGCAGCCCAGCACGGGATCGACGAGAGCGACCTCGCGTCCCTGGCCGAGCACCCCCAGGTCCGTGAGGTCGTGGAACAGGCGGTCGACGAGGCCAACCAGAAGCTGGCCCGCATCGAGCAGATCAAGTACTTCACGATCCTGCCCACGGAGTGGACGCCGGAGTCCGAGGAGCTCACGCCGACGATGAAGCTGAAGCGCCGTGTCGTGACCGACAAGTACGGCGAGGAGATCGAGGCGCTCTACGAGAAGGGCGCCCAGCACACCTCGTCGTAGGGCTCGTAGGGCCGAGCCCGTCAGGCCGGGACGACCACGCGCACGCCGGCGTCCTCGGCGACCGTCCGCCAGTCGTACTCGGTCGCCACGAGGCGGCCGTCACGGCGGGCCGACGAGATCACCGCGAAGGAGCTGGAGCGCCTCCACGATGTCCTTCAGGCCCTCCACGGGGCACGGGCCGCCGGTGTGGGTGACGGTCCCACAGTCGAGGTCGAACAGGGGGTCGTCCTGGGGCCAGGGGAGTGCGGCCGCGTCCATCGTCGCTCCTCGGGGAGGGGGCCATCGTCTCCCATAACTCTCGGTAGTTGAACGACCACTCTGTGTAGCGAGATGGTGTCAACCTGCGGGGCCGAGGGTGACTAGCTCTTCGTGACGGTGGCGCGATCCGACCCGCCGGACGGCGTGGCACGAACCGATAGGAGCCTCAGTTGTCCTCGGGGTTCAGACCCCGGGCATCTCGGCGGTCGAGGTACTCCGAGAGACGACGCTGGAGCTTGCCGGCGGACAGCTCGGCCTGCTGGTGGTGGCCCTCCTTGCGCGCCACCCAGCGGGTGACCTCGCCGCCGCCCGCCTCGGCGGAGTCGACCTCGAACTCCCACTCGGGGAACTCGCTCTCGAGCCACTCGATGGTCGGGATGTGGCGCTCATCGAGGACGCGTCCCGCCGCTCCGTGCGCGGCGGCATCCGAGCGCTGGTGGCTCTCGTCGTGTGGCGTGTCCACCTCGCCGCGCTGCATCGTGTCGGTGTCGTTCTCCGTCATGGAGCTCCTCCACCTCGTCGGGCAGGTCGTTGGGCAGGTCACCGACCGTTTCGTCGGTCGCTTCGGTACGTACCGAACGTAGCGGTCGTTCACTACAACGCACGAGGACCTCCTTACGTTCCATCGGGAGGAGGTCCGTCGAGACGGGGTTCCCGTGCCCGAACGGCCGGGGCTCGGGCGATGCCATTCCGTGCCCGGCAGGCCACCTTTTGTGTCAGACTCACCCCGCGGTCGCCTCGGGCGGACCGCATGGCTACGGGGGAAGTTGACGTGCAGGTCCACAGGTCCGCCGGGACGATCCTCGTCCGGCT
Organism: Actinomycetota bacterium; assembly: GCA_019347855.1. Next base: position 62,225 of record JAHWKO010000001.1, read on the forward strand.
CATCGCGGTCATCGCCGTCATGGCGGTCACCGTCGGGGTCGCGCTGCTGCCGACGGTCGTGGCCGCCGACTCGGCCGTTGCCTCGCTGGACCGCGAGATGTTCGACGTCCCCCCGTTGCCGGACGATTTCGAGGCGCCCGCCGAGACCTCGTTCGTGTACGCGGCGGACGGGTCCGAGCTCGACCGGCTGCACGGGCCGCAGAACCGGGTGCACGTCCCCCTGACCCGCATCCCCGAGGTCACACGTCAGGCGGTGGTCGCCACCGAGGACGCCGGCTTCCACCAGCACAACGGCGTCGACCACCGCGCGATCCTCCGCGCCGCGGTGGCCAACGCCCGTGCAGGGGCGGTCGAGGCCGGGGCGTCGACGATCACGCAGCAGTACGTCCGCAACGTTCTCCTCGCGTCCTACCGGACCGATGACGGCGGCTTCGAGAAGAGCCTGGCACGCAAGGTGCACGAGGCGGCCTGGGCCGTGGCTCTCGAGGAGCAGCTGTCCAAGGACGAGATCCTCGAGCGGTACCTCAACACCGCGTACTTCGGCAACGGTGTGTACGGGATCGGGACGGCGGCCCGGTACTACTTCGGCCGCGACGTGTCGGAGCTCGACGCCGCGCGATCCGCGCTCCTGGCGGGCCTGATCCGCGCTCCCGAGCTGAACGATCCGATCGAGCACCCCGACTCGGCCCGTGGCCGGCGTGACATCGTGCTGCGTCAGATGCGGATCGCCGGGTTCCTCACGGCCGGACAGATGTCCGTGGCACAGGACGCGCCCCTCGGGCTCGACGTGCAGGCGGAGGGTGAGAGGGAGGAGCCGTTCCTCGTCGAGTGGGTGAAGCGGGTCGCCTTCGACCCGTCCGTGGAGCTCCAGCCGGAGGTCCAGCAGGCGCTCGGCCCGGACAAGGAGGCGCGTCAGCGGGCGGTGTTCGAGGGCGGGCTGCGGATCCACACGACGGTGGAGCCGGCGAAGCTGCGGCAAGCCACCGCGGCGTTGCGCAGCTACCTCGAGCAGCCGGAGGAGGACCCGCTGGGTGGTGTCGTGTCGGTCGAGCCGGGGACGGGGGCGGTCCGGTCGGTCGCGGTCGGTCCCAAGTCCTTCGGGGAGTGCCCGGAGGGTCAGCGGACGTGCGACGTGACCAAGGTCTACCCGATCGTCCCTGGGGGCGGCGGCACGGGGCGGCCACCGGGATCCTCGTTCAAGGCGGTCGTGATGGCCGCGGCGCTCGCCGACGGGGTCACCCCAGCCTGGGCCGCGACGGCGCGGTCCGGCGAGGAGATCGACGGCTGTCACGACGAGGACGGCACGTACGACCCCGAGAACTACGACGGAGCCAACTTCGGCCGCATCGAGATGGCGACCGCCGCCCAGAACTCCGTCAACGTGTACTTCGTCAAGCTCGCCCGCGAGATCGGGGTGCCGACCGTCGCCGAGATGGCCGCGGACCTCGGCATCCGCAACACCGATCCGCCGCTCGAGGACTTCGGACCGTCGAGCTGCTCGGTCGCGCTGGGGACCGTGAGCGTCTACCCGCTGGAGATGGCCACCGCCTACGCCGCGTTCGCGAACGGTGGGGTCCGCTGCGACCCCCACGTCATCTCGAGGATCGAGGACCGTCAGGGCAACGTGCTCTACGAGCACGAGCCGACCTGCGAGCGGGTCCTGGACGAGGACCAGGCGGCCTGGTTGGCCGAGCTGCTGCAGGGGCCGCCGTCGCGCGGGGGCACGGCGCCCTACGTCGGCGCCACGCTGGGCCGGCCGGTCGCGGGCAAGACGGGGACCACGACCGACTGGAAGGACGCCTGGTTCGTGGGCTTCGTCCCGCAGCTCGCGACCGCCGCCTGGGTGGGCTACGAGACCCCGGTCGAGATGTTCGGGGTGGAGGCGGGAGGCACCACCTGGCCCAAGGTCACCGGCGGGTCGATCCCCGCGCGGATCTGGGCCGACTACATGGTCGCCGCCCTCGAGGGCGTGGACGTCGAGGACTTCCCGGACGCCCCGCCGATCCCGTCGAGCGATCCCCGTTCGGACACGCGTGTGTCGCGCGTGCCGGACCCGCGCGTGCCGGACCCCCACGAACAAGAGCCGGAGACGACGACGAACGAGGCGCCGCCCGGCGAGCAGGAGTGATGTCCGACTACGGTTGGGCCCGGCCGGCTGTCGCCGAGCGGGAGGACCGATCGTGGCCGGGGTCGAGGGACGCGTCGTCATCGTGACCGGAGCTGGCGGCGGGATCGGCCGTCAGCACGCGCTGCTGTTCGCCGAGCGGGGCGCTCGTGTCGTCGTGAACGACCTGGGCGGTGCCGTCGACGGCAGCGGCGGGGATACGAGGATGGCCGACCAGGTCGTCGACGAGATCCGTGACGCCGGTGGCGATGCCGTGGCCAACTACGACTCGGTCGCCTCCGCCGAGGGCGGTGAGCGCATGGTGCAGACCGCGCTCGACGCCTACGGGCGGGTCGATGTCGTCGTCAACAACGCCGGGATCCTGCGGGACAAGACCTTCCACAAGATGACCGACGAGCACTGGGAGTCGGTCATCCAGGTGCACCTCCAGGGCGGCTACTACGTCACGCACGCCGCGTGGCCGCACATGCGTGAGCAGGAGCACGGTCGGGTCATCGTGACGACGTCCACGACCGGGCTGTTCGGCAACTTCGGCCAGACCAACTACGGGGCCGCGAAGCTCGGGCTCGTGGGGATGATCAACACCTTGGCGCTCGAGGGTGCGAAGTACGGCATCACCGCCAACGCGATCACCCCGGTCGCCGCGACCCGGATGACCGAGGACCTCATGCCCGACGAGGCCCTGCAGGAGCTCGATCCTGCGTTCGTCTCGCCTGCGGTGGTCCACCTGGCGTCGGACGAGTGCGAGCTGTCGGGCGAGATCCTCCTCGCCAGCGGCGGGCACTACGCCCGGGTGCGCTACCACAAGTCCCAGGGGGTCGACTTCGACGAGGTCCCGTCCGTCGAGGAACTCGTGGCGCGCTGGGACGAGATCATGGACATGGACGGGGCCGTCGACGGCAAGGACTACTGGCGCAGCGCGCAGCGTCGTTGAGGAAGGAGCCGAACGTGACCAGGACCGTGAACATCCACGACCTCCCCGACCTCGTCGGTGAGGAGCTCGGCCCGGGGGAGCCCTACGAGGTCTCCCAGGAGATGATCGATGCCTTCGCCGACGCCACCGGCGACGATCAGTGGATCCACACCGACCCGGAACGCGCCGTGGACGGGCCCTTCGGCACCACGATCGCCCACGGCTACCTGACCCTCTCGCTGGTCCCGGTGATGATGCGCACCGTCCTGCGGGTCGAAGGCGTGGGGATGGGCATCAACTACGGGCTGAACCGGGTCCGGTTCCCGGCAGCGGTCCCCTCGGGATCCAAGCTCGTGGCCAGGGCGACGATGGCGGACGTGGACGTGCGCGACGACGGCGGGTACCAGACGACCACCGACATCTCTCTCACGGTCGAGGGCGCGGACCGCCCCGCCTGCGCCGCGCAGGCGGTCGCCCGCTACTACCCACAGCAGAACGGGTAGTGGGTGCCGAACTCGTCGGCAGCGAGCTCCTGTCGCCGGAGGAACTGCAGCTCGCCACCCGCAACCACGGGATGCCGCTCGAGGCGCTGCGCTACGACGTCACCCCGGTCGGGTTGCACTACCTGCTGACCCACTTCGACATCCCCGAGGTGGACCCCGAGCGCTGGCGGCTCGACGTCGGCGGCGCGGTCGACCGGGAGCTCACGCTCGATCTCGACGATGTGCGCTCCCGGCCGGCGGTGGACCTGACCGTGACGCTCGAGTGCGCCGGGAACGGGCGGACCCGCCTGTCACCGCGCCCCGTGAGCCAGCCCTGGAGCCTGGAGGCGATCGGCAACGCCAGCTGGACCGGCACGCCGCTCGCCCCGATCCTGCAGGAGGCGGGGCTGGCCGATGACGCGGTGGAGGTCGTCTTCACGGGGCACGACCGGGGCGTGCAGGGCGACGTGGAGCACGCCTACCAGCGCAGCCTCACGGTCGAGGAGCTGCAACGGGACGACATCATCCTCGCGTACGCGATCAACGGGGGCCCACTGCCTCCCCAGCACGGTGCGCCGCTTCGTCTGCTGGTCCCCGGGTGGTACGGGATGGCGAGCGTGAAGTGGCTCGCCCGGATCGAGGCGGTGACGGAGCCGTTCACCGGCTACCAGCAGACCGGCAGCTACGTCTTCCGCCAGGACCCCGAGGATGAGGGCACCCCGGTGTCGCGGATCGCGGTGCGGTCGCTGATGATCCCGCCGGGGATCCCGGAGTTCCTCACCCGTAGCCGGATCGTGGACGCCGGCCCGGTGATCCTGCGAGGACGCGCGTGGTCGGGCAGCGGGGCGATCGAGCGGGTGGAGGTCTCGACCGACGGCGGCACATCGTGGGCACCGGCGACCGTGGAGGCGGCTGCGGGCGAGTACGCCTGGCACGGATGGACCTTCGAGTGGCAGGCGGAACCTGGCGAGTACGAACTCACCTGCCGGGCAACCGATGCCACCGGTGCCACCCAGCCGCTCGAGCCCGCGTGGAACGTGGGCGGGTACGGCGTGAACGACGTCCAGCGGGTGTCGGTCACCGTGCGCTGAGCCTCGCTCGGGACCCTGGTCCCGGTGCAGGCGGGACCGGGGACCCCTACCGCCTGGGGTGGTGCTCCCTACACCTCGGAACGGGTGCTCGCCGGCTCGCCCGGGACCGCTCGGGCGCGTACCTTCCGCGTGATCGGGTCGCCGCCGTGCCGCCGGCACGGCCCCGTTCCCGGGGGGAGATCGTCCGCCTTGTCGAGCCTGCCGTCATCGCCGGACCGCCGACGGTCCGCACCGCTCCTGTTCGTCCTCGCCGCCTTCGCGATCGGGTTGCTGCTCGCGGCGTGCTCGGGGGACGAGGAGTCCGGCCTCCGCGAGGTCCTCGTCGACTACAACCACGACGAGTTCGCTGGGTCGTTCCTCGGCAACTTCCCCCACGAGGTCCGGGTGAAGCCGGGCATGACCCTGCGCTTCAAGCAGGCGTGGACGGGGGAACCGCACAGCATCACGGGCGGGCGCATCGTTGACGAGGTGATGAGCCAGATCGTCCCGATGCTCGAGAAGTACCAGGGGACCCCGTTCTCGGAGATCCCCGAGGACGACTTCATGATGGTCGACGAGCTGGGCGGTCAGCTACCCCCCTACATGCTCTCGGACGAGGTCACCGACAACGCGGTCAACCAGAACGTCGCACAGCCCTGCTTCCGTCGTGAGGGTGGTCCTCCGGACGCAGCGAACGAGCCGTGCCCGGACGAGGAGCAGGAGCAGCCCGCGTTCGACGGCCGGTTCGACTTCTACAACTCCGGGTTCATCGGCTACGAGGGGCCGGAGGGCAACGAGTTCGAGATGCAGCTCGCCGAGGACATCGCGCCGGGCACGTACTACTTCTACTGCAACGTCCACGGCTTCATGCAGCACAGCAAGGTCGTGGTCGTGAACGAGGACGAGGAGATCCCGTCCCAGGCTGAGGTCGCGAAGAAGGCCCGGGAGGAGATCGAGCGGTGGGCGCAACCCCTGGTGGCCTCGTACGAGCAGGCGCAGCAGGCGGACGATCAGCTGACCCTGACGGACCCGTTCATGGGTGAGGAGGTCACCTTCGAGAAGCCGTTCGCCGGCTTCGCCACCGAGGACCCGTGGATCCACGGGTTCGGCAGCGAGTTCGTCCCGCGCGACATGACGGTGAAGGCTGGCGAGAACGTGACCTGGTCGTTCATCGGCGGCCACACGGTCAGCTTCCAGGTGCCGGCGTACTTCTCGCAGATGGAGATCGAGGACGACGGGACCGTGATCTTCAACCCGGACGCCCTACTGCCGGTCAACTCCCCGTCGCCCCCCGAGCCCCCCGAACCACCAGGCGAGGAGGGCGTGGAAGGTCCGGAGGGCCAGGACGGCCAAGACGGCGAGGAAGGCGGCCCGCCGCCTCCCCGGCCTCCGCCGCCCGCGTTCGACGCGGGGGAGTGGGACGGTGAGGAGTTCATCTCCTCCGGGATGATGTGGGAGGGCACCTGGGGCCTCGCGTTCACCGAGCCCGGCACCTACAAGTACGCGTGTCTGATCCATCCGCGGATGGTGGGCACCGTCACCGTCGAGACGTAGCGCTCGGATGACGGACACCGAGCGCACGACGTCCTCCCGCTGGTCGTGGGGGGACGTCGTCTTCGCGGCCGGGTTCGGCCTGTACGCGCTCGCCGGGATCGTCCCGCTCGTCGCCGGTCTCGCGGCGTGGCTCGCGATCGTTGCGGGCTGGCACGACGGTCTCCACGAGCTGGCCTTCGTGCACGCAGGCACCCGCCTCGGGCGCGGTGCCGAGGCGCTCGCTGACGCCGCGCACACCGCGCCGCCTTGGGGCGGGATCGTCCTGGACTACGGGTTCAGCCTGTTCAACCTCGCCCTGGCGGGGTTCCTGCTGTGGCTGCGCCCGCGGGATCGGACCGCACGGCTGCTCGCGGTCGCCTTGGTGGGCTCGTCGGTCATCTTCAACCTCCAGGCGTACAGCGTCTGGGAGGTGTTCGATGCGGACACCCTGGAGGTGGCGCTCCACGTCGGATCACACGTGATCGCCGCGCTGTCGTACGTGCTGGCACTGGCGCTCTTCCCGGACGGCACCCTGATCCCCCGGTGGTCACGAGCCCGACAGGTCGTGCTGTACGTCGCGCTGTCCGGTGCCGCCCTCGCCGCGACCCTGGCGATCCGCGGGACCTCACGGACCCTCGCACTGATGATCGTGTTCGGTGTGCTGACCCCGCTCGTCGGCGTCGCCGCCCAGCTGTACCGCCGGCGCACGGCGACCACCGAGCACGAGCGTCAGCAGGCTCGCACCCTGATCTGGGTCATGATGCCCGCGCTGGTCCTCGGGGTGGTGACCGTCGCGTTGGGGGCGACCGACGACGCGTTCACGGTCTACGAGGGCCGCCAGATCCAGGTCATCCCCGTGGCGATGTTCCGCGTCTTCCAGCCGGCGTTCGCGATCATCCCGCTCGCCCTGTTCGTGGGCATCGTGCGCTTCCGGTTGTGGGACATCGACCGGGTCATCACGCGGACGCTGGCCTACTCGGCTTTGGCTGCCTTCGTGTCGGTGGTCTACGTCGCTGTCGTCGTCGGCCTCGGCCGGCTGGTCGGAGCGCAGGGCAACAACGTCGCGCTGTCGATCGTCGCGACCGGCCTGATCGCCGTCGGGTTCGAGCCCGTCAAGGAGCGCGTGCAACGGCTCGCCAACCGGCTCGTGTACGGCCGTCGCGCGACCCCGTACGAGGTCCTCTCGAAGCTCGCCGAGCGGCTGGGGGGATCGGAACCCAGCCAGGAGACGCTCGGCGAGGTCGCCCGTCTGCTCGCCGAAGGGACCGGCGCCGTCCGGACCGACGTGTGGGTCGCCGTCGGCTCGCGTCTGCGCCCCACGGCGACGTGGCCCGAGGACACCCCGTCGCCTCCGGCGCTGCGGATCCTCGACGGGCAGCTACCGCCCATCCCCGACGTCACCGCCGCCGTGCCGGTGACCCACCAGGGGGAGCTGCTCGGGGCGCTCAGCGTCACCAAGCCCCGTGCCGAGGCGCTCGAGGCCACCGAGGCGCGGTTGCTCGAGCACCTCGCGGCGCAGGCCGGTCTGGTGATGCGCAACGTGCGCCTCACCGCCGAGCTGCTGGAGCGTCTCGAGCAGTTGCGCGCGTCCCGGCAGCGCCTCGTGGTCGCGCAGGACGAGGAGCGCCGGAAGCTCGAGCGCAACCTCCACGACGGTGCCCAGCAGCAGCTGGTCGCGTTGAAGGTGAAGCTCACCCTGGCGGAGCGGATCGCGGAGTCCGGGAAGCCCGTCGGCGAGCTCCTCCAGCAGCTCGGCGCGGAGACGCAGGACGCGATCGAGACCCTGCGCGACCTCGCCCGAGGGATCTACCCGCCGCTCCTCGCCGCACAGGGACTGCCTGCGGCGCTGACCGCCCAGGGCAACAAGGCGGCGCTGCCGGTCGTCGTGGAGTGCGAGGGGATCGACCGGTACAACCAGGACGTCGAAGCGGCGGTGTACTTCTGCTGCCTCGAGGCCCTGCAGAACATCGCGAAGTACGCTGGTGCCTCCCTCGCCGCGATCCGGCTCCGCGAAGCCGACGGGTGGCTCGAGTTCTCGGTCGTCGACGACGGGGTGGGGTTCGACGCCGAGACCGTCGTCCGTGGCGCAGGTCTGCAGAACATGGCCGACCGGCTGGACGCGGTGGGCGGGAGAGTGGACATCCGCTCGGAGCCCGGCTCGGGGACCACCCTGAGCGGTCGCGTACCAGCGGTGCCCATGGAGTCGCCCACCCCTGCGTGACCTCGCGGTCAGAACCCGTGCTCGCCCTTGAGCTGCACGAAGCGGGCACGGGTGAGGCGCTGGCGCTGTTCGAGGCCCTCGTCGGTGCGCTCGAACACGATCACCGACTCGGCCCCCCCGGGACCGACCGGCATGACGAGGCGACCGCCGGGTGACAGTTGATCGATCAGCGGCTGGGGGACCTCGGAGTACGCGGCCGACACGATGATCGCGTCGTACGGGGCGTGCTCGGCCAACCCCCTGGTGCCGTCCCCGACGACCACGTGCGCGTTGTCGACGCCTGCGTCCTCGAGGTGCCGCCGGGCGGTGTCGGCGAGCTCCACGAGACGCTCGACCGACCAGACCTCGCTCGCGAGCCGGGCCAGCAGGGCGGTCTGCCAGCCGTAGCCGGTGCCGATCTCCAGGACGCGGTCGTCCTCCTCGAGCTCGAGCGTCTCGATCATCGCGGCGATCAGCGACGGTTGAGAGGTCGTCTGTCCGCCGGGGATCGGCACCGGACGGTCGCGCCAGGCCGCGCGTTCCTTGCCCGGGGGGACGAACCGGTCGCGCGGGACGCCGCGGATCGCGGACAGCAGCCTGCGGTCGGCCACCCCCTGTCGGGCGGCCGCCCGGACCAGACGCTCGGCCTTCTCGCTCATCCGAACAACCCCACCTGCTCGCCGACGTAGTGGACCGGGGCCGGCTCCTCCTGGCGTGGTGCCGCGAACCGGGATCCGGCTGGGTCGACCTCCGGTGGAGGGGGCGCGGGCGGCATCGGACCGCGTTCGATCGCCAGCCGCAGGTCCGTCGCGGCCTGGCGCAGTCGCGCGCTGTCCAGCGCGGTGGTGACCTGGTCCACGTCCACCCCGCGGTCGACGATCGCGGCGACATCGACGGGGTGGTTCGTGAGCGGGGACATCAACGCGAGGTTGCGGGCCACGTCCTCCTCGGCCTCGCGCAGACGGGCCGAGAGGTCGCTCGGCAGGTGCTGCAGCCCCGCGTACAGCGCGTCCACCGACCCCCACGACGAGATGAGCTTGGCGGCGGTCTTGGCTCCCACGCCGTGGACGCCGTCGAGGTTGTCCGACGTATCACCCCGCAGCGCGGCGAGCTCGAGGTACTGGTGCGGTCGCACGCCGAACTCGTCGAGGACGGCGTCCGGGTCGTAGACGGTGAGGTCCGACATCGTCGCCCGGGGTCGGAGCAGGGTGACCGTGTCGCTGACGAGGGAGAGCAGGTCGCGGTCCGAGGACAGCACCGAGCACGCGATCCCGGTGTCCTCCGCCGCCGCTGCCGCGGCCGCGAGCAGGTCGTCCGCCTCGTACCCCTCGACCATCCCGACGTCGAACCCGCAGTCCGTGAGGATCGCCGACAAGCGGTCGAACTGCGCGTACAGCTCGGGATCGTGGGGGTCGCGGTTCGCCTTGTACTCCGGGTAGGAGTCCCGGCGGTAGCTGGTCGCCGAGTCGAAGGCGACGTACACCCCGTCGAACGGCCCGTAGCTCCAGGCGGACGCGAGCATCCGAACGACCCCGTGGGTCACCCAGGCACCTGACAGGCGGGACCGGCGCAGGGCGTGCCAGGCGCGGTGTCCCAGTGAGTTGCCGTCGACGGCGAGGAGGGTCGTCATGTCCGGCCCACCGTAGCGACCGGCCCCCGTATCCTTGTGGCAGTCACTCCGGAGGTCGTTCGCGTTGCTGCGCCCATGACGCGCGTCGCCACGGCCTCGGCCAACCAACTGGCTGCTGATGCAGGCGCCCGTCTCGCTGACGAGGGCGGCAACGCCGTGGACGCCGCGCTCGCGGCGGCGCTCGTGGCGATGATCACCGAGCCCGGGATCTGTGGCCTCGGCAGCGGCGCGTTCATCACGATCTGGACGGACGATGACGATCCGGTCACCGTCGACGGCGACGTCGAGATGCCAGGGCGGGACCTGCCTCCGGAGCGGTTCGGCGGTGGGACGTACGAGATCACCACCGAGTACGGGGGCGGCACGACGATGGCCGTCGGGCACGGGTCGGTCGCCACGCCCGGGGCGCTGGCCGCGCTCGAGCTCGCGTCCGAGCGCTTCGGACGGGTGCCGTGGGCCGAGCTGTTCGGTCCCGCGATCGACCGGGCGCGGGAGGGCTTCCCGATGGGGGAGTCCTCGCACCACTACCTGGAGTACGTGCACGAGTCGGTGTACGGCCGCCAGGAGGCCAGTCGGACGGCGATCCACGATGTGGACGGCGGGCTCATCGCGCTCGGGGAGACGATCGACGTCCCGGACCTCGCGGACAGCCTGGAGTTCCTGGCGCAGGAGGGATCCCGTGGGTTCTACGAGGGCGACATCGGTGCCGCGATCGCCGCGGACATGGAGGCCAACGGCGGCATCCTGACCAGACGCGACCTCGAGGCCTACGAGGCGGTCCTGCGCGACCCCCTGCGCGCGGAGGTCGGATCGCTCGACGTCGCCACCAACCCTCCTCCGGCCGTTGGGGGCGCGGTGCTGGTGGCGATGCTGCGACTCATGGACGGCTGGCCCAAGGAGGGGTGGTCACCGGCGGACGTGCAGCGCCTCGTCGCCGTGCAGCGGGCGGTCCTCGGGTTCCGTCGCGGCCGGCTGGACCCGGCCGACGATCTCACGTCGGAGGTGGCGGCCATGCTGGACGCCATCGCCGGGGGTGATCTGGAGGCGCTGGTTGGCTCGCCGTCGACCGTCCACACGTCGACCGCGGACCGGGATGGCACCGGCTGCGCGGTGACCGCGTCCGCCGGCTACGGCGCCGGGATCATCGCCCCCGGCACCGGCATCTGGCTCAACAACTGCCTCGGGGAGCTGGAGCTCAACCCCGGCGGCGTCCATGCGCTCGAACCCGGCTCGCGGCTGATCTCGAACATGGCGCCGACCGTGGCCAGGGGACGCGGCGGGGACGTGCTCGCGATCGGATCGCCAGGCGCCGACCGCATCACGACCGCGATCCTGCAGACGCTGCTGAACCTGGCGGGTCTGCCGCTCGAGGACGCGATCGCGCATCCCCGGCTCCACGTGGACGTCCGCCAGGACCGGATCCTCGCCGAGGAGGGCCTGCCGATCGATGAGCTGACCGGCGAGGTCGTGCGGTTCGCTGAGCCGCACATGGTGTTCGGGGGGGTCGCTGCCGCGGAGCTCCGTGACGGGAGCGTCCGAGCTGCCGCCGACCCGCGCCGGACGGGCGGCACCGCCATGGGCGGCCACTGATCCGGCTAGTCCACCAGCGAGAGGAGGTGGGCGGACCGGTCGGTTGCGGTCGCATCGAACCTCGCGAGCCCCCGGTCGATGAGACCGATCCGGTCGATCGCGTAGCGCCACATCGTGATCGCGTTGCGCTCGGCGTCGCGCTCGTCCTGGCCACCGACGCAGAAGCGTGCGATGTACCGGCCGTCACGGTGTCCCACCGTGACGTGGCAGATCCCGAAGCCGGCGAGCAGCTGTTCGAGGGCGTCGTGGGCGGCGGGTGATCGCACCTCGTCTCCCCGGACCTCCAGGGTGACCGTCCACATCGGGCCACCTCCTGCTGGGCTGCGGAGGACCGGACTGGTCATTCCGTACTAGGAGCATCGGCGCGGGAGGTGTTCGGGTTGACGTAGCGCGCGTCCCCGGGCCCAGTCCGTGCGTTGCCCAGGTGTGACTACGCCGTTCGGGCGGGCGCCGTGGTCACTCCGAGCGGGGTGCTGTCCGACGCCTCCGAGCCGGGGCGTGGCGGCAGGGATGGTGGGTAGGTTGTCGCTCCACGACGGGGAGAGACCGTGCGGGACCGCATCGCGATCGTCTTCGTCGTGCTGGTGGTGGTCGCGGTGGGCGGGGCGAGCGTGTGGTTCCTGCTCCTGCGCGAGACCGGCCCCACCCGGGAGGAACAGGCCGCGACGATCGTCGAGCGCTACCGCACCGCCTGGGAGGAGGGCGCGTGGGACGATCTGGCATCGCTCACGGTCGCCCCGGAGGACGTCGCGGACACGCACGAGCAGGCGTGGGCCGCGCTCGAGGTGGCGGACACCTCCGTGACGTCCGGCCCCGTCACGGTCGAGCGAGGACAGGCCGACGCGGAGCTCACCGTCGATCTCGTCCTGGCCGGGTTCGGGGATTGGTCGTACACGACCGATCTGACGATGGTGCGACGCGAGGGCGACTGGCGGGTGGAGTGGTCACCGACGACCCTCCATCCGCAGCTGGAGGAGGGCCTGGCGTTCGCCCGGCAGGTCACCGAGGTCCCCGAGCGCGCCCCGATCCTCGATCGCAACGGCACCCCGCTCGCCGAGCGCCGTGAGGTCATCGTCGCCGGCGTGCATCCGTCCCGTCTGGACGATCCGGCCGACGTCGTGCAGGCCTTCGCCGATCACGCGGACGTGGATCCAGCGCAGGTCCAACGGCTGCTCGACCGGGACCTGAACCCCGACTGGTTCTACCCGGTCACGACGCTCGATCCAGACGCCGACCAGCGCGTCGTCGACCTCCTGAAACCGGTCCCGGGCATCGTCTTCCAGCGCCAGGACCGGCGAGCCGCGGTCACCGCGGAGCTGGAGGCCCACGTCGTCGGTGAGGTCGCCGAGATCACCGCGGAGCAGCTCGAGCAGCTCGGGCCGGCCTACGAGGTAGGCGACCTGGTGGGGCGTAACGGGTTGGAGCGCGTCTTCGAGGGTCAGCTGACGGGGGAGGCGTCGGGTCGGATCGTCCTCGTCGCCCAGGAACGCGCCCCCGCCCCTGGTCCCAGCGCCAGCCCGACGGGCGACCAGGAGCCCCTGACGGAGGCGGATGTCCGTGACGTGGTCGCCGAGTTCGGGGGCGAGGACCCCGAGCCGGTCCGGACGACCCTGGACCTCGAGATCCAGCGCGCGCTGGAGTCCGCCGTGTCCGAGGTGGACGGGGCGCTCGGGGCGGTGGCGCTGGACGCTCCCTCCGGGGCGATCCGTGCCGTGGTGAGCCGTCCCCTGGACGAGCCGTTCAACCGCGCGCTCGACGGCCTGTACCCGCCGGGGTCGACGTTCAAGATCGTCACGATGGCTGCCGTGCTGTCCGAGCTCGGACCCGACACGGTGGTCTCCTGTCCGGCGGAGGTGAGCATCGGCGGCAAGCGCTTCACCAACGCCCACGACCTCGCCCTGGGGGACGTCGACCTCGAGACGGCGTTCGTGGAGTCGTGCAACACCGCGTTCGTCCAGCTCGCCGAGCAGCTCGGGGAGGGCGACCTCGGGACGTGGGCCCAGCACTTCGGGTTCGGCGCGGACCCGGAGCTGCCGCTCCCTGCGTCCGTGAGCAGCTACCCCGAACCGGCCGATCTGGCCGAGCGTGCCGCGGCCGCGATCGGCCAGGGCCGGGTGCAGGTCAGCCCCCTGCACATGGCGGCCGTCGCCGCGGCCGTCGCAACGGGCGGCTGGAACGACCCCTTCCTCCTCGACGGGAACGAGAACCCCGCAGCCGAGGGGCTGCCCGGCGAGGTCGAGCAGCTCCAGGGGTTCATGCGGGGCGTCGTCGAGTCAGGGACCGGCACGGCGGCCCAGATCTCCGGCGAACCGGTCCACGGAAAGACGGGCTCCGCCGAGTTCGGCGAGACCCCGGGGGAGGACGGTCAGCTGCCGACCCACGCGTGGTTCGTCGGCTACCAGGGCGACCTCGCGTTCGCGTTCCTCGTCGAGGGCGCAGGCGAGGGTGGTGAGGTCGCCGCCCCGCTGGCCGCCCGCTTCCTCCAGACCCTCACCCCGTAACTCCCCGGGCTCGTGAACCGGGAGCGCCACATATGGCGCTGTGCGTTCACGAGGGGGGCGGGAGCCAGGGACCTACCCGGCTTGTGAACCGGGAGCGCCACATATGGCGCTGTGCGTTCACGAGCGATGGGTGGGAGGGGGAGGGGGGAGTGCAGAGCCCGCGGTGTGCGTTCCTACGCCGGTTCGGTCCGGTGTACGGCGTTCCGTTGCCGGTTGCGGTCCCTGGCCGGTTCAGGTTCTGACGGTCGCGCCCGTAAAGGCGTCCTCTCAGCCAGCGTTCTCTCGAGAACTGGCTCCCGTCCACAGCGCGGGCTCTGCGCCCCGCAGTGTGCACGTGCCGGCGCCTCCGGGGAAGTGACCGTGCGGCCAGGGCGCGCGGCCGCGCGGCGCCTAGCGCGGGATGCTCGTGCGCTTGAACTCGTTGAGGTCGGTCCACCCGGTGAGCAGGTCCAGGACGCGTTCGACCGTCGTCGTGGCCAGCTCCGCGTCGCCCTCGGGGCGGTGCATCAGCCGCACGAACACCGCGTCGTCGCCGACGATGAAGGTCGGGACGCCGAAGACCTCGTGCTCGTCGACCGCGGCCTCGTGCTCCTTGCGGAGGACGTCGAGTGCGGCGTGGTCGTCCACCTCCCCGAGCACCTCCTCCGCGTCGACGCCCGCGCGCTCGAGCGCCCCCGCGACCACGTCACGATCGCGGATGTCGTCGCCGTCGTCGTGCCGTGCCGCGAACAGGGACCGGTGGACGGCGAGGAAGCGGTCGGGGCGCTGATCTCGGACCACGAGGCCGGCGAGCATCGCGCGGATGCCCGCTGAGCGCAGCGGATCCTCGCGTTCCCACACGTCAGGCTTGCCGTCGTCACCGGCGTGCACCTGACTGAGGGAGAACGGGACGAAGCTGACGTCCCAGTCGGCCCCGGCCTCGATCCCGTCGAGCACGTGCTCGTTGGCGTTCCGCGCGAACGGGCACAGGTAGTCGTAGGTGATCGAGAAGACGCGGATCATGGGCACTCCTGCCTCGTCGGAGGTCGTTGCCTAGGGAACCATCGGCGGCCGCGTGGTGTTCCGCCCGTTCGTCCGGCAGGACGCGATCAACCGATCCCGAGGCCCGTCATGAGCGCACGCGAGGTGAGCCCGAACGCGATGAACCCACCGAGCGCGATCGGGACGTAGTCGTGGTGCTCGCGCCGCATCGAGTACAGCCGGCCGCCGAGCAGCACGACGAACGGGAACACCGACCCGTACAGGTAGTGCAGGTGGAACCCCGACCCGCCGACCCGCCGACCCATGAGCAGCAGCACGACGCCGACCACGATCTGGACGACGAGCACGGTCTCGGTGTAGTACAGCACACCCCAGAACGGTCGCCCCACCTCCTCGCGTCGTGCGATGCGCGCGATCAGCCCGTACAGGGCCAGGTACAGCAGCGCCACGACGATCGACAGGCCGATGTACCGGTGGATCGTCGAGATCATGCACCGGCCTCGGTAGAGGCGCCCCGGCGGACCCCGACGTCATCGCTCTGCAGCCGTCGGGTGATGCGCAGCGTCGCCCACCCGACGATGAACGGCAGCACGATGATCGAGATCCGCAGGAACCAGGTGAACCGTTCGAGCGCGAACCCGAACCGGGCCGCGAGCACGTCGTTGCTGCCCGCGACCATCATCACCAGGAGGAACGCCAGAGCGGCCGCCCCGAACGCGGTGCGCTCGGGAACGTCGCGTGCAGCCTGCAGGAGGTTGCGCTCGGCGTCGTCGTGCGTGATGAAGCGGCGCTCGATCCACGGCCACGCGAACAGCGCCGTGAAGATGATGCCTGGGGCGACGACCCCGGGGATGAACGGCTGCGGGATGACGATCCCGAAGATCTCGAAGCTCCAGGATGGCCACAGCCGGTAGATCCCCTCGAGCCAGCCCACGTACCAGTCCGGCTGGGACGGCGCGAACACCTGTGAGGGATCGAAGGGTCCGTAGAGCCAGACCGGGTTGATCTCGAACAGCCCACCCAGGAGCGCGAGCACCGCGACGGTCGCCGCGAACGTCGCGGCCGAGATGACGGTCTGGGTCGGGAACAGCGGTTTGCCGACGACGTTGTCGTTCGTCCGCCCCGGGTCGGGGTGCTGGGTGTGGCGCTGGCGGAAGAGGATCGCCAGGTGTGCGCCGACGACCCCGAGTAGTCCGGCCGGGATCAGCATCACGTGGAAGACGTACAGGCGCCCGAGCAGGTCCCCGCTGGGGAACTCGCCACCGAACCCGACGAAGGCGAAGAACGGTCCGACGAACGGGATCGACAGCAGGGTCGAGTACGCGATCGCGAGCCCGGTGCCGGACAGCAGGTCGTCGGGGAGCGAGTAGCCGGTGAAACCCGCCCCGATCGCGAGGAGGAACAGCACGACCCCGCTCACCCACATCAACTCGCGCGGCTTGCGGAACGCCCCGGTGAAGAAGACCCGCAGCAGGTGGATCACCGTCGCGGCGACGAACACGTTCGCCGCGTGGTGGTGGATCTGGCGCATCAGCAGCCCGGCGCGGACCTCGAAGGACAGCCGCATGACCGAGTCGAAGGCCGCGGACACCTCGGCTCCGTGCAGCGGGACGTACGGACCGTCGTAGACGACCTCGCGGGTCGACGGGGTGTAGAAGAGGGTGAGGAAGATGCCCGTGAGGATGAGCACGACCAGCGCGAACAGGGCGATCTCCCCGAGCAGGAACGACCAGTGTCCCGGGAAGGGCTTGCGGAGCGTCTTGGTGGCGGCGCCGGCCAGGCGCAGCCGGTCGTCCATCCACGCGGCGATGCGCTCGACGGGGCTCTCGGGGTGTCGGGTCGTGGTGTCGCTCACGCGTCGTCACCCCCGCCCCGTTCCATGTTCCAGAACGCGGGACCGACCGGGGCTTCGAAGTCTCCGAGCGCGATCAGGTACCCCTCGTCGTCGACGCCCAGCGGCAGCTGGGGCAGGGGGCGCGTGGTGGGCCCGGAGATCGGCTGCGCGCCCTCGAGCACGTCGAACTTCGACTGGTGGCACGGGCACAGCAGCTCGTGGACGGACGACCGGTACAGCCCGACGGGGCATCCCGCATGGGTGCAGATCTTGGAGTAACAGACGAGTCCGTCGACCGTGGGCGGGGCGGACGGGTCGAGCTCGAGGAGCCCCGGCTCGACCGCGATCAGCAGTGCCTGGGAGTCCGCGTCCCCCACGTGCTCATCCGGGAAGACCGTGGCGACGCTGCCGGTCCGGAGCTCGTCCGGGCGGATCGGTTCGCCCTGGTAGCTCACCAGTCGGAGGCCGTCCTCCCACTGGGTGCGGAACAGGTCGCGGCCCGGCCCCGGGCCGAGCGACCGGAACGGCAGCAGCAGCGCGAGGCCGATCGACGCCCCTGCGCCGGCCAGGAGGCGGCCGAGGAAGCGGCGACGGCCGGCGTCCCAGGGGTCGGTGTCCGCCGTGGCGTCGTCGTAGACGGCGGCGAACCGCTGGCGGTCGTCGGCCGGCGAGCGCATCGACGGGCGTTCCTCGACGACGTCCGGCTCGTCGAGCAGGACCTTGCCCCAGATCCCGAGCCCCACGGCGATGCCGCCGAACGCGAGGGCCCACAGGATCCCCTGCAGGGTCGTGCCTCCGCCAACGAAGTACACGACCACGAGGGCGATGCCAGAGACCATGGCGACCAGGAACGCGATCGCCGCGGCCTGGGTGGCCCGGGCTATCCGGCGGTTGTTCCCCGTCGTGACGTCACTCATCCCGAGGCTCCTCGCCGGCGTCGTCGCCACCCTCGAGCTCGGAGTCGCGGGGCTCGTACGTCACCTCGGGGTCGGCCCCTCGGTGCTCCCCGATGAGGTAGGCGGCGACCACGAGCCCGAGCCCCCCCAGCAGCCACGCCACGAACCCGTCCGTGACGGGGCCGGAGCGTCCGATCGCGAAGCCACCGGGTGTGGGCCGTTCCTCGAGGAACCCGATGTAGCGGATCAGCGAGTCGACGTCTTCCTCGGTGAGGGCGTCCTCGCCGAACACCGGCATCACGCCGGGACCGACGCGGATCGCCTCGGCGATCTCGACCGGGGAGGCGGCGAAGAGCCCGGGGGCGACGTCGGACTGGCTGACGGCGATCCCGCGCCCGAACGCGCTGTGGCAGGCGATGCAGTTCGATTCGTAGAGCTCGCGGCCGTGCTCGAGCTCCCCGGCGTTCGGATCGGGGGAGGGGATCTCGGGTTCCTGGTCGGCGAAGGTGCGGACGTAGGCAACGACCGCACGCCGCTGGTCCTCGGTGAGGACGGCCTTGCGCCGGGTCACCGGTGCGTCTTCGTTGGGCAGCGGCATCCGGCCCGTGCGGATCACGAAGTCGATCAGCGCGGGCGAGGCGTCCTGGATCGACGGCGCCTCACCCTGGATCCCGCGCCCCTCGGCGCCGTGGCAGGTGGCGCACTGGGCGCTGTAGATCTCGAGGCCCCGCCCGACGAGGTCCGAGTCCTGGCCGGACTGGGCGCTCGCGACGGTCGCGCCGATCGCGAGGGCGGCGAGCACGGCGAGCACCAACGCGATGCCGCGCGAACGGCGGCGTCCCTCGTCGTGGGGCATCGACCGGTTCCTTGGGGGGGAGAGGTTCCTGGGTCGCGACGCCCGACCGGTGCCGGTCGGGCGGACAGCCTAGAACCTACCGGGGTGAGATCCGGACCTCGGTGGCCTTCAGGCTGGCCCAGATCCGGCCGCCGACCTCGATGTCGAGGTCGTGTGCGGCATCCGCCGTCAGCGCGGCGATGAGCGGGGGCGAGGTGGCGGTGCGTACGCGGACGCCGTTCTCGTCCTGGACCACCTCACCGACCGTGCCCTCGAGGACGTTACGCGCCGACCCGGACGGATGGTCACGGTGCAGTGTGACCGCGGTTGGCCGGACCACTGCCGTCGCAGGTCCGTCCGGCACGTCGTCGGCGACGACGAGCTCCCCCCAGGGGCCGCGCAGGATCCCGTCGGCGACGTCCCCGTGGAGGACGGTCGCGCCGACGACCTGGCCGACGTAGGGCGTCGCGGGCCTGGTCGCGAGGTCGGCTGGGGTGCCGGTCTGGGCGATCCGTCCGCGGTCGAGGACGACCAGGCGGTCGGCGATCGCGTACGCGTCCTCCGGCCGGTGGGACACGACCACGACGCCGCCGCCGGCGTCCGCGTGGCGGCGGGCCGCACGACGCACCGCGGCCGCCCCGTCCGCGTCCTGGGCCGAGGTCGGTTCGTCGAGCAGGACCGTGGGCGACGCGGCGAGCGCGCGTGCGATGGCGACACGTTGCGCCTGCCCACCGGACAGCCGGGCCGGTGGTCGACGGTCCTCCGGGTCGAGCAGGAGCTGCGTCATGAGGTCGTCGACGGTCCCTGCGCCGAGCAGCGGCGCCCCTGGGTCGGCGAACGCTCGGACCTGCTCCCGCGGTGTCCGACGGGGGAGGAGCGCGGCGGTCTGTGGTGCCCACCCGAGGCCACGTCGGTGCGGCGGCAGGCGATCGGTCCCGTCGTCGAGCGTGACGCCGCGGTGCTCGATCCGTCCGCGTCGGAGGGGCAGGACCCCGACGAGCACGGCGAGGGTCCCCGACTTGCCCGCCCCGTTCGGTCCGACCAGACCCACGATCTCACCGGGCCCGACGTCGAGGTCGAGCTCGAGCTCCATCTCGCCGACGGTGGCCGCCCCCTCCGCTCGAAGGGTCACGTGATCCGACCCCGCACGCTCCGAGCGGCTAGCAGCACCGCGGCCGCGATCAGCACCTGCAGGAGCGCCGCCGCAGCGGCGCGTCCTGGGTCGGTCTGGAGCTCGGAGAACACCTCGAGTGGCAGCGTGCGTGTGCGGCCAGGCAGGGACCCGGCGAAGGTCAGCGTCGCACCGAACTCGCCGGCTGCCCGCCCCCAGGCCAGCGCGGCCCCGAGCAGCAGCGGTCCGCGCAGCGCGGGGAGCGTCGCGAGACGGAACCGCCGCCAGGGGCCCGCCCCGAGCGCCGAGGCCGCGAGCTCGGGGGCGGGGTCGAGCGCCGCCAGACCGGCCCGTACCGCCAGGACCACCAGCGGGAGCGCGACCACGACCTCCGCGAGGACGACCGCGGTCGACGTGAAGGTGACGCGGAGACCAGCGGCCGCCATCGCACCTCCCAGGAGCCCCTCGCGGCCGAAAGTCAGGAGCAGGCCGATGCCCACCACGACCGGAGGCACGACGAACGGCAGCTCACCTATGGCGCCTGCGGCACGACCGACGGGTGCCGGACCTCGCTCGGCGATCAGGGCGAGAGGGACCCCCAGGGCGAGGCACAGCAGGGTCGCGATCGTGCTGGTGACGGCGGTGATGCGCAGCGCGGTCAGCACCGCGTCGCTGGTGACCGTCCGCCAGAGGTCCGTGATGCCGCCAGCCCAGGCCAGCGCGAGGAGCGGCAGCAGGAGGAGCAACGCCCCGACCGCCGCCAGCGGCCACGCGACCGCCGGTGGGGCGAGCGCGGCGCGCGTGGTGCGCGCCTCCTCCTCCTCGGTCACTCCTCGAGTCGACGCGCGGCCGCGTCAGCCAGGCGCAGGAACTCGAGGGGCAGCGGGAAGATCAACGTCGAGTTCCGCTCGGCCGAGACCTCCGACATGGTCGCGAGCACCCGCAGCTGCATCGCCGCGGGGTGATCCTCCAGCTGGGCGGCCGCGTCGGACAGGCGCTGGGACGCTTCGTACTCGCCCTGGGCGTGGATCACCTTGGCGCGGCGTTCCCGCTCGGCCTCCGCCTGCTTGGCCATCGCGCGACGCATCGACTCGGGCAGCTCGACGTCCTTGACCTCGACCAGTGTGACCTTGACGCCCCACGGGTCCGTCAGGCTGTCGATGATGCGCTGGAGCTCGGAGTTGATGTCGTCGCGGTTGGT
>JAHWKO010000020.1 GCA_019347855.1 Actinomycetota bacterium
CGGCAGCATCGATCGTCCGCGCACCTCCACGACGTCCATCCGCCGACGCGCGAGCAGCACCACCGCCAGGCACGCGACGAGGGGCCCGATCAGGCCCCTCACCGGTCGCATCGGCTCAGCGGTCCCTCAGGAGGGCCGGCCGCTGACCCGGGTCTTCTCGGGACCGCCGGTCGCCTTCCACATCTCGTCGATCGAGTCGATCATCGACAGCAGCTCCTTTGCCGCGCCGGCATCGAGCGACTGCTTGACCTTCGAGGCCTGCTTCGTGGCCTTCCAGAAGGTCTCGTGCAGATCGGGGTACTTCTCGAGGTGCTCGGGCTTGAAGTAGTCGTGCCACAGCACGTTGAGGTGGTGCTTGGCGAGCTCCGCGCGCTCCTCCTTGACGTGGATGCAGCGCTGGCGGAACACCTCATCATCCGAGTCGTGGTACTTCTCGATGATGTTGAAGCAGGACTCGGCCTCGATGCGGGCCTGCTCGGGGTCGTACACCCCACACGGGATGTCGCAGTGGGCGTGGACGGTGTCGACCTCTCCAAGCGGGTTCAGGCGGTCGATCAGTGTGGACAGGCGCATGTGCTGTCTCCTCTCGTAGAGACTGGGTCATGCCGCACCGTCGACCCTAACGGAGGAAGAGTTGCCCCAGGCCCCCAGGAGTTGGTCGACCGTCCGTGCTGTCCCAGCCTCGGTGGCCGCCCTCCTCGCGTTCGGTGCCCTGTGGGCGACGGTCCGTGCGCTGAACCGCTCCACGCGCCGCGTCGTGGGGGACAGCATGCGTCCGACGCTCCGTGACGGGGACCTGGTCCTGACCGTGCCGGTCTGGGTCCGGGACCTGAGCGCCGGTCAGGTGGTGGTCGTGCGCGACCCGCGTGACCCGGCGCGCCGGACGATCAAACGGATCGCAGCCATCGCCGGGGACGTGGCGAGCCTGCCGGAGGGACCCGCCGAGGTCCCGCGAGGTCGCGTCGCCGTGGTGGGCGACGACCCGGCGAGATCCACCGATTCCCGGACCTACGGGCCCGTCCCGGCGGACCTCGTGGAACGCCACGTCATCACACGCCTGTGTCCGCCGCGCCCGCTGTGACCGCTACTCGGAGCCTTCGTCGTCGACGCCTTCGGAGGCCTCCACATCGACGCGGACACCGCCCTCGTCAGGGTTGGTGTCGACCTCGGCGGAACACGCCGACAGACCGACCATGGCCAGCAGGCCGACAGCTGCTGCTGTTCTCTTGGTTCGCGTTCGCATCCGCTCCCTCTCCTCTGAAATCGTGGCGAAGCTACAGAGGGTGAGCGTTCCGGCTGCGTCCGCGTGGGCACGGTACGAACGGTCACCGGACTCAGCGTCCGGACGCCCCGATCCCGGCGGGACGGTCCTCGAGTCCCTCGGCGATCGGGATGAGCAGCCGCCCGCCGTGCGATCGCCGACCCGCCTCCCGACGCTGCTGCTCGATCAGGCCGGGGACCTCGGCCAGCCGGTCCATGTCGACCTGGACCATCGCCTCGACCATCTCGGGGTCGAACTGGGACCCCTGGTGGCGCAGGATCTCCTCGAGCGCGCCCTCGATCGGCATGGCTGCTCGGTAGGGGCGGTCGGAGGTCATCGCGTCGTAGGCGTCGACCAGCGAGAACAACCGCGCCCCGAACGGGATCGCCTGGCCCCCCAGCCCCTTGGGGTAGCCACCCCCGTCCCACCGCTCGTGGTGGTGCAGGACGATGTCCCGGGCACCCTGCAGGAACGGCGCGGCCTCGATGATCTGCGCCCCGATCTCCGGGTGCCGCCGCATCAGTTCCCACTCGTCGTCGTCCAACGGACCGGGCTTCAGGAGGATGCGGTCGGGGACGCCGATCTTGCCCACGTCGTGCAGCCGGAAGCCCCACACGAGCTGCTCGTCGTCGCGGAGCTCTGGGTCCACCACCTCGAGCAGCAGCTTGCCGTATGCCTCCACGCGGTCGATGTGGCTGCCCGTGTAGCTGTCCTTGGCGTCGACCGCGGCCGCGAGGGACTCGACCGTCACGAGGTACCCCTCGTTGACCTGCTCCAGCACCTCGGTCAGCCGCTCGTTCACCCGGACCACGTGGGTGTTGGCCGAGGTGAGGTCGTCGTTCAGCGACCGCAACCGCATGACGTGGTCCCTGGTCCTGGTCACGAACTGACGCTGCGCGAGGTGCAAGCCGACCGCCGGCACCGTCAGCAGGAGGACGCCCTCGATCCCGATCAGCAGGTGCGCGAACGCCATGGCGCCGCCCAGCGCTCCGAGACCAAGCTGGTGTGGCAGGAGCCAGAGCAGGTCCTCGCGCCACACGTCCAGCACCGACGAGCGGGCGGACACGGCGATCGCTCCCGCGACGAGCCAGGTGTCCACCGCGAAGAACGCGGTCCCCGAGGCGAGTCCCACGATCACGGCGGGCAGGATGGCGTCCGTCGTCAGATCGATGGGACGCAGGGCAGCAGCCGTGCCGTGGGCGGCGAGCCCGGCCAGCACCAGCACCGCGACGTTGAACAGCGCCTGGCGCCCCCGTACCCCGCGGAACAGCCCCCCGCCGATCCCGGCGATCACGCCGGCCAGGACGAGCGGCACGGGCGATCCGGCCGATACGGCGAGCGCCACGAGGGGCACGGCCGCCCACGACGAGGTGGAGCGCCCGTAGATCGATTCGGCGTACCACTCGGCGCCGACGGCGAGGCCAGCGAACAGGAGCAGCGCGGGCAGATCCAAGGTGATCGGGACCGTCACGAGCCCGGCCACCGTCGCGCCCACGGCCACCACCCCGACGGCGCCGAGGAGCCTGTCGGTGCGCGGCTTCGCGTGGGCCATCGGCTCGGGCGACACCCGCACGAGACGTTCGACGCCGTCGGCCCGGTCGTCGATGGAACGCGTCGCCGGCTGGTCCGTACCCCGACGCAGGCGCCCGCCCCCGTCGCGTGACGTCGCTGCGCCCTCGAACGCCACGTCCTGGGCCCGCACCCCGTGGCCGTCCGGGTCGTCGGCCAGTCGGGCGAGCACCCGGGAGGCCCCACGGCTCGCGTGCGCAGCTCCTCTGAACTCCTCCGGCAGCCTGGAGGCCAGGGTGATCCGGTCCCCGCCCTGAACCCGGGAGTAGGACGCCGCGAGCTGGGCTTCGACCAGCAGCTGGGTGTGGTCGTCGGTGTCCTCGGGGTACGCCGCGACACCCACCGAGACGGTGACGGCCACCGGCAGTTCCGCCGTGGGCACCTGGACCGGACGCTCCTCGAGGTGGGTCCGGATCCGCTGGGCGACGACCCGCGCCCCACGCGCGTCCACCTCCGGGACGAGCACACCGAACTGGTGCGCCCCGATGCGGGCAGCCACGTCGTAGTCCCGTGCGAGGTCACGCAGGGTGGCGGCGATCGCGCGGACGACCTCGTCACGCCCAGCCTGCCCGTGGGCGGTGGCGAGTTCCTCCGGGTCATCGAGCTCGATGATCACGAGACCCGTGGGCCGGTCGAACCGCTCCGCGCGCGACGCCTCCTCGGCCAGGAGCGAGCGCAGCACCCCGGCGTTCGGCAGGCCGGTGAGCTGATCGGTGGACGGCGCCCAGGTGGACCGCGGCTGCATGCTGCGGTACCAGAAGAGCATCGGGATGAGCCCGATGACCGCGAGCGGCGGCCACCGATCCCAGAGGGCGGCGATCACGACCGCAGCGAGGGCCAGGGAACCGTCGCGGACCCAGCTCCCCCCGTGCGCGGTCGGCCACGCCGCGGTGGCGCGGATCGACACGACCCGATCGGCGATCGCTCCCATCGCCTGCCACACGGCGACCAGCACGGCGACCGCGGCGATCACGGCCCACGCCCCGACCCCGGTCAAGACCTCGGTATCGGCGCCCAGCGCGTCCTCGGCGATCAGCCCCGTGGCCTGGGCCGCGCCGTAGGCCCCCAGCACGAGAGCCGTGCTCACGAGCACCATCCGGCGGGCGGGTTCCCGTCGCACGGCTCCCGCGACACCGGCGACGAGCGCGACCCACGCCGCGCCGGCGGGATCCAGGAGGAACGCGCCGGCTCCGACCACGGCCGGGACCAGTGACACGTCCCGTCGGTCGACCGAGGGGACCGACAGCAGACGCACCACGACCGCGAGGGCGGCCAGCGCCACCGCCGACCAGCCCACATCCGCGAGGCCTGGGGCGGTGACGGCGAGGACGATCACGGCCCCAGCTGCGGACGCCCACGCCAGTGCCTGCGGTCCCCGAGGGCCCCGAGGGCCCTCGGACGCTGCCCCGTCGATCTCGTCCATGCACCCATCATCGCGTACGCGAGCCCCGCGCGCTCGTGAACCGGCACGTCGGTTCACCCGGGTCGTCGTCCCACGAGCAGGAGCTCCGGGTCATCCAGTCGGACCTCGTCGCTGTCGTAGCGGCCCGGTTCGACGCCGGCGACCGCCGTCACCTCGAGTCCCGCGTCGCGTGCCAGACGCACAGCGCCCGGCACCGTGTAGCTCGTGGTCCACAGATCGAACCGCCGGCGACCGGCTGGGGCGTGGACCTCGCTGACCTGGTGGTGCAGCAACCGCACCGGGTCGAACGCGTCCCCCTCGACGAGGTGCCGGACCGCGAACAACGCGTGGAACACGGTCAGCGCGAACCGGCCTCCCGGCCGGAGCGCCCGCGCCATGGCGCTGACGATGCGGGCGTCGCCGTCAGGATCGGTCCCGACCGCGCCCTGGTGGAGGCTCCACGCGACGTCGAAGGAGGCCGCCCCGACCGCTCGGCTCATCTCACGCGCGTCGTGCCGCACGAACCCGACCCGGTCCCGCAGCGCCGGCTCCACGGCTGCCTCGGCGGCGGCGATGAGCCCGTCAGAGACGTCCACGCCCACGCCGTTGGCCCCGCGCGCAGCTGCCACCCGCAGGTGCCGGCCGGTCCCGCACCCCACGTCGAGGATCCGTTCACCGGACGCGATCCCCAGCCGCTCCCACAGCGCCCCGACCTCGTGCTCGGCCCCACGAGCGAAGGCGTTGCGGTCGTAGGAGGCACCCTGGTGGTCACCGATCGCGGCGTAGAACGGGTCCTCGGGCGGTTCCGGGACGTCCACCGCACGGTCCCGGTCGTCGCGCCAGGCCGTCACGACCCCTCCGGCTCGTGTTCCGCCCACCACTCGTCGAGCAGCCGCCGGGCCTCGTCCTCGTCCATCGGTCCACGCTCGATGCGCTGCTCGAGGAGGAAGTCCCACGCCTCGCCGACGATCGGACCCGGCGCGACGTCGAGGTGCCGCATGATCTGGTTGCCGTCCAGGGCAGGCCGCAGCTTGTCGAGCTCCTCCTGCTCCTTCAGTTCCTCGATCCGCTCCTCGAGCTCGTCCATCCGCGCCATGATCCGCGCCCGCTTGCGGTCGTTGCCCGTCGTGACGTCGGCCCTGGTGAGCGCGTTCAGCCGGTCCAACAGGTGGCCCGCGTCGTTGACGTACCGACGGACCGCGCTGTCCGTCCAGCCCATCTTGTAGGTGTGGAACCGCAGGTGCATGAACACGAGCGAGGTGACGTCGTCGATCGTGTCCTTGTCGTAACGCAGCTCACGCAGGCGCTTCTCGGCCATGCGCGCACCCACGACCTCGTGGTGATGGAACGTGACGGTCCGGTCGTCGTGGATCTCGCGGGTGTCGGGCTTGCCGATGTCGTGCAGCAGGGCAGCGAGCCGCAGGATCCGATCCGGCCGACAGCTCTCGACGACGGCCAGCGTGTGCGCGTACACGTCCTTGTGGCGGTGCTGCGGGTCGACGCACTCGGCGAGCAGGTCGAGCTCGGGGAGGAAGTGGCTGGACAGGCCCGTCCGCACGAGGAGGTCGATGCCCTCGGCGGGGTTCTGTGCGACCAGGAGCTTGTCGAGCTCGTCACGGATCCGCTCGTTCGAGACGGTCGCGATCTCGTGGGCCATCGCCGACGCCGCCCGTTCCGTGTCTGGGTGCGGACGCGCGTCGAGCACCGCGGCGAACCGGGCCAGTCGGACCATCCGCAGGGGGTCGTCCGAGAACGACGTCTCCGGCTCGATCGGCGTCCGCAGCACCTTGGTCTGCAGGTCCCGCAGGCCGCCGTACGGATCGAGGAACTCGAAGTCCGGGACACGTACCGCCATGGCGTTGACGGTGAAGTCCCGTCGTGACAGATCGGTCAGGATCGAGTCGCCGAAGGTGACGTCCGGGTGGCGCGAGCCCGGCTGGTACTCGTCCGACCGGTAGGTCGTGATCTCGATCTCACGTCCGTCCTTCAGCGCCGAGATCGTCCCGAAGCGGGCGCCGATGTCCCAGACGTTGTCCGCCCAGCCCTGAAGCAGACCGTGGGTCTCCTCGGGCCGCGCCGAGGTCGCGAAGTCGAGGTCGGGTGCCGACGTGGCGTCCAGCAGCGTGTCCCGCACGCTGCCTCCGACGAGGTAGAGCTCGTGCCCGGCATCGACGAACATCGCGCCGAGGTCTCGGGCCTCGGGGTGGACGTCGAGCAGTGCGCGCAGCGCCGCGTGCTGTTCGCCGTGGGCGTCGTCGCGTGACGGATCGTCGGCGTGCGTCATCGCTCCGGATGGGAGAGGACGGGCGGGAACGAGCGCCCTCAGGCTACACGTGCGCCTCTCGTACGGTCCCTGCCCTCGTGGCGCCGCCGAACGGACGCCCGGAGAGTCGGTGGTCAGCCAGCCAGGCCCGCGGCCCGGACCGACACGCGGAAGTCGTGCGGGTTCGTCGCCGCAGCCAGCGCGTCGCGCAGCGTGATCTCCCCACCCTTGTAGAGGTCGAGGAGGTGCTGGTCGAACGTCTGCATGCCGTAGTACTGGCCCTCTGCGATCGCGTCGATCACCTGCTCGGTCTGGTCCGGGTCCACGATGAACTCGTAGATCCGGGCGGTCATCACGAGCACCTCCACCGCCGCGATCCGGCCTTCGCCCGTCGCGCGTGGCAGCAGCCGCTGCGAGACCACGCCCTTCATCGAGTTCGCGAGCGACAGCCTGGCCTGGTTCTGCTGGTGGGGCGGGAAGAAGTCGACGATGCGGTTGACGGTCTCGCGCGCGTCCGTGGTGTGGAGGGTGGAGATGACGAGGTGCCCGGTCTCGGCGGCCTGGAGGGCGGCCATCACGGTCTCGATGTCGCGCATCTCCCCGATGAAGATCACGTCGGGGTCCTGCCGGGCCACGTGCTTGAGGGCCGTGGGGAAGTCCGAGGTGTCGACCCCGACCTCGCGCTGGTCGACGATCGCGTGCTCATCGCGGTGCATGATCTCGATCGGGTCCTCGACCGTCACGATGTGGCAGCGGCGGTTGCGGTTGATGTTCCCGATCATGGCCGCCGTCGTCGTCGTCTTCCCGGACCCGGTCGGGCCGGTGACGAGGATCAGCCCGCGCTGCTCCTCGGACAGCTTGCGCACCGCGGGTGGCAGCCCCAGGCTCTCGAAGTCCGGGGCGCCAGGGAGCACGCGCCGCATCACGATCCCGACGGAACCGCGCTGACGGAACACGTTCACCCGGAACCGCCCCGTCCCTGACAGCGAGTAGGCGAAGTCCGCCTCGTTCGTGTCCACGAACGTCTGGGCCATACGGTCGTCCATCATCGCGAACGCGAACCGCTCGGTGTCCGCAGGGGACAGCTGCGGGAGCTGGCTCAACGGCTTCAGGTCGCCGTCAACACGCACGAAGGCCGGTCCCCCGGCCTTCAGGTGGAGATCGGAGCCGTTGCGCTCGACCAGTTGGGTCAGGTAGTCGTTGACGTCCACGCTCATCGCGGCGTCCTCCGTCGGGGGCACACGGCCTCGCGGCCGGTCTTCGAGGACCGGTCTCAAGAGGCCTCGACGGGGCCCTCGGCCCACGCACCGAGAGTCTCGACATCTCCGGCGGGGTCCTTTACCGGTTCGGGCTAGACCTCGAGGAGGATCGTGACGGGCCCATCGTTCGTCAGCTCGACCTCCATGTGTGCCCCGAACACCCCCGTCGCGACCTCCGCCCCCAGATCGCGTAGCGCAACGACGACCCGGTCCACGAGCGGCTCGGCCACGTCAGCGGGGGCCGCGTCGGTCCACGATGGGCGTCTGCCGCGGCCCGTGTCCCCGTACAAGGTGAACTGGCTCACGACGAGCGCTTCGCAGGAGGTGTCGGCGAGCGAGAGGTTCATGACCCCGTCCTCGTCGTCGAAGATCCGCAGGTGCCAGATCCGTTCCGCGAGGCGCTCCGCGGTGGCGGCGTCGTCCCCGTGCGTCACGCCGACCAGCACGCAGCTGCCCGGGCCGATCCGCCCCACCGTGCGCTCGTCGACCCGGACCCGTGCTCCGCTGACACGCTGGATCACCGCACGCATCCGGCCTCCGCCATCGGCTCCGGAGGACCGTAGCTCGCTACCCTGCGGGAACGACCTCCGCGGGGAGCTTCCAGACATGGCCCGGTTCCCGACCAAGCGCGCCACATCCGCGGGCGGCGTGGTCGTGGACGACCGGGACGACGGTCGCCGGTGGGTGCTGCTGATCGCCCGGCGCAACGCCGCAGGCCAGGCCCAGTGGACGCTGCCGAAGGGCGGGATCGAGGAGGGTGAGACCCCCGAGCAGGCCGCCGTGCGCGAGGTGCGCGAGGAGACCGGGTACACCGCGGACATCCACGAGGAGCTCGGGACGATCGACTACTGGTTCGTGTGGCGCCCCGACCGCGTCCGCTACCACAAGTTCGTGCACTACTTCCTCATGGAGACGGACGGCGCGCCCCCCGGCGAGCGGGACGACGAGGCCGAGTCCGTCGAGTGGGTGCCGCTGGACGTGGCGTTGGTGCGTTTGGCGCACCGCAACGAGCGCAACCTCGTGAAGCAGGTCACCACCGCGGTCTCGCCCTCGCGGCGGCCAGGGTGACGAGGCGATCCGAGCGCGCCCGCTGGGGCGCGTGGATGCTCCTGGCCGCGCTGACGGGCGCGACCCTGGCCCTCGGCGCCCCAGCGGGGGCGCAGGAGGGCGAGGAGGGCGAGCCCGAGGTCCACCTGACGCTGACGGCGATCACCTCGACCGTCGGGGACGGGACCCGCCCCGAGGACGCCGCGCCGACCGCTTCGGCGGACGACCTCCACGTCCGGGTGCTGGTGGAGAACCTCGACGAGCGGTCCCTGCAGGACCTCACGCTCGCGGTGGAGGTGTTCCGGGCTGCGTCGACCCGCAGCGACCTGCACCGCGCGCTCGACGCGGGCGCACGCCCGCCGGGGCTGCTCGACGCCGAGTACGCGGACATCGGCCAGGGCGGCGAGCTGGGACCTGGGGAGCTCGCGTCGGTCGCGGTCACGATCCCGGCGTCCGCGATCGGGTGGGGCCCGGGGACCGGTGTGCACCCCGTCCTGATCCAGGTCCTCCGAGGCACCGAGACCCTGGACCAGGTGACCACCGGGGTGATCCACCTGGACGCTGCGCCTCGCCAGCCGTTGCCGCTCATGGTCGGCTGGCCGCTCGACGCCGCCCCCCGGACCGCGATCGCCGACCGCTTCGCGCAGGACGCCGTGGACGCCGTGCTGCCGGGCGGGCGACTGGAGCGGCTGGTCTGGGCGGTGGAGCAGTCCCCTGACACCCCCGTGCAGGTGCTCGCCGGCGCGCACCTGCTCGAGGACCTCGCGGCGATGTCGGACGGGTTCGGCCTCGAGGTCCCGGGGGGCGACCCCGTGGCCGTCCCGGACGACGATCCCCGTGCCAGCGTCGCCGAGCAACTGCTCGATCGGATCCGCGCGCTCGCAGCAGCCGACGAGGAACCGGTCCTCGCGGGTCCCTACGCCGACGTCGAGCTCGGTGCGCTCCACGGAGCGGGGTTCACCCTCGAAGCGGTGCGGGATGTCACCGAGGGCCGCTCCCGGCTGGAGGCGGTGCTCGGCGAGCGTCCCCGACCGGACACCATGTGGGCGACGACCCCACTGTCGTCGGCGGTGCTGCGTGAGGTCCTCGGCCCGGCGGGCGTCGACCGCATCGTCGTGAGCTGGGACCAGCTGTCCGGCGACGGACAGCTACCCGACCGGACCCCGGCGCCGTTCCACGAGCTGCGCTCCGGCGGGGTGGAACTGGCCGCGGCGGTCGCCGATCCCTGGTTGGAGGATCTCCTGGCCGACCTGCCGACCGATCACGGTCCGGCGGTCGCCGTGCAGCGCATCCTCGCCGAGACCGCCCAGACCCATCTCGAGGCACCCCAAGCATCGGACGGCAGGGGGGTCGTCCTCCTCCCGGGGCGCGGGTGGGAGCCCTCACCCCGGGCCGCCGCGGACCTGCTGTCCGCCCTGTCGCGAGCTCCGTGGATCCGTCCGCTCGGGATCGACGAGCTCGAGCGCGTCTACGGGGTCGCGCCGCAACGCTCGACGCTGAGCGCCGACGCGCCGACGATGCCCGAGGTCCTCGGCGAGCGCCTCGCACGCGAGCAGGCGCAGCTGGCCGCGCTGCGGGACGCGGTGACCGAGTCCGTGGACCGCGTCGGCGGGCACGGGTGGGACGACATCGACACCGCGATCCGGCGGGTGCCCTCCGGATGGTGGTTGACCGGCCGGACGGACGTCGCCCTGGGGCTCCTGGAGGAGGTCGAGACCACGCTGGATGCCGGGTTCGGTTCCGTCCGTCTCCCGCCTGACGCTCAGGTCACCCTCACCGACACCGAGGGACGGATCCCGATCACGCTGTCGCGACCGCACGGTCCACCGATCCAGGTGGTCGTGGAGCTGGACGCTCCGAAGCTCGACATGGCCGAGGACGCACGACTGGTCACGCTGACCGAGGGTGGTCAGCAGACGATCTCGTTCGCCGCGGTGGCGCAGGCCTCTGGCCGGATCCCGGTGACCGTACGGGTCAAGACCCCGGGCGCGATCGATCCCGCGGGTTCCCCGTGGGTGGAGCTGGCCGCGGAGACCCTCGTCGTGCGCTCCACGGCGATCAGCGGGACCGCCCTCGTCATCGTGGGGATCGTGCTGCTGGCGCTGCTCGGATGGTGGTTCTACCGACGCCGGCGACCACCCTCCCCGCAGCTCACCGTGGTCCGCGACGAGGCCGCCTAGGTCGTCGCTGTGAGCCCCGCGGTCGCGTACCCTGCGTGCCCGCGGTCCGAGGAGGGTGCGTGCGTTCGCTCGTACGACGGCTGGCCGGCGACGAGTCCGGCGACATCATCAGCGGTTGGCTGGTGCGCATGATCGTGTTCATGGGGCTGTTCGCCCTTGTGGGCTACGAGTTCGTGATCGTCGGCCTCAACTACGTGCAGACCGAGGACGCAGCCCAGGAGGTCGCGCGGACCGCGCGCGCCGCGTACCGGGACACCCGGCAGGACGAGGAACAGGCCCAGGAGGCCGCCGAGCTGGAGGCCGCCGAGCAGGACGTGCAACTGGTCGTGTTCGAGGTCCTCGAGGAGCACGTCACGACCGAGGTCGAATCGACGGCCG
Source organism: Actinomycetota bacterium (assembly GCA_019347855.1). The sequence continues at coordinate 11,360 of JAHWKO010000020.1, forward strand.
ACACCCTCTTCCTCCACCAGCTCGGCTTCCTCGACGGTCTCACCACCCGTTCGGCGACGAGCACGGTCCGCTGGCGTGAGTGACGACGAACCGTCCATCCACGACCAGCCCACCGTGACGGACGCCGAGGAGGGCGGGCGTAGCTCCGGCGCGTCCGGATCCGCCGCCTCGGGCACCACGCGCGCATCTGGTGCGGGCACGACGTGGCCAGGCGTGGCACGGATGCTCGCCGGTCGCTACCAGCTCGAGGAGCCCATCGCGACGGGTGGGGTCGCGATCGTCTGGCGCGCGCACGACGTGACCCTGAACCGGTCGGTGGCGGTGAAGCTGCTCCACCCGCACCTCGCCAACGACGAGACGACGGTCGAGCGCTTCCGTCGGGAGGCGACGGCCGCTGCGCAGATCTCCCATCCCAACGCCGTCGCGATCTACGACACGGGGCAGGAGGACGAGCTCGTCTACCTGGTCATGGAGTACGTGGACGGCCCGAGCCTGCGCGACATCATCCAGCGGTCCGACGGGCTCGACCCGATCATCACCGCGGCTCTGGGTGAACAGGTCGCGCTCGCGCTCGGCGAGGCTCACGAGCTCGGGTTCGTCCACCGCGACGTGAAGCCGGCCAACATCCTGCTCAGCCAGGACGGGGTGGCCAAGGTGACCGACTTCGGCATCGCCAAGGCGCTGGGCAAGGACGACGCGCTCACCCGCCCGGGCACCGTGATCGGCACCGCGGCCTACCTCGCTCCCGAGCAGCTCGCGGGGCATGAGGTCGACGCGCGAGCCGACGTCTACGCCCTCGGCGTGGTCCTGTACGAGTGCCTGACGGGGGAACCGGCGTTCCAGGGCGACACCCCGACCGCGACCGCCGCGGCGCGCTTGTCGCGCAACCTCCCCCCACCCCGGACCGTGCGTCCCGACGTCCCGAAGGGGCTCGACAAGGTCATCGTGACCTCGACCCAGCGCGATCCGCGGGAGCGCTTCCAGGACGGGGCGGCGGTGGCTGCCGCGCTCACGCCCCTGGTGCGGACCCGTCCCGACGAGTTGACGGTCCGGTTGATCGAGCAGGGCGAAGCCGGCGACATCGATGCTGCGGGTCCCGACCGGCGCCACGAGATCGGCGACGACCGTGCGGATACGCGCAACCGCATCATCGCCGCGTTCCTCGGGGGGCTGGTGCTCGCGCTGATCGCGCTGTTCGCCACCCAGGCGCTACGCGGCGACCCGGGAGCGGCACCCGACGAGGTCCCCGCGACCTCCTCGGCCCCCGCCGACCTCGATCCCGCATCCTCCGCCTGACCTCGTGGTCGGCAGCGCGGAACGACGCAGCGACGAGGAGCTGCTCGAGGCGTACGTCTCCAGCGGGGGGCAGGAGGCGTTCCACGAGCTGGTCCTTCGCTACGAGCGTCGCGTCTACGCGATCTGCTACCGGTACTTCGGCGACCACGCGGACGCGCAGGACGCGACGCAGGACACCTTCCTGTCGGTGGCCCGCAAAGGCGGCACGTTCCGCGGCGGCAGCAAGCTTTCGACCTGGATCTACCGGATCGCGGTCAACGCGTGCAACGACATGGCCAGGAAGCGTCGGCGGCGGCCACAGACGCCCGTCGAGGACATCGTCGCCACCTCCAACGCCGCCGGGGTAGGCAGCGACGACCCGGACCCGCAGACGCTGCGTGAGACCGAGCTCGAGGTCCACCGGGCCCTCGCGGAGCTGGACGAGACGTCGCGGACGCTCGTGGTCCTGGTGGCGATAGAGGGGTTCACGTACCTGGAGGCCGCCGGGATCGTCGACATGCCGGTGGGAACCGTGAAGAGCCGCGTGCACCGCGCGAAGGCCGAACTGGCCGATCTGCTCGCCGGGGTCGCCGACCCGGAGGCGGGCATCCGGCGATCCGATGGAACCCGAGGGGCCGCCGCGACCTCCAACCGGGTGGAGGGCCGTCCGCGGGGACCCCGCACCGAGCCACCGACCGAGGAGCCAGCGTGACCACCGGAGAGCAGCTCTCCGCCTACCTGGCGGGCGAGCTGGACGCCGAGGAACGGGCAGCCGTGGAGGCCGCTCTGGAGGACGACGCGCAGCTGCGTGAGCGCCTCGGCCGGCTGCGTCGTTCCGATGAGGCCCTGTCCGCCCTGCCGGCGGTCGAACCGCCAGCCGGCTTCTCCGACGAGCTGCACACGGCCCTCGACCGCGAGCTGGAGGAGCACGGTTCAGCGGGGGGCGCCGACGAGCTCGCCGCGCGCCGGCGATCCCGGTTCGAGGCCCTGCGTCCTCTCGGGGTGGCGGCCGCGGCGGCGGCGGTCATCGCACTGTTCGGGGTCGCCGGCGTGTGGCTGCTCCAGGGAGGTGGTGGCAGCGGCGACGGCGCCGCCACCACCGCGATGGATGCGCCGGACGTCGGGCAGGTGCCGGTCGTCGAGACGGACAACGACTACGACGAGCAGCAGCTGCGGCGGGTGGCGGTGAACGCCGAGATCCGCACGCTCGTCCCGCAGGACTTCACCGCGCAGGAGGCCCGGCCCCTCGCCGAGCGCCTCCAGTCCGACCTGCTCGATCGCGCGGACGGCGTAGCGGGCGCCGTCCCGGCCCCCGAGGACGGTGAGGCGGCTGAGGACTCGGCCGAGGACGACACCAGCGCAGACAGCCAGACGTTCGGGACCGCTCGGAGCGAGGTCCTTGGCGCTGCGCCGGTCGAGGCCGTCGGCCGGTGCCTGTCGACCGTCCTACAGGACGCCCGCACGCCCCTGGTACCGGTGTACGTCGAGCTGGCCCGCTTCAAGGGCGCACCCGCGGTCATCTACACCCTGGTCTCCGAGGACCCGGAGTCAGGGACCTACCAGCGCGTGGAGGTCTGGGCGGTCTCGCCCGACGACTGCCAGGTCCTCAGCTTCGCGCAATACGACAGGGAGTGACTCGTCGCCATCTGGTCAGGGACCCCTGAGCGAGTCGGTTCCCGGGGGCGGGACCCTCGCGACGGAGGCGAGCGAAGCGATGCCGACCGAGCGCGAGGAGGGAGCGCAGCGTTCCCTCCGGTGGTCCCGCCCCCGGGAACCGACTCGCGGGGTCAGCGGAACGTGAGGGAGGCGTAGGCGGCTGCCTCCCGTTCTCAGCGGAAGACGAGGAAAGCGCCGTAAGCGGCGGCGGGGTACCCGAGGAGCCCGAAGATCCCGGGCGGGATGAGGTAGCCGTACCCGAACAGCCACGCCGCCTCGACGGCCAGGACGGCCAGCACCACCGCGGTGACCGCGAACGGCCGAGCGGCGTTGCCCTCGGAGCCCCACCGCACCGAACGTCCGATGCCGTACCCGATGCCGAGGCTCGCGATCAACGTCAGGAACCCGATCCCGATCACGACGTACAGCAGGCCCGCTCCGAGGATGGCGGCGCCGAGCCCGACCCCGGCTGCCTTCGCGTACTGGCGCGGCTTGCCGAGCGCCCGCGCGGACCGGGACTGCTTGGCGCAGGCCGGACACTTCTGACCGACCGGACTGGGGACCGCACAGCGCCCACAGATCGGGTCACCACAGTTCGAGCACGCCAGCCGAGTCTCGACGGATGGATGGCGCTTGCACGTCGTCGTCGTGGGCATCGCGGGCAGGGTACTCACGCCCCGAACCACCGCCCGACATGGAATGCGGGGGCGGGTCTCCCCGTTAGTCTTGATCGAGCCTTCTTCCGCCATCCGAGGTCCCCATGTCCGACGCCCCGACCGACGCTGCCACCCGCGACGTCGTCGTCATCGGCGGTGGACCCGCAGGTCTCACCGCTGCCGTGTACGCCGCGCGAGCCAACCTCGAACCGCTCGTGATCGAGGGGATCGAACGGGGCGGGCCGACCGGCGGCCAGCTGACGCTGACCACCGACGTCGAGAACTACCCGGGCTTCCCCGAGGGGATCATGGGCCCCGAGCTGGTGCAGCACATGCGTGCCCAGGCCGAGCGCTTCGGGACGAGCTACCTCACCGAGGACGTCACCGAGGTCGACCTGTCCAGCCAGCCGTTCCGGCTGGTGGCCGGCGGGACCGAGCTGTTCGCCCACACGATCATCATCGCGACCGGCGCCCGACCGCGACGTCTCGAGGTCCCCGGCGAGGAACGCCTGTGGGGGTCGGGTGTCTCCGCCTGCGCGACCTGCGACGGCTTCTTCTTCCGCGACAAGGAGATCGTGGTCGTCGGCGGCGGAGACTCCGCGATGGAGGAGGCGACCTTCCTCACGAAGTTCGCTTCCAAGGTCACCGTGGTGCACCGTCGCGACGAGCTGCGTGCCTCGAAGATCATGCAGGAACGGGCCTTCAAGAACGACAAGGTCGAGTTCATCTGGAACGCGACCGTCGAGGAGATCCACGGCGAGGACGGACTGGTCTCCGGGGTGCTGCTACAGGACACGAAGACGGGCGAGACCCGCGAGTTCGCGACCGATGGGGTGTTCCTCGCGATCGGGCACATCCCGAACACGGGGATGTTCGAGGGACAGCTCGAGATGGACCCCACCGGGTACCTGATCGTCGACGAACCCTCAACGGCGACCAACGTGCCGGGGGTGTTCGCCAGTGGCGATGCGATGGACCCGATCTACCGCCAGGCCGTGACCGCCGCCGGCACGGGCTGCCGCGCGGCGATCGACGCCGAGCGCTACCTGGCCGCGCTCGGATGAGCGAGCGCTATTGGCTGCGCTCGAGGGCGAGCGACACCTGGCCACGCTCGAGTAGCCGACCGGGGGAACACCCGGGAGCCGTACGGTGTTGCCCGACCAACCTCTCGACCGACCACCAACCCACACGGAGGGAACCGAGACATGGGAACCACGAAGGCCGTGACGTCCGACCAGTGGAACGACGAGGTCATCTCGTCCGACAAGCCCGTGCTCGTCGACTTCTGGGCCGAGTGGTGCGGCCCCTGCCGCATGGTGTCGCCTGTGGTCGAGGAGATCGCCGAGGAGAACGCCGAGAAGCTCAAGGTGGTCAAGCTGAACATCGACGAGAACCCGCAGACCGCCCGTGACTACGGCGTCATGTCGATCCCGACGCTGATGGTCTTCAAGGACGGAGAGGTCGCCAAGCGCATGGTCGGCGCCAAGGGCAAGCAGGCCCTGTTGTCGGACCTGCAGGAGTTCCTCTGATCGTCTGACCGGGCCTCCGGTCGGCCCCGATCGACCGACCGGGGATGGCCTCTAGCATGGATCGGCGATGGAGGCTCTCACGCTCGGGACGGCGAACGCCGCGGTCCGTGACGTCCAGCAACGCCTCGAGGAGTTGGGGTTCTCGAGCGGCGATGACCCGCCCGCGGAGTTCGGGGAGGGTACCCGTGTCGCCGTCCGGGGCTTCCAGCAGGACCGCGGCCTCCCCGCGGACGGGGTGGTGGGGGACGACACGTGGCGGGCGCTCGTCGAGGCCAGCCGCAGCCTGGGTGACCGCCGCCTGTACCTCACCGATCCCATGCTGCGCGGGGACGACGTCCGCGAGCTGCAGCGTCGGCTGAACCGCCTGGGCTTCGACGCCGGCTACGAGGACGGCGTCTTCGGCCCCCACACGACCGAGGCCGTCCGCGAGTTCCAGCTGAACGTAGGTCTGCGGGTCGACGGCATCGTGGGCGGGGAGGTCGTGTCGTCACTGCGGCGCCTGCACCGCTGGCACCAGTCGGCCCCCGCCGCCACCGTGCGGGAACGCGAGGCCCTGCGTGCTGCCCCGCCGCGGCCGACGCTGGCGGGGGCGCGCATCCTCCTCGATCCCGGCCACGGGCCGGACGACCCCGGCTACCAGGGGCCCGACGGCACCACGGAGCACGAGGTCACGTGGGCGATCGCGAACCGCATCGAAGGTCGTCTGCTCGCGCGGGGCGTACACGTGATCCAGTCGCGCGGCCCCCGGACCACCCCGTCCCCATCCGAACGGGCACGGCTGGCCAACGACGAGGACGTCGAGCTGATCCTGTCGATGCACCTGAACGGGCTGGACTCGGCCGCCGCCCGGGGCTGCGCGGCCTACTACTTCGGGGACGGCAGCTTCGTCAGTGAGTCCGGCCGGCGCCTCGCCGAGCTGGCGGTGAAGGCCGTCCACCGGCGGACCCACGCGCCGCACCTGCGGACCCACCCGTCGACCACCGCGATCGTGCGCGAATCCCGCGCCCCGGCCGTGCTCGTCGAACCCGGGTTCCTGACCCACCCCGAGGAGGGCCAGTGGCTGGCCCAGCCTGCCTACCAGGAGGAGATCGCCGAGGCGCTGACGCAGGCGCTCACCCGGTTCCTCACCGGTGACGCGGAGCTGCGCGCCGCCTCCTAGCGGCTGTCAGGAGCCGTTGGAGCGGCTCGCATGAGGTGCGGGTTCCAGGTCGGGGCGGCGCCCAAGCCGCTCGAGGGCGTGCTCCAACGCGTGCTCCAGCGGCTCGGCCCACCGCGCGATGCTGCGTACGTCCATCCGGAGCAGCGGGTAGCGCGGGTGCTCCCTGTGCACCTGGAACCCCTCGTGCAACAGCCAGGTGCACGGCAGCACGCAAGCGGCGTCGCGGTGGCGCCGGTCCCCGTAGGCCTCGACCCCGTGGAGGTCGCGTCGGAGGGCCTCCTTGGCGGCGGCCTGCACCAGCAGGCGCCCGAACCCCCTGCCTCGGTGGGGCGGCTCCACCCACAGGGTCGCGACGAACAGCGCGTCGTCCGAGGCACGGGGCACCGGCTGACGTCGTCGGGTGAACGCGGTGGCCGGGCCGAACTCGCACCAGGCCACGGGCTTCCCGTCGATCCGGACCACCCGACCGGGACTACCGGTCTCGAGCTCCTGTGACCGCCACCATGCCGTCTTCTGGATCACCGCGTCGCCAGTGAGCTCGTCCGCCTGCGGGACGTCATCGATCGGTCGTGGGGCGCCGAACTCCCAGAACAGGCATCGCCGACACCGGTCCGCCAGCTCTCCGAGGTCGTTGGCGGTGAGCTCGACGACGCGCCGGGACACCGCTACCCGCGGTCTTCCAGCGTCCGTCGGGGCCCCTCGTCCCGAGGCGCCACGAGGGCGGCCACGGCACCGATGGCTGCACCCAGCGCGAAACCGATCAGCGCGCGCCGCCAGCCTCCCGGGGCGACCACCCTCGGCGTGGGAGGTTCGTCCCCCGTCTCGATCGCCGGGGGACCGGTCTGTACCTGCTGCTCGGCCACGTGCGCCTCTCCGAACGTCACGCCGAGATGCTACCCATGCACCTTCGCGGGTCGGTGGGCGATGCCCCTGCGGTAGCGTCGAGCGGAACCGTCCGTGAGGCTCCTCCAGTGCGTCTCGATCACGATCCGTACCTCGAGCGGTACGCCGAACGCACCCGTGGCATGTCCGCCTCCGAGATCCGAGCGCTGTTCTCCGTCGCCTCGCGTCCCGAGGTGATCAGCCTCGCCGGCGGGATGCCCTACACCGCCGCCCTGGACCTCGAGGCGGTCGAGGAGGTCGTGAGCGAGGTGATCCGCGAGGCCGGTGCGACGGCCCTGCAGTACGGGGGCGGTCAGGGACGCGAGGAGCTCCGCGAGCAGCTCGTGCGGGTCATGGAGACCGAAGGGGTCCCGGCCCATGCCGACGACCTCGTGGTGACGGTTGGCGGCCAGCAGGGGCTCGAGCTCATCACCAAGCTCTTCGTCGATCCCGGTGACGTCGTCGTGGCCGAGGGCCCGACCTACGTCGGGGCGCTCGGGGCGCTGTCGTCACACCAGGCCGAGGTCGTGCACGTCGGGATGGACGACGAGGGCATGGTGCCCGACGCCCTCGAGGACACGCTCGACCGCTTGGAGCGCGAGGGACGCGCGGTCACGTTCCTGTACCTCGTCCCCAACCACCAGAACCCGGCTGGGGTGTGCCTGTCCGAGCCGCGCCGCCATCGCATCGCGGAGATCGCGCAGGACCGTGACCTCATCGTCGTCGAGGACAACCCCTACGGGCTGCTCGACTTCTCGGGACGGACCTGGCCGTCGATCCGCTCGCTGATACCCGACCGGACCGTGTACGTCGGCACCGTGTCCAAGACGTTCGCGCCCGGAGCGCGCATCGGATGGGTCGCTGCCCCCGGCCCGGTCCGCGACAAGCTCATCCTCCTGCGTGAGGCCGCCGATCTGTGTCAGTCCAACCTCACCTCGATGGTCGTCGAGCGCTGGCTCGCCAACCAGCCGTGGCAGGACCAGGTCAAGCGCTTCCGCGAGGTCTACCGCGAACGCGCCGAGGCCACGCTCCACGCGCTGGACGAGCACTTCCCCGACGGGTGCTCGTGGACCCGTCCCGAGGGCGGCTTCTACATCTGGGTGACGCTGCCTCACGGGTTCGACACCTCGAACCTGCTCGCCAAGGCCGTGAACCACAAGGTCGCGTACGTGCCGGGGCGCGGGTTCTTCGCCGACGAGCAGGGCGGCAACCAGCTGCGACTGTGCTACTCGTACCCCACCCCGGACCGGATCCAGGAGGGCATCGCGCGCCTCGGCGAGCTGCTCCACGAGGAGCTCGAGCTCGTCGAGGCCGTCACGGGATCGTTCCGCGCCGACCAGATCCAGCGACATGCGGAGGAGACCGATGACTGACCGTCCACGCGTGGCCGTGCTGTCGGGTGGCCTGTCCCTGGAACGCGAGGTGTCGTTGCGGTCGGGAGGTCGCGTGGCCGACGCCCTGGGCGACCGTGGCTACCCCGTGGAGCGGATCGACGTCGACGCCGAGCTGATCCGCCGCCTCGACGAGGGGGCCCCCGACGTCGTGTTCCTGGCCGTCCACGGCTCCGCCGGCGAGGACGGCACGATCCAGTCGATCCTCGAGCTCCTCGAGCTGCCCTTCACGGGGCCGGGTCACCTGGCGTCCTCGCTGGCCTGGGACAAGCCGATCGCGCACGGGATCTACCGCCGCGCGGGGATCGACACCCCGGACCACGTCTCGCTGTCCGCGCAGGCCTTCCGGGACATGGGCGTGTCGGCCGCGATGGGCCACATCGCCGACGCGCTCGGTCTCCCCCTGGTCGTCAAACCCGCGACGGGCGGGTCGAGCCTGGGGCTGGCGTACGTGGATCGCCTCGAGGATCTGCCCGCCGCGATCGTGGGCTCCCTGTCCTACGCCGACGCGGTCCTGATCGAGCGGCACGTCGCTGGCACCGAGGTCGCCGTGTCCCTGCTCGACGGCGAACCGCTGCCCCCCGTCGAGATCCGGCCCAAGGAGGGGGTGTACGACTTCGCGGCCCGCTACACCGCCGGAGCCACCGAGTTCCACGTCCCTGCACGCTTCGAGCAGGACGTGCTCGACGCCTGCGCCGGAGCGGCGGTGGACGCGTACGAGGCTGTGGGCGCCCGTCACGTCTCGCGGGCGGACATGATCGTCGACCCCGACGGGCGTCCCTGGATCCTCGAGCTCGATACCTGCCCCGGCCTCACGGAGACCTCGCTGCTCCCGTTGGCGGCCCGCGCCGCCGGGATGGACTTCGCCGATCTCGCCGAGCGCCTGGTGTCCCTGGCTCTCGTGTGATCGTCTGCTTCGACGTCGGCGAGGTCCTGATCGACGAGACCCGGGTGTGGTCGGTGTGGGCCGAGGTGCTCGGGGTGAGCCCGTTCACCCTCCAGGCCACGATCGGGGCGCGGTTGGTCGCTGGCGGGACCCACCTCGAGGCGCTCGCGGACATCGACCCAGCGTGGCGCGAGCGCGTCGACGGGTACGAGGGACGTCTCGACGGGCTCCAGGGACGCGACCTGTACCCAGACGCGATCCCGACGATCGAGCGCCTCCGCACCGCAGGTGTGCGGGTCGCGGTCGCGGGGAACCAGCCGGCGTCCCGCAGCGCCCAGCTCCGTGACGCCGGCGTCGATGGCGACCCGGTGATCACCAGCGAGGAGCTCGGCGTCGCCAAGCCGGACCCGGGGTTCTTCGAGGCGCTCCTGGAGGCACTCGGGGCGCCTGATGGCCGGGAGGTCTGGTACGTCGGTGACCGGCGGGACAACGACGTCGGACCCGCCGGACGCGCCGGCCTCCGGACGGTCTGGCTGCGGCGAGGTCCGTGGGCCCGGTTGCAGCCCGCCGGATCGGGACCGACGCCCGATCTCGTCGTCGACGATCTGGGGACGCTGGCCGAGGAGCTCCTCGCGGGGCGCCGACGGTGAGGGCACCGGTCCCGGTGTCCCCCGACGGCCCACACGCCCGTTCACCTAGGCTCTGCGCGGACTGGTCGGGAGGTTCGCGGTGGGTGAGGCAGGCAAACGTGCGGCGGCCCACGCCGCGCTCGAACTCGTCGAGGACGGGATGCGTCTCGGCCTCGGCACGGGCAGCACGGTCGCTCACTTCCTCGGCGGGCTCGCCGAGCGCGAGCTCGACATCGCCGGGCGTCCCACCTCCGAGGCGACCGCGGCACGCTGCCACGAACTGGGTCTCACGTTGCTCGACGCGTCGGACGACGGTGACCTGGACCTGTGCGTCGACGGGGCCGACGAGATCGACCGTGAGCTCACCCTCACCAAGGGTGGTGGCGGCGCGCTGCTGCGCGAGAAGGTCGTGGCGTGGAGCTCGTCGCGCATGGTGGTGATCGCCACGCCCGACAAGCTGGTGGACCGCCTAGCCGACACCTTCCCCTTACCGATCGAGGTGATCCCGTTCGCCCGGGGCCCGGTCGATCGCGCGCTCACCGAGATGGGCTTCGAGGTGAGCGTGCGGGACCATGGGGACTACCGCACCGACAACGGCAACGAGATCCTCGACGCGCGCATGCCTGGCGGGCTCGAGGAGCCCGGGACGATGGAGCTCCTGCTCGCACTGGTGCCCGGGATCGCCGAATCCGGCCTCTTCGTCGGGCTCGCGGACCTCGCACTCTTGGGCGACGACGACGGGACGATCACGCTGCTCGAGGCGGTCCCGCTCGATTGACCCCTCCTCGGACTGTGTTGAGCGATGCTCAATACCGGTCGGTGCTCCCCCTGAGCGACTCGACCGAGGCGCCGGCCGAGGTCATGACCGACAGGGCGGAGGCGACGAGGAACGCCACCAGTTCACCGCGAGCGATCCGCTCGTCCTCCTGCAGCCACGAGACCACGACCTCCTCCGTCAACGCGATGTACCCGCGGGCAGCATGCCGCAGCAGGGTCGTGTCCCCGTCCACACCGAGGCCATCGAGGATGCGGTCCGCGAGCTCCCGTCGCGTCCGGTCGAAGACCTCCTGCAGTTCCGTGCTGCCACCGGCCGCTCCCCGCACGAGCGCGAGGTAGAGATCACGCCGTTCGGCGACGTACGCGATGAACGCCTCCAGGCCCACCTGGAGTCGCGCGAGCGGCTCGAGGCGTTCGTCGGGAGCGGTGACATCGAGCAGCTCGTCCGACGCGTCCTCCGCGAGCGCCACGAGGAAGTCCCGGCGCGTCGGGAAGTAGTGGAACAGCAGCCCGCGGGAGATGCCCGCCTCCTCGGCCACCGCGTCGGTGGACAGTTCGTCGAAGGACGAGCTCTCGACCTGGCGTCGACCGACGGCGATCAGTTGCGCCCGACGTTCGTCGCGGGACAGTCGACGTCGCTCAGCCACCGGGACCTCGGGATCGGGCCTCGGGCACGGTCAGGCGTCCCCGGCGTCCGGGTCCCGCACCGAGAGGTCCGCACCGATGTCGGTCTGCAACCCGCGGGCGATCACGCCCACGATGCGTTCGAGATCGTCGACGCTGCGGAAATCGACGGTGACGCGTCCCTTCCGCGCTCCCATCGACACCTTGACCCGGGTCCGCAGTGCGTCGGAAAGGCGCTGTTCGAGGTCCCCGAGGCCAGGGGCGCTGATCCGTCGGGTCGGCCTCGGCGAGGAGCGCTCGCCGCCCGACGCCTCGTCCGCCGGCGCTGCGTCCATCTGGGTGAGCCGGACGATCTCCTCGGTGGCGCGCACGGACAGCCCCTCGCGGACGATCCGGTCGGCGATGCGTTCCTGCTCCGAGCGATCGTCGAGCGACAACAGGGCCTTCGCGTGTCCGGCGGACAGGACACCGGCGGCGACGCGACGCTGCAGCGCTGGCGGCAGCGTGAGGAGGCGTAGGGCGTTACTGATGGTCGACCGGCTCCTGCCCAGACGTTCGGCGAGTTCCTCGTGGGTGACCCCGAAGTCCTCCAGGAGCTGCTGGTACGCGGCAGCCTCCTCCAGGGGGTTCAGCTGGACCCGGTGGATGTTCTCGATCAGGGCCTCTCGCAGGAGATCCTCATCGGAGGTGTCCCGGACGATCGCGGGCAGGCGCGTGAGGCCAGCGAGCTTCGCTGCCCGCAGCCGCCGCTCTCCGGCCACGAGCTCGTAGCGCTCGGGTGCGAGTTCGCGGACCACGATGGGTTGCAGCAACCCGACCTCACGGATCGAGGCGGCGAGATCCGCCAGTTCGCTCTCGTCGAAGCCGCCACGCGGCTGGCGAGGGTTCGGGGTGACCGCGCTGGTCGAGACCTCACGCAGGGCCGGCGCACCGCCCTCTCCGCCCGGGATCAGCGCGGACAGTCCGCGCCCGAGTCCTCGTCGTTCGTTCATGCCCAGCGCTCCTCGTCTCGATCGGTCCGTTCGGTGGGGGCGGGAGGCGCCTCCGCGCCCGCAGGATCCTCGACGTCGTCTGCGTCCTGCTCGATCCCGTCGTGCTCGGTGGCATCTTCCTCGACCGGGGTCGTCGTTCCCAGGAGGCTGTCCAGCGGTGAGAGGGTCTCGAGGGACAGCCCCAGCCGTCCCGCCACCTCGTCGGCGAGCCGCAGGTACGACCGTGCCCCGCGGCTGGTGGGGTCGTACACGGTGATCGGCTGGCCGTAGCTCGGCGCTTCCGACAAGCGGACGGTGCGGGGCACGATGGTGCGGAACACGAGCTCCCCGAAGTGCGACCGGACCTCGTCGGCGACCTGCTGGGACAGCTTCGTGCGTGCGTCGTACATCGTCAGGACGACGCCGAACAGGTCCAGGTCCGGGTTCAAGCCCCTGCGGACCAACTCGAGGGTCCGGGTGAGTTGCCCGACCCCTTCGAGCGCGTAGTACTCGCACTGGATCGGCAGGATCACGCTGTCAGCCGCAGCGAGGGCGTTGATCGTGAGGAGCCCCAGGGTCGGAGGACAGTCGATGATGATGACGTCGTAGAGGTCCCGCACCGCATCGAGGCCCTGACGCAACCGTCGTTCCCGGTTGAACACGGATACGAGTTCGATCTCGGCGCCCGCGAGGTCGAGGCTCGACGGCACGCAGTGCAGGCCGCGGATCGAGGTCGGTTCCGTGGCGTCCTCGACCGGCATCTCCTCGATGAGGACGCGGTAGGTGCTCGGCGCCCCCTCCTGGGGGCGGTGCCCCAGTCCAGTGGTGGCGTTGCCCTGCGGATCCAGGTCGACGAGCAGCACCTGGGCGCCGGCGTCCGCGAGTGCGGCAGCCACGGACACGGCCGTCGTCGTCTTGCCCACGCCGCCCTTCTGGTTCGCAACGGCGATCACCTGCGCTTCGTGAACCGTCGGTTCTGGCGGGGTCTGGGCCGGGGCTGGGGGTTCAGGTTCGGGCTCTGGCGTCGTCGGCGCGACAGATGTCACCGGCTCGGCCGGGGCGGGCGGGTCGGGTCGGTGCGTGGCGCCTTGCCGCTCGGGCGGTCGTGACGGGGTCTGCGGACGATCCGGGGCCGCAGGGGGTTCCCTGAGGTGCTCCGAGGTCTCCGGCGCCGGCGGGCTCTCCGGGCGCTCTCGAGCCGTCGGTTCCGTGGTCTCCGGACGCTCGAAGTCGGTCGGCGGTGGCTCGTCCGTCCCTGGCTCATCCGTCCCTGGCTCATCCGGCCCGGTGGGCGCGGCGGTGCCCACGTCCTGCGCCTCCGGTTCGGGCCGGGTGGGAGCGGGCTCGTCGTCGCGGAACCAGTCGAGCACGTCGCTCCAGGGATAGGCGATCAGCGGGCGGCGATGATAACAACGCGCAGCGGCGGGTCAACGGCGCCGTCGCGTGCCCGATCCTCATCGGGTGTCGCCACGAGGTGCGCGGTCCCACGCTCGAGGTGCTCCCTGGCCTCTTCGAGCTCCTCCCGCCACCGCTCGCCCTTCACGGCGAACAACCGGCCGCCCGGCCTCAGTAGGGGTACCACCCACGGGATCAGCCGGCCGAGCGGCGCCACCGCCCGGGCGGTGGCGAGGTCGAAGTCCCCGGACAGCGTCTCGGCCCGTTCGTTCACGACCTCGACGTCCAGCTCCAGGGCCCGCGTGGTCGCCCGGAGGAAGTCCGCCTTCTTGCGCGTGGACTCGACCAGCGTGACCCGGAGGTCCGGCCTCGCGATCGCGATGACGATCCCCGGGAGCCCCCCTCCAGACCCCACGTCGACGAGCCGACCGGCACCATCCGGGAGCATCCGCGCCAGCGCGAGACACTCCGGAACGTGCCGGCTCTCGAGCTCCGCCGCCGCCCGTGGCGACACGAGGTTGTGCGGCGACGCCCGGATCGCCTCCACCAACCCAGCCAACCGCTCGTCGCCATCCACGCCCGGGAACCTACCCTCCCCCGTTCCACGTGGAACGGCCGCGTCACCCGCCAGCCCGCGGGCCATGTTCCACGTGGAACCGAACCCGCCGACCCCCGCACGGGTGTTCCACGTGGAACCGACCCTGGCCCGTGGTGTTGCGGTGCTGGACCCTCTGAGATGCCGGGCCGGAGGCATCGAAGGGGCGACGAGCCGCCGATGTGCTGCACGCCGGCGGAGGCAACGCGGCGAGGAGCGCGGTCCCGCACCGCACACCACCGGCCCGGACCGAGGAGCGCGGTCCCGCACCGCACACAGCGGGCCAACCGATGCAAGCACGGGGAGAGGCCCCACCGTGGGGGCGGGGCCTCTGTAGGGTCAGTGCGAACGTGGTCAGTCCGGCTGGATGATCACCCGGCGTGTGGGCTCACGCCCGCGGCTGCTGGAAGTCACCCCATCCTCCTCAGCCACGAGCTGGTGGATCTGCTTGCGTTCCCAGACGTCCATCGGCTCGAGCCGCTGCTCGTCCCCGCTGTCGCGGGCGTCGTCGATGGCCTCACGGGCCTTGTCGATGTACTTCTCGAGTCGGCGTGCCCGGTAGCCCTCGACGTCGATGATCGTCCTCGCACGGCGCTCGAACTCCCGCTGGAGGGCGCAGCGCAGCAGGTCCTGGATCGCGTCGAGGGTCTGTCCGCGACGGCCGATCAGGCGACCGCTGCCAACGTTGACGACCTCGACCTCGGCCCGGTCCTCGTGGACGCGGATCTGGAGGTCTCCGGGCAGCCCCATCCCGTCGAGGATGCCCTCGAGGAAGTCGGCAGCCATGTCGGCCTCCTCGTCGAGCTGCTCGACGGTGACACCGCCGTCGTCCTCGTCGTCCTCATCCTCGTCGTCCTCATCCTCGTCCGGTTCGATCACCTGGAGGCTCAGTCGGACCTCGCCGAGCTCGTCGAGGGCGGAGCCGGGGACGCGTAGGTCCACCTCGACCTTCTCCTCGTCGGTGTCGGCGAGCTCGGCGAGGAGTTGCTTGAGCGCTTCCTCGAGGGTGTCGGCTTTCGCGTTGAGCCGTCTGGTCATGGATCGTTCCCTTCGTCAGGAGCGTCGGCGCCGTGGGAGGTGGTCGGAGGGACCACCGCCGCTGCCGGATCGCTCGGATCGTGTCGACTTCTTCTGGCCGTTGCCGGACCCCTTCGAGCCCTTCGGCTTGCTCTTGGATCCGCCCTTCGATCCGCCGGAGCCCTTCGGATCGGACGAGCCGCTCGCCTTGCCGTTGCTGCCGGGGTCGCCGTCCTCGTGGCTCACCTCGTAGAAGATGATCTGCTGCTGACCGAGCTGCCACACGTTCGTGGTGACCCAGTAGAGGAGCACCCCGATCGGCAGGCTCTGCGCCACGAAGCCCAGGAAGACGGGCATCGCGTACATCAGCACCTTCTGCTGGGTCGCGGTGTCGCCTTGGGTCCGCCCTTGCATCTGCCACTGCGTCACGAACATGCTGGCAGCCATGGCCACGATGAGGATCCAG
>JAHWKO010000021.1 GCA_019347855.1 Actinomycetota bacterium
CGCTCTATGTCGCGTGGTGAACGGTCGCATCCGTCAGGGGCAGAAGGTGGCGTGGTGCCGGGGCGACGGCGAGATCGTGAACGTCCAGGTCAGTGAGCTGCTGATCACCCGCAACCTCGACCGGGTACCGGTCGACGAGGCGGGCCCGGGGGACCTGATCGCGGTGGCCGGCATCGACGAGGTGATGATCGGCGACACGCTCGCGGATCCCGAGGACCCGACGCCACTGCCACGCCTGACCGTCGACGAACCGTCGCTGTCGATGACGATCGGCGTGAACACCTCGCCCCTGTCGGGGCAGGACGGCGACAAGCTGACCGCACGGTTGCTGGAGAACCGGCTCGAGCAGGAGCTGGTGGGCAACGTCTCGCTCCGTCTGAACGACACCGAGCGTCCCGATGTGTGGGAGGTGCAGGGGCGCGGCGAGCTGCAGCTGGCCGTGCTCGTCGAGACGATGCGCCGCGAGGGTTACGAGCTCACCGTCGGCAAGCCCCAGGTCGTCACCAGGGAGATCGACGGCACCGTCCACGAGCCCTTCGAGCACCTGTCGATCGACGTGCCCGAGGACTTCGTCGGGGTGGTCACCCAGCTGCTCGGCCTCCGCAAGGGGCGCATGCAGCAGATGGTCAACCACGCCACGGGCTGGGTGCGCCTCGAGTACCGCGTCCCCGCCCGTGCCCTGATCGGTTTCCGGACCGAGTTCCTCACCGAGACGCGCGGCTCGGGGATCCTCCACCACGTGTTCGACGGCTACGAGCCCTGGCAGGGCGAGCTCAAGACCCGCCCCAACGGCAGCCTCGTCGCGGACCGTCGCGGGGTCGCCACCACCTACGCGCTGCTGTCCCTCCAGGAGCGCGGCGTGCTCTTCATCGAACCGGGGACCGAGGTCTACGAGGGGATGGTGATCGGGGAGAACGCGCGCGAGGACGACCTCGACGTCAATCCCACCAAGGAGAAGAAGCTCACCAACGTGCGGGCCTCGAGCGCCGAGGAGCTCGTTCGGCTCGCCCCCGCGCACCACCTGTCACTGGAGCAGGCCCTGGAGTTCATCCGGGTGGACGAGGCGGTCGAGGTGACCCCGAAGGCGGTCCGGATCCGCAAGGTCGAGCTCGACGCGAGCACGCGGCGTCGCGGCGCCAAGCGGGCCAAGCAGGGCGCCGCCCCCGGGTGAGGTCGCTCACGGGCCGACTGCGGACCGCGGCAGCGCGATGAACGACCGCAGCCGTTCGGTGCCGTCGTGGACCTGTGCTTCGAAGGACCGATCGCCGAGCCGGTAGCGGAGGAGCTGGAGGGCGCCGTCCTCCGCCGCGGCCGTGAGGAAGAACTGCTGACCGTCCGGTGACCAGCCACCGTGGACCGTCCCGTTCGGCAGGCGACGTCGGGCGCTGACCTCGCCGGTCTCGACGTCGATGGCCAGCACCTGGCGGACCGTCCCCACGCCGGCGGCGACCGATCTCGCCACCGCGCTCACGTACGTGCCGTCCGGGGACAGCCACGCCGAACCGGTCTCGAACGCGGAGACCTCGTCGGCTCCGACCGCCCTGCGGTCGCTCGCCCCTCCGGTCACGGCCAACCGGTGACAGCCGGGCGCGCACCAGACGACACGACCCGCCGCCGCGTCACCCAGCCACCCGTCCGGTGCGCCGACGTAGACGAAGACCTCCCGACGGTCGAGGTCGTAGATCCGAAGTCCGGTGTCGGTGGAAAGCGCCAGCCCGTCTGGCACCCCACGGACCGGGACCATGCCCTCCCGAGCGTGCGTCTGGTGGAGCACCTGGCCTTCCGCATCGACCAATGTCCAGGTGCCGATCTCCTGGTGGGCGTCGGGTTCGTCGACGAGCCACAGCCGGTCGGGCCGCGCATCGGGGAGGAACGTCGTCGCCTGTGCGAGGACGGTTGGCGCGAAGGTGTCGGGCCGGATCGACCACACGAGGTCGCCGGACGCGACCACGATCCGGCCGGCGAGCTGCCCGAGGCGAACGCGCCCGTCCGTCGCCGTGCCGGGCAGTCCGGCCCGGTCGATCACGCCCCGCTCGAAGTCGACGGTGACCACGCCGGCCTGCCCGTCGTCGAAGACCAGCACCGTCTCGAGGGGAGGGAGGTTCCCCTGCCGCGGGGCAGGGGTCGGATCCTGCGCCACCGCCGGAGTGACGGATCCGCGCCGGACGGTCGAGGTGTCCGGACCGTGCGTGGTCAGGACCGCCAGCGGGATCGCGATAACCGCCGCGATCGACCCGGCCTTCCGCAGGGCCGCGAGTGACCACCGCCTGTGGGAGGTCCGGATCGAGTGTTCCACGTCCCGGGGACGAGCCGACCCGATCCGGGCTCCGCACCGGCCACAGAAGCGACCGTCACGTTGCCGGTTCCTGCACGCGTCGCAGACCAAGGGCCCACCTCGGCTCCCCCGCACCGTACTCGCGCCAGACCGGCAGGAACGGCCCTTCCGGACCTCGTCGCCGCGCGTGGCCGGGTGACGTACCTTCCCGCCAACTAGGGTCCTCGGCATGCAGCGAGGGACCGCGGTCGTGACGGGCGGCAGCGCCGGGATCGGCGCGGCCACGGCCCGTCGGCTCGCGGGCGAGGGGTTCGACGTCGTCGTCGGAGCACGCCGGGTCGAGCGCCTGCGTGAGATCGCGGAGCCGATCGGGGCGCGGGCGCTGCCCCTGGACGTCACGGAGCCGGGGTCGGTCGAGGCGTTCTGCGCCGAGATCGACGGGTGCCGGCTGCTCGTCAACAACGCGGGCGGGGCGCTGGGTCTCGAGCCGGTCGCTGACTCCGACGACGAGCGGTGGCGCACGATGTACGAGACCAACGTCCTGGGGGCGGTCAGGGTCACCCGTGCGCTGCTGCCGCACCTGGTCGCGAGCGGCGACGGCCACATCGTCACGATCGGGTCGATCGCTGGGATCGAGGCCTACCCGGGAGGCGGTGGGTACAACGCCGCGAAGTTCGCGATCCGCGGCGTCATGCAGGTTCTGCGCTTGGAGCTGCTCGGCGAGCCCGTCCGGGTGACCGAGATCGCCCCCGGGATGGTCGAGACCGAGTTCAGCACGGTGCGGTTCGGCGGAGACGAGGAGCGCGCCGCCCAGGTCTACGAGGGCATGACCCCCCTGACCGCCGAGGACATCGCCGACTGTGTCGCGTGGGTCGCAACGCGCCCGTCGCACGTGAACATCGACCACATGCTGGTCATGCCGCGGGACCAGGCGACCGCCACGCGCGTCCACCGCCGGTCCTGAACTGCCGCTCCTGGACGCCACGCTGCGTCACGGGATCGTGACACGGCGCGAACCCTGGCCGACCGGTCTTGACCCGGCCTCTGGAGCGCGGACCCTGGACCTCGTCGGACGGAGAGGGAACGATGAGCCGCTACCTGATCGTGGCCAACCAGACCCTGGGCGGCAAGGAGCTCGAGGACCGCATCCGCACGCGGATCGAGGGCAGTCACGGCCGGTTCTACGTGCTCGTCCCGATCGTGGAACCGGAGGTCGAGGCGGACGCGTGGGTCCCCGCGGATCCCGCGTTCGGGATCGCGGGGGTCCCCAACGGGGCCACCGAGGCGATGGAGGTCGCCCGCGAACGGTCCCAGCACCGCCTGTCCCGGATGCTCGACAAGATCCGCTCCCTCGGGGGAGAGGCGGACGGGGAGATCGGCGCACCGGACCCGCTGACGGCCGTGGAGGAGCTCCTCGAGCGGGAGACGTTCGACGAGATCATCATCTCGACGCTGCCCGCCGGCATCTCCAGGTGGCTGAAGTTGGATCTCCCCAGCCGGATCGCACGCCGCAGTGAGGTGCCCGTGACGACCGTCGAGGCCGAGGGCTGACCCCACGCTGCCGGTCCGCCGTCCACGTCGACGGCGGGCCGGCCCTGGCTGGGAGGAGGGACGGTCGGGCGTACCTTGGACGCCTCCGACCCGACGTGCCGTGCAGCGTCACGGGGCGTCGCGTCCGGCGATGAGGAGGCCGACCGTGAGGACCGCGCTGGCCGCCGCGGTGACCGTCCTCGCCCTCGTGACCGGGCTCGTCGTCCTCGCCGCGGTCGGCCCCGACCCGACCCCTCCGTCCACGGCGCCGTCCGGGGCCGCGACCAACACACCCACCGGGACCGGCGCCGAGGCGTCCACCGCCCCCACGCCGGCCCCGATACCCGAGGGGCCCGGCACCCTCGTGATGTGGAGCCGCGGTGATCTGTCACCGCAGGTCGCTGAGCGGGCCGCGGCGCTGCCGCACGTCACCGCAGCCGCGTTCATCCGGTCGGACACCCTCGGACTCGTGGCATCCCGGACCGCGGACGGCGCGACGGCCGCCGAGCTAACGGACGGGTGGCGCATCCCGGTGGACGTCGCGGCGGTCGACCCGCACCCCTACGCGGCGACGCTGGATGATCCCGGCGCCCAGGAGGCCGTGCGGGGGCTCGAGCCCGGCCAGGTGCTGCTCCCGGAGGCGTCCGCGACCCTCCGGGGCGTGGGGGTCGGTGGACGGATCGACCTCGTCGGACTGCCCGATCTGCAGGTTGCGGCGGTGGTGCCCGACGGGACCGTGCGACGGGCGGAGATCGTCCTGCACGTGGGCGATGCGAACGCCGCTGGCATCGAGCTGGACGGCTCGGTGATCCTGCGCCATCGCACGGCCGACCGCGCCGCGCTCGAGGCCGCGCTCCGCCGGCTCGCCCCGGCCGATCAGGCGGTACGGATCGTCGACGCGACCCAGGGCGGGACCCGCTACCGCGCTCCGCTCGTGCTGTCCCTGGTCGAGGTGAAGGCGCGTTTCGGCGAGTTCGCCTTCCGTCCCCGCCCCGGGAGCCGAGACATCGACATCGAGCAGACATGGGTGGACGAGCACATCACATCAGCCTCCGTCCCGATCCTGGGGACCGTTCGGTGCCACCGGGGCATCGTCGAGGACCTGCGTGTGGCCCTGACCGCGATCGTCGACGCCGGGCTCGCCGGGACGATCGATCCGGCGGACTACGCCGGGTGCTTCCACCCGCGGCTCATATCGGCCGGCCGTGGCCGGCTGTCCCACCACTCGTGGGGGATCGCCTTGGACATCAACGTGGACCTCTCGCAACCGGGGCTCGGTCCCCCGCCGCCTCCTGAGGTGGTCGAGGCGTTCGGCCAGCACGGCTTCCGGTGGGGCGGGGACTTCCTCCACGCCGACAACCACCACTTCGAGTGGCTCGGCCCCGAGGCCGCCCGCCGCCCCGACTGACCGGGGGTCACGCGAAGCGGAGACCGAAGCCCTCCGCAGTGATGACGTGCAGCACACGAGACGGAGTCCGCGCGTCGACCCGGAACGTGCGGTCGCCGTCCGCCGGCGGGACCAGGACCGTGTGGCCGGTTCCGACCCCGTCGGTGCGCTCGTCGTCGAGGACGACCTCCACCTCGCCCTCGACCACGAACACGAGGGCGACCTCGTCCTCCGACACCTCGACGGGCAGTTCGGCCCCCTCGTCGAGTTCGGTGTCGGCCAGCACCCGGAGATCACCGCACAGCCGGTCGCTGCCGCCGTCGACGATCCGCTTCGTCGAGACCCCTGACGCCGGCTCGATGCGCTCGGCCTCCTCGCCTCGGATCGCATCGAACGCCGCGGTCGGCGGGGTGGGGTCGGTCGGGTAGACGAGGATGTAGGCGCGGGTAGCCACGTCGTCCTCGCTGTTCCACTCGCTGTGGACCATCCCGCGCTGCCCCTCGGTCAGGATCCCGAGATCGCCGGTCCCCATGTGGCCCTGGATGTCGTTGAACGAGTCGTCATGGTCGACCCCACCCTGGAGGATGTAGAAGAGCCGTTCCATCCCGCGGTGCGGGTGGTGTCCGATGCCCTTCCCGGGATCGAAGCGGCTGTCGTGCACGGTCACCAGCGTGCCGAAGGCTCGGACGTCGGTGAACGGTCCGATCGATTCGTGCGCCCAGAGTCCCGGTGCCCCGAAGTCGTCGGGGCCGATCACGTGGTAGTCGTCGGGGGTGCGGTGGATCAGCATGCTGGTCGTCGCGTCCGCCACGTCGCGCTCCTCGTCAGCTCAGCAGCCACCGTACGCCTCCGCCCTGGGGGCGCCCGGTCGGACCGCCCCGACTAGCGTCGGAGGCACCCGACCGACCGGAGGCCCCGTGGACCCGATCGACCGGTTCCGACTCGACGGGCGTGTGGCCGTGATCACCGGAGCGAGCTCCGGCCTAGGAGCCCGGTTCGCGCACGTGCTCGCCCAGGCGGGGGCCAGCGTGGTGCTGGCTGCCCGCCGGACCAAGCGCCTCGAGGAGGTCGCCGCGGACCTGGAGGACGCCCTGCCGGTCACGACGGACGTCGCGGATCCCCAGGACCGCGAACGGCTGATCGATGCGACCGTCGATCGCTACGGGCGCATCGACGTGCTGGTCAACAACGCCGGGGTGACCAACGTCAAAAAGGCGCTGGACGAGACGGACGAGGAGTTCGCGCACGTCCTCGACGTCAACCTCACCGCCCCGTTCGCGCTCTCGCGGTTGGCGGCCTCGGCGATGATCGAACGCGACATCCGCGGCAGCATCGTGAACACGGCGTCCGTGATCGGGATGGTTGGGTCGGTCATCATCCCCGAGGCGAGCTACGCCGCGAGCAAGGGCGGCCTCGTCAACCTCACCCGGGAGCTCGCTGGGCAGTGGGCGCGTGAGGGCGTGCGGGTCAACGCGATCGCGCCGGGGTTCTTCGAGTCCGAGATGACCGAGGCGATGTTCACGACCGACCAGGGCATGGCGTTCATCGAGCGTCGGACGCCGATGGCGCGACCGGGGCACGAGGACGAACTCGACGGCGTCCTGCTGTTCCTCGCGAGCGATGCGTCGAGCTACGTGACCGGGCAGACGATCGCGGTCGACGGCGGCTGGACGATCATCTGACCCACCCCCGAACTCAGCGGCACGCCGACCACAGGCCCCGGCCGGCCCCTCGGGCGTGGCGTTGCGCGGCGACGAACCGGTCCGTGTAGCGGACGTTCGGAGGGACGGTCAGCACCTGCGCGTAGCCGTCCTCGACCATCGCGAGGTTCACGAACCGCTCGTCGGATCCGCGCCAGAGGTAGCCGAGCGGTCGGTCGTAGCGGTCCTGCCGCTCGACGTCGAAGGTCACGACGACCTCGGTGCCTGGCGGGACGAGCTCGGCGAGGTGCGCCGCGGCCTCGCGACCGAAGCACTCGACCCCACGCTGCGGATGTCGGGTCTCCGGAGCGTCGACCCCGATCAGGCGGACGCGCTCCTGGAGGTCAGCGACGTAGAGCGTGTCACCGTCGACGACCCGCGCGACCGTGGTCTCCAGCCCGTCCCGTTCCTCACCCGGCGTCGATCTCGCAGCGCACCCCGCCAGGAGCAGCAGACCGAGCGAGGCCGAGAGCGCCCGCGTCACCGGTCCCCAGCGTCGTCGTGGAAGACGTCGTCCGCATCCCAGGCCGGTCACACTCCTGCCTCACCCACCGTACGCGCGACGTGTGACATGCCGGCGGCTCAGCGCAGGGTGGCGCGCCCCCCGTCGACCGGGATCACCGCACCGGTCAGGTAGGACCCCGCACGCGACGACAGGAAGATGGCGGTGCCCGCGAGGTCGTCCGGGCGACCCGTGCGCTGCAGCGGGAACACCTCGTCGGCGTGCTCCTCGAGCTGGTCGAACATGAACGCGGTCATCTTGCTCTCGAACAGCCCCGGGGCGATCGCGTTCACCGAGATGTGCTCGTCCGCTAGGCGCTTGGCGAGGTGGCGCGTCAGCATGTGGACCCCGGCCTTCGACGCCGAGTACGCGTACGACTCGAGCTCCGGCACCGAGATCCCGTCGATCGAACCGATGTTGATCACCCGCGCCGGGTCATCGAGCGTGCCCGCGGCGCGCAGCTGGGGGAGCAGCGCCACGGTCATGTAGAAGACGCCCTTCACGTTCACGTCGAGGACCTTGTCGAAGCCGGACTCGGCGTACTCATCGATGTCCTCACCCCACGAGGCGCCGGCGTTGTTCACGAGGATGTGGACCTGGTCCTCGCGCTCCGCGATCGCGGCCCCGAGCTCGTCGCAGCCGGCCTTCGACGAGAGGTCGGCGGGGATCGGGATGCACTCGCCGAGCTCGGACAGATCCTCGGCGGTCGAGGTCAGCTGTTCCTCCTTCCGGGAGCAGATGTAGACCCGCGCCCCGGCTGCGAGGAACCCCTCCGTGATCATGCGACCGATGCCGCGGGAGCCTCCGGTGACCAGCGCCACCTTGCCGTCGATCGAGAACAGGTCCGTCACGCCTTCGCCTCCTGGTCGGTGCGGGCGACGGTAGTCGACACCCACATCCGGCCGTCACGCGGAGATGGATCTGAACCGATCGCCACCGGCCTGCGTAGCCGTGAACGAGCCGTCGTCCGGAGGGGCATCCATGTCTTGGGCATCCACGTCTTCACGATCCGTCACCCGTCGCCTGATCGCGGGGCTGTTCGCGCTGGTCATCATCGGCGTCCCCGCGGGGATCGCGTGGGCCGAGACCCACTCGGTCGCGGTCGTCGACAACGCCTACGAGCCCGGGTCGCTCACCGTGACCGTCGGGGACACGGTGCAGTGGACGCACCAGGGCACGGCGCCCCACACGGTCACCGCCAGCGACGGCAGCTGGGACTCACACCCCGACTGCGAGTCGTTCGGTGACGACTGCATGATGAGGGGGGACACCTACAGCCAGGACTTCACGGAGGCCGGGGAGGTCACCTACTACTGCAAGATCCACGGCACGCCCGACGGGCAGGGCATGGCCGGGACCATCACGGTGCAGGCCGCCCAGAGCAGCGACGACGGTGGAGCCGACACCGGCGGTGACACGGGCGGCGACACCGGCGGGGACACAGGCGGCGATACCGGCGGGGACACGGGCGGTGACACCGGCGGCGACACGGGCGACACTGGTGACACGGACGGCGGAACGGACGGTGGGACCGACGGCAGCGCGGACACCACCGGGGACAACCCGGCCCAGGCGGATCAGACCGGCTCGGCGGAGGGCGCCTCTGACGAGCTCCCGGAGACCGGGGCCGATGCTTCGAGCCTCGTCGTCGGGGCGCTGGCAGGTGGGGTCGCCCTGGTCGCTGGCTTCGCGCTGCTCCGCCGCCGCAAAGAGGTCCCCACGACCTGAGCGTCGCGGGGTCAGTCCCTCGATGACACCGCGCTGGCGACGCGCTCGGCGTCCCACGTGTGGTGGACCGCCTCGTGGGCGGCGTTGCGCGCCATGTCCAGCAGGTCGCGGTCACCCCACGGGAACGACGCCTCGCGTCCCCACGCGCGCTCGTCGATGTCCTCGATCAGGACGGCCAGGGTGTCCACCGCACGGTTGATGTCGTCGGTGAGCGGAGCCAGCCCCCGTCCGCCGTAGTCGGCTTCCTCTGCACGTCGATCCGGGCTGAAGAACGCGATGTCCGGTCGGTCCTCATCGCGCATCCGCTCGAGCGCGTCGACCATCCAGGTCAGGACGTCGGCGATGTGCCCCCCGTACTCGATGACCGACCACGTGTCCGGATCCGGCCGTTCCCGTAGCTCGGTGGCCGACAGCTCCGCCGTGGTGCGGCGCCAGCGCTCAGCCGATGCACGGGTGACCTCGGCGAGCGACCCGCCACCCCGGTGGTCCGCGAAGTCCATCCCGCACTGCTCACAGGACCAGTCCTCGGTGCGTCCTCCGGCCATCGGATCCCCTCGCTGTGGTCAGTGGCGCGAGCGTAGGACCGCCCCGTCGCGGCAGGGTGGCCAGCCGGAGGGGACGCTGGTCAGGCCCAGCCGAGCTCGTGGAGGCGGTCGTCGTCGATCCCCACGTGGTGCGCTAGCTCGTGCACCACGGTCACGTACACCTCGTCGACCAGCTCCTGCTCATCCCGAGCCATGGCGCAGATCGGCAGACGGAAGATGCGGATCACGTCGGGCAGCATCCCCGAGTACTCGAACCGCTCGGTGAGCGGCACGCCCTCGTAGATGCCGAGGAGGGTCGGGTCCTCCTCGTGCTCGTCATCGACGATCACCGCCACGTTGTCGAAGTGCTGCCAGAGCTGCTCGGGGACGTCGTCGAGCGCGTCGTCGACGAGTTCCTCGAAGCGTTCGATCGGGACCGGTCGCATGCACCGGAGGCTAGTGGCGGTCGGCACGGGTCATCGCCCGGCCCGCGGCCAGTGCCGCACCGACCGCGAGCGCCCCGGCCGCCGGGCGCCCCCCGCCGGTCGCCGGGGTCGAGGCTCCGTCGGAGGTGGAGCCTCCGGGGCCATCCGCCCTGTCGTCGCCGCTGCCGCCCGAGCCCTCGGGGGAGCCCGCCGGACAGTCACCGGCGCGACCGACCTCCACCTCGGAGGGTGAGTGCCCGTGCCAGTCGCGGTCCGTGCCCCCGACCGCCATGTCCGGTGGCCAGCGCAGCTCGGCGACCTCGCCCACGGTGAACGTCCCGGCTTCGCCCGAGTGGTTGCCGTGGGCGCCGCGCAGGCCGCCGGCCGGGACCTCCACGTCCGCACCGGGGGCGTCGCCGTCGACGACCGCGACGTAGGCCGTGTCGGATCCGTCCCACGTCGCGACGTGGTCGCCGCCCTGGTAGCGGAAGGTGAGCGTCCCGCCAGCCGGCACCTGCTCGCGGTAGCGGAGGTGCTCGCGGACCTCTGGCGGCGGGTTCTGGACGCGGAAGAGCAGCCGGCTCCCGCTGCCCTCCGCCCGCATCTCGACGCCACGGACGATCAAGCCGTCGTTGGGGACGACCTCGAACGGCTCGGTCGCCAGCTCGTAGCGGGCAGCGGTGATGCGGAAGCGGTAGGTCCCGAGCGTCTGGTCCGCGGCGATCTCGTGACGGGCGAGGTACCGACCGTCCTCCTCGGTCCAGTGGAACGCGACGCCCAGGTCGGAGTCGACGGGGTCCCACGTCCCGGTCTCGGTCCGCCGCTCGAGGATGACGAACGGGGCGCCGACCGGCCGGTCCAGTCCATCCGGACCGCCGCCCCAGGTGAGGTCGGCGACTCCCATCCGCGGGACGTCGCAGGGTGGCTGCGCCTGCATCTGTCCCTCGGCGGCGCCGCCGCCGACCCCGCCGCCCTCGCCGCCGGGCGGCGGGTACTCGGGGAGCGGGTCGACGTTCGGCGGCGGGGCTTCCTCGCCGGATGCGAGGGCGCCACTCAGCTGCTCGGTGCTCCGCACGACCAGGAGCGTCGTCCACTGCCCGAACACCGTGTGGCCGCCCTCGTAGTGCTGCTGGTTGTACTCCTCCTGGGTCGTGAAGTACCCGACGAAGTCGTTGGCGAGCCCCACGACCGCCGCGTCGTCCACCCCGTCCGGTGCGCCGTCCAGCGCGGCTGCGTTGATGCGACGCCCCGCCTCCGTCGTCGCCTCGCCGGGTAGCGCGGTCAGCAGCGTGGGTCCGATGCGCAGGAGCTGCAGCTCGGGGTCGGTCCGCCAGGGTGCCGGTCCCGCGATCACCTTGCGTCCGTGGACGGGATCGGCGAGCTCCGCTGGACGGCGGGTCCCCTCGAGCCCCGCCTCGTACCAGGGCGTGGGTCCGTTCTCGGCGCCTCCGAGGAACGACACGCCCCACAGCGCCCGGTTCGCGACGGGCCTGCCGGGTTCGACCTCCTGGCCCTGGTAGCGGATCCGCGTCCAGCGGTGTCCGAGCGGCACGTTCGACCGGAGGCCGCTACCGGCCGAGTCCCACAGCTCCCGCAGCTTGCGCCCCAGTCGGATCCCCATCAGGTCGGCGCAGGAGTGCGGGTTGTACGACTCGTAGAGGGACATCAGGTCGCCCTCGTTGCTGTTCGTCAGCACGCCGAGCGGGACGCCCGATCCTCCGACCGGGACGCCGACGGCACCTGCACCGGAGCCGAAGCTCGCCTCGAACCGGCGGACGGCCAACCCGGACAGATCGCCCGAGAACACCGTGTTCGTGTTCGGGAAGTTCGTGGGGTGGACGGCGAACAGCCCCCAGCCGGTGACCGGCTCCCCAGAGGGTCGCTCGACGCGCAGCAGTCGGATGTTCAGGTCCCGGGGATGGTCGGGCCCGGCCGGGTCCATCGACAGCTCCCTTCGCGCCACGGCACGTCCAGGCCGTGGTTGGCGAGGTGCGCCTCGAGCGAGCGGTTCGTGCTGACGTCCCCGATCGATCCCCGCGCCCATCCCGCCCACAGCGGGTCCCAGGTCAGCGTGGGCACGCCGCACCGCCTCGGCCATCTGCTCCTCGAGCCAGTCGGTCCACTCTTCGGGGCCGGCGTGCGTGTGGGTGCCCGCCAGCATCACCGTGTCCATCGAGTACCCGAGGTCCGCCAGGCGCTCGACCACCCCCGCCTTGTCCAGGGACGCACCGAGGTCGACGGTCAGCAGGGCCAGTCGGGTCTGGCCGTCATCGAGGACGAGCGCCCGGGCGAAGAGCCGGACCGCGACCCCGTTGGCGGTGCGGTCGGGGCGGACGTACCCGAAGAAGGTCCCTCCGTTGCCGGGGGTCAGGTCCGTGACCCCGGTACCCGCACGTAGCGGACCCGCCCCGCCCGGCGCCTGGAGGGCTTGGGCCATACGAGTGACGGGAGGCACGAGCGTCATCGCTCCGGCTGCGGCCCCCGCGCCCGCAGACAGACGCAGGAAGTCCCGTCGCGTGATGCCCCCACCCATACGACCGCACCCTACTAGGGCCACCGTCCCCGCTCCCCGGCCGCACCACCCCCGGCTGCTTGTGAACCGGGAGCGCCACATGTGGCGCGCGGCGTTCACGAGGGTCGGGGACCCCGCGAAGGGAGCTGCTTGTGAACCGGGAGCGCCACATGTGGCGCTCGGCGTTCACAGGTGGGGCTACGGTCGGGTGCAGCGGACGGAGGGGATCGCGATGGGCGAGTGGCGCGGCGTCGACCTCGAGACGTGGTCGGACTTCTACATGGCCCTCCGGTCCGTCCTGGCCGAGCTTCCGCCCGGCACGGAGCTGTTGCTGCAGCCCGACGGGGACGCGCGGATCGCCGCGGTCACCGCCAGGCCCCGCCCGCACGTCGCGATCCGCACGCACTCGCAGGACCTCGCCTCGTTCCGGTGCGAGACGTTCACCGACCTGATCGACCGTGTGCGAAGCAACATCGAGGACCATTGGGAGGTCGAGACGCCCGGCCAGCTCGCCTACGCGTACGAGGGCGACGTGTCGCCCCGCCTGCGCGCGGCGTTCGCGGACGGTGACCTCGTGCACGACCTCCCGGAGGGCGAGCGGCCGTCGCCGACCGCGCACTCCAGCGGCAGCGACGGGGAGTCGGGTCTCGCGGGGCGGCTGTCGCCCGAGGTGGCCGAGAAGCTGCGCCGGATGGGCAGCTCCGCCATCGACCGGTGAGGGTCAGCTGGGCAGTTCCGCTTCGAGCACCTCGCGTCGACGGCCCGTGATCTCGGCCGGACCGTCCGGTCCGAGCACCACCAGGACCGCCCGTGAGGTCGCCACGCAGTCCTCGTCGCGGAACACCCCCACGCCGATCGTGAACGAGGTCGTCCCGATCGACAGCACGCGCGCGCCGACCCGCAGCTCGCCGGGGAAGTGGACCTCCCTGAGGTAGTCGATCTCCAGACGGCGCAGGATCACCGTGAGGCCGTCGTCGACCCTGCCGGCGAGTTCGATCCCGAGCGCCACCCGTCCGGACTCGATGTGGGCGGCCATCGCGACGTTGTTCACGTGCCCCATCGCGTCGGTGTCGGAGAACCGGATCTGCTGGGTGACCCAGTGCGTGTACGTGGGCTCGGTGAGGTCGGGGTCGCTCACGGGTCCTCCGGAGGACGAGGTGAGCGGACCTTGCCACGCGGACGTCGGACGGGTCCAACCCGGTGGCCGAACGACCGGCTCGAGGCCGCGATCGGACCGGCGAGCACCCGTTCACTGGGGGGTGGACGTCGATGGTGGAGGCCCTGATGGACGTTGATCTCGAGTTCTTCTTCGATCCTGTCTGTCCGTTCTGCTGGAACACCTCACGGTGGGTCCGCCTGGTGCAGGAGCAGGAGGGTCTCACCGTCCGCTGGCGGTTCGTCTCGCTGCGGATCCTCAACGAGGGTGCGTACGAGGACAAGCCCGAGGGCTACCCGGACGCGCACGTGCGCGGGCTCGAGATGCTCCGGGTCGCAGCTGCGGCCCGCAAGGAGCACGGCGAGGAGGTCCTGGGCCGTCTCTACCAGGAGCTGGGGGAGGCCGTCTGGCACCAGCAGCCTCCGCAGGTCGACAGCGACGACCAGGAGGATCACTTCGACGCGATCCTCGAGCACTCGGCGCAGGCCGGGGACCTCGAGGCGATCCTCGAACGGGCCGGCCTACCCACCGAGCTGGCGCGTGCCGCGACCGACAGCTCCTGGGACGATCTGGTCCGTGCGGACACGAAGGAGGCGCTGGATCGGGCCGGGGAGGACGTGGGCACGCCGATCCTGTCGTTCGATCCGCCGGACGGGCCGGCGTTCTTCGGTCCCGTCATCAGCGAGGTCCCGGACCCCGAGGACGCCGTGCAGCTCTGGAAGGCGGTCGAGACGTTGGGGCGCTGGGAGGGCTTCGCCGAGCTGAAGCGCTCGTTGCGCCACTTCCCGCGGACCCCGCTCACGGCGAACATCGCCGGCGAGGAGACCACGGTCAACTGACCGCAGGCTCAGGCGTCGTTGAGGACCACCGACTTCAGCGCGGTGCACTCGTCGATCGAGTAGCCGAGGCCTTCGCGCCCCACACCGGAGTCGGGCGTCCGACCGCCGAAGGGGAAGTGGCCGACCCCGTGTGAGGGGGAGTCGTTGACGGCGACCATCCCCACGCGGAGCGCGCCGGCGACCCGCCACGCCTGGTCCAGGTCCTGCGTGAACACGGCCGAGTCCAGCCCGTAGCGCGACCGGTTGGCGACCTCGATCGCGTGGTCCTCGTCGTCGACGCGGACGATCGTGAGGACGGGACCGAAGGTCTCCTCCCACACGATGTCGGCGTCGAGCGGCACGTCCGCCAGGACCGTCGGCTGGTGGTAGGCCTCCGCGTACTCGCCCCCCAGGAGCAGCTCGGCACCCTTGTCGATCGCGTCCGCGACCAGCGCGTGAACGTCCTCCGCAGCGCCTGCGGACACCAGTGGGCCGACGTCGGTGTCCTCGTGGCGCGGGTCGCCGACGGTCCAGCCCTTGGCCTCGGACAGCGCACGCTGGACGTAGTCGTCGTAGACCGACGCCTCGACCAGGACCCGGCTGAGCCCCGAGCACCGCTGTCCCGAGTTCTTCAGCGCCCCGGCCACGGAGCTCTCGACGGCCAGCTCGAGGTCCGCGTCGTCGAGGACGATCCCTGCGGCGTTCCCGCCGAGCTCCAGGTGGATCGGCTTCGGACCGGCGGCCTCGGCGAGGCTCCGCCCGACCGCGGAGGACCCGGTGAACGAGACCATGTCGATGTCGGGGTGTGCCGCCAGCGGATCACCCAGCACGCTGCCGGGTCCGGTCAGGACGTTCAGGACGCCGTCCGGCAGGCCTGCCTCCTCCAGCGCCCGCGCGAACATCAGCAGCGGCGTCGGGTCGTCCGAGGGCGCCTTGGCCACCACGGCGTTGCCGGCCGCGATCGCGGGGATGATCTTGGCCGCCGGGATGAACAGCGGGTAGTTGAACGGCCCGATCGCCGCGCACGTGCCGAGCGGCTCCCGGATCACGATGCCCCGCTTGCCCACGGTCCCCGGCATCCAGTCGCCGGGGAGGTACTCGCCGAAGATCTTGCGGACCTCCTCGCGGACCATCTCGAGCCGCTCGACCGTGGTGCTGGTCTCGGAACGCCCTGAGGCGGCGGTCTTGCCGAGGTCCACCGTGATCGCGTGCGCGAACGCGTCCAGGTGCTCCTCGACGATCTCGGCGGCACGTTCGCAGATCGCCAGGCGCTCGGCAGCCGGCAGTTCCCGGATGTCGCGCCGAGCGGCCTTCGCTGCGGCGATCGCGGCTTCGAGGCCGTCGGGCGTGGCCTCTTGGGCGCGCGCGATCGTGCTGCCGTCGATCGGAGACCGCACGTCGAACGTGTCCGACGTCGTGGTCCACTCGCCGTCGATCAGCAGCCGCAGCGTGGGAACGTCTCCGTCCTCTGCGAGCCGCTCGAAGATCCCGTCGAACGACACCGCCGGTGCGTCGGTGATCCGGGGCATCTGGTCGAGGAACGTCATGGTCAGGCCTCTCCCGTCGGTTCGCGTCCAACTATGGCCTATGGCGCGTGGACCGGGCCCTCCCGTTCGTCGGCCGGATGGTCGGGAAGCGTCACCACGGGTCGACCATCGGGCGCTTCTTCCCGCGCCTGCGGGGAGGCGCGGGCGCGGCACGGAGCAGCTCGACGATCCGGTGCCGGGTGTCCGCCGGATCGATGACGTCGTCGATCTCGAAGAAGGTCGCGACGTTGATCGCCTTGCCGTGCTCGTAGCCGAGCTCGACGAGTCGCGCGTACGCCTCCTGGCGTTCCTCCGGGTCCTCGATCGCCTCCAGCTCGCGGCGGAAGCCGAGCTCGACCGCGCCCTCGATGTTCATCGCCCCGAACTCGCCCGTCGGCCAGGCCAGCGTCGCGAGGGTCGCGTGGAAGCTGCCGGCCGCCATCGCCTGCGCCCCGAGCCCGTAGCCCTTGCGTAGCACGACCGTCAGGTGCGGCACGGAGAGGCTCGCGGCGGTGACGAACATCCGCGCGAAGTGCCGCACCTGGGCCTGCGCCTCCGCTTCGGGCCCGACCATGAAGCCCGGGGTGTCGCACAGCGAGACGACCGGGAGGTCGAACGCGTCGCACAGCTGCAGGAACCGTGCGGCCTTGTCCGCACCGTCGGTATCGATCGCGCCGCCCAGGTGCCGGGGATCGTTGGCGACGACCCCCACGGGCCGCCCCTCGAAGCGGGCGAGCGCGGTGATCATCCCGCGACCGAACCGGGAGCGCAGCTCCAGGACGGAACCGACGTCGGCCACCGTCCCGATGACCCGACGGACGTCGTAGACCCGGCGGCGGTCCTCCGGGATCAGGTGCCGCAGCAACCGCTGGTCCTCGTGCTCGTGGTCGTCGACCGTGCCCTGGAAGTACGAGAGGTAGCGCTTCGCGATGTCGACCGCCTCGGCCTCGTCACGGGTGACGACGTCGATCACGCCGTTCGGTGCCTGCACCGAGACGGGACCGATCTCGTCCGGCGCGTAGCTGCCGAGCCCCCCGCCCTCGATCATCGCCGGGCCGCCCATCCCGATCGAGGCGTCCTCGGTCGCGATGATCACGTCGCAGCAGCCGAGCAGCGCCGCGTTGCCCGCGAAGCAGTAGCGGGACGCGATCCCCACGGTCGGGACCAGCCCGCTCAGCCTGGCGAACAGCGCGAAGGCCATGGTGTGCAGGCCGGTGACCGTGGCGGTATCGGTGTCGCCCGGGCGACCGCCCCCGCCCTCGGCGAACAGGACCGTCGGCAGTCGCAGCCGCTCGATGATCTCGAACAGCCGGTCCTTCTTCGCGTGGTTGGTCTGGCCCTGGGTCCCGGCCAGGACCGTGGCGTCGTACGCCAGCACCGCGCAGCGGGCCGCGTCGTCATCGAACCGGTCGCCGTTGACCCGTCCGATCCCGGTGATCAGGCCGTCCGCCGGGGTGCGTTCGATCAACTCGTCGACGTCCCGTCGCTGCCGCTGGGCGGCGATCGCCAGCGACCCGAACTCGACGAAGCTGCCATCGTCGACGAGATCGGCGATGTTCTCCCGTGCGGTCCGCTTGCGCTGGTCCCGGCGCCGCTCGACCGCCTCGGGTCGTCGCTCGTCCCGGGTGGTCGCCTGCCGGTCGAGCACCTCCGCCAGGTCCTCGCGGATCTCCTCGAGGTCGACCTCCTCGTGCGCGTCGATGTCCTCGGGGCCGACGTCCGCCTCCTCCACCCGCACCAGCGCCGCCCCCGACGCCACCGTCTGCCCCTGCTCGACCAGCACCTCACGGACGTACCCGGAGGTCCCGGCACGCACCACGTGCTCCATCTTCATGGCCTCGAGAACGACCACCGTGGTCGCCGCGTCCACGACGTCGCCCGGTTCGACCGCGACGGTCACCACGGTCCCCTGTGTGGGAGCGTGGGCCGAGGCACCTGCCGGCGCTGCGACGTCCCCGCCGACATCGGGCAGCAGCTCGCCGACGTGGTCGTCGATGAACCGTGTGGTGATCCCGCCGTCGAAGGCGGCGTGTGCCAGGACGTTGCGGAGCAGCCCGACGTTGGTCGCCACGCCCTCGACCTTCAGATCGCCGAGCGCCCGTGCTGCCAGTCGTCGCGCGCCAGCCAGGTCCGGGCCGTGCGTGACGAGCTTCGCGAGCAGGGTGTCGAACGTCGCGCCCAGTACGGCTCCGGTGTGCGCCGCGGTGTCCGTCCGGATCCCGTGGCCGGTCGGCGGCTCGAACGTGGTGATCGTCCCGGTGCTCGGACGGATCGACCCGTCCGGTCCCACCGTCTCGGCGTTCACCCGGCACTGGATCGCCGTCCCCCGGAACCCGTTGACGCGGTCCAGCCCGAGGTCCCCGATCGTCGCGCCGCGTGCCAGCTGCAGCTGTGCGGTGACCAGGTCGACGCCGGTGACCTCCTCGGTCACGGTGTGCTCGACCTGCAGCCGGGGGTTGGCCTCGATGAAGACGAACGGGGGATCGGCTGCGACGTCGACGAGGAACTCGAACGTCCCGAGGTTCGCGTACCCGACGCGGTCGGCCATCCGCGTGGCGGCATCGGTCAGCCCGCCCCGGATCGGATCGGGCAGATCGGGCGCGGGAGCGATCTCGATGAGCTTCTGGTGGCGCCGCTGCAGCGAACAGTCGCGCGTCCCCAGGTGGACGACCGCGTCGCCGTCGCCGGCGATCTGGACCTCGACGTGTCTCGCGTTCGGCAGGAACCGTTCCGCGTACAGCGATCCGTCCCCGAAGGCGCGCTCGGCCTCCGAACGCGCGCGCTCGAACGCCTCGTGCAGCCCCTCGGGTCCGGAGATGACGCGCATCCCGCGGCCCCCGCCGCCCGCGACGGCCTTGAGGACGAGCGGGGCGCCGTCCAACGAGTCGAGGAAGGCTCGCGCCCCGTCGCGGTCGACCGCCCCGTCGCTGCCGTCGAGCACCGGGACATCGAGGTCGCGAGCGAGCTGCCGCGCCGCCACCTTGTCCCCGAGCGTCTCGAGGACGTCGGTGCTCGGTCCCACGAACCGCACACCGGCCTCGCGGCAGCGCCGTGCGAACGCCGGATCCTCGCTGAGGAACCCGTAGCCGGGGTGCAGCAGGTCGGCTGCGACGTCCTGAGCGATCTGGAGCAGTCGGTCGCCGTCGAGGTACGCCGGCACGCCGGACGCGCCCAGCGCCCGTGCTTCGTCGGCACGCCGGGCGTGCGCCGCCGCGGCATCCTCCCCGGCGAAGACCGCGACGCTGCGCCACCCCAGCGTCGCGACGGCGTGGACGATCCGCACCGCGACCTCGCCGCGGTTCGCGATCAGCACCGTGGGGCGATCCATCCCGACACGCCGTTCGACGACCGCCCGGCAGCGTAGGCGGCGTCCGTCGGGCGCAGCGCGTGTCCATCCGAGGGCCGGCGAGAGCTACCGTTCGGCCCGACCCTGCTGGGAGCCCTCCGGTGCGCATCGCGATCCTGCTGTTCGATGAGGTCGATCTCATGGACGTGGCCGGGCCCTACGAGGTGTTCCTGACGGCAGCGCGCCTGCAGGTCCGTCACCGCCAGCAGCTGACGTTCGAGGTCCTGACCGTCGCTCTCGATGATGTGGAGGTCACCGCCTACGGCGGGCTCGGCCTCCGCCCGCACGTGACCGCCGAGGAGGTCGGCGCCGTCGACGTGCTGCTGGTCCCAGGCGCGGTCGCGATCGATCGCGTCGCCGAGGACGAACGGCTGATCGGCGTGATCGGCCAGCTCGCCGCGGACGCCGATCTGGTGAGCTCGGTGTGCACCGGGGCGTTCCTGCTCGACCGTGCCGGTCTGCTCGACGGTGTCGAAGTCACCACCCACTGGGAGGACGCTGCGGATCTCGCCGACCGTGGGGGACCGTCCTCCGTCCGGGATGACGTGCGGTGGGTCGACGCCGGCGACGTCGTGACCGCGGGTGGCCTCAGCTCGGGGGTGGCGATGGCGCTGCACCTGGTGGAACGGTCCGCCGGACGCGAGCTCGCGGAGGCCACCGCCCGTCAGATCGACTACGTCTGGACCGAGGCCCGCTCCCAGTAGCCCCGACGAGCACGTCGAGTGTCCGCTGAGTCCAGCTGGTTGGACCCTCCGGACGATCGACGGGGGGGGTCAGGCGGTCGAGGACGAGAGGAACACCGAGCGGAGCAGGTCGTCCCTGCCGCGCAGATCGTCCGCGGCGCCGTCGAACCGGATCTGCCCGCGTTCCATGAAGTACGCGCGCTCGGCGATCTCGAGCGCGAGGTCCACGTGCTGCTCGACGACCACGGCCGAGATCCCCCGGTCCACGTACCCGCGCAGCGTCTCGAGGAGATCCTCGACGATCACGGGTGCGAGCCCGAGCGACAGCTCGTCGATCAGCAGGAGGCGCGGCTCGGGGACCATGGACTTCGCCAACGACAGCATCTGCTGCTGCCCTCCGGACATCGTGCCGGCCTGCTGGTCGAGACGCTCGCGGAGGATCGGGAAGTCCTCGAGCACCTTGTCGATCGCCTCGCGCCGCGCGGTCGAGTCCTTGCCGTACGTGTAGCCGCCGATCTCGAGGTTCTCGCGGACCGACATGCCCGGGAACACACCCCGCCCGCCCGGCAGCTGGATCAGGCCGGCCTCCACGATCTCGGTGGGGGAGTGGCCCGTGATGTCCTGCCCGTCGAACGTGACGGTCCCGGAGGTCACCGGGATCGTCCCCGACACCGCGCGCAGCACCGTGGTCTTCCCAGCGCCGTTGGTGCCGAGCAGCGCGACGATCTCGCCCTGGCCGACCTCGAGGGACACGTCGAACAGGACCTGGATCGGTCCGTAGGACACGTCGATCCCGTCAACCCGCAGCAACGGCTTCCCTCCTTGTGCGTCCGAGGTAGCTGGACAGGACCTGGTCGTCCGAGGTGACCTCGTCGGCCGTGCCCTCCGCGATCACCTTGCCGAAATCGAGCGCGTAGACCCGCTCGGAGACCGACAGCAGGAGCGGCATGTCGTGCTCGATCAGGAAGATCGCGCACCCCAGGACGTCACGGATCTCGCGCAGCAGCGGACCGAGGGCCTCCGCCTCCCGCTGGGCGATCCCCGAGGCCGGTTCGTCGAGCAGGAGGATCCGAGGCTGCAGCGACAGGACCGCCGCGAGCTCCACGAACCGCAGTGTCCCGTAGGACAGCTCGCCGGGCTTGTGGCGCCGGTACCGGTGCAGGTCGATCAGCTCGAGGATGGCCTCGACCCGTTCGAGGGCCTCCTCCTCGTCCCGCTTCCACATCGGCAGCCGCAGCATCGCCGCTAGCGACGACGAGCGCAGGTGCTGGTGCTGGGCCGCGAGGAGGTTCTCCTCGACCGTGAGTCCGGGGAAGAGCTTGATGTGCTGGAAGGTCCGCCCCATCCCGACCATCGCCCGCTCGTATGGCAGGGCCCTGGTGAGCTCCTGCTCGCCGAGGAACGTCCGGCCGCTGTCGGGCTTCAGCAGCCCGGAGATGACGTTGAAGAGGGTGGACTTGCCGGCGCCGTTCGGTCCGAGCAGCCCGACGATCTCGCCCTCCTCGACGTGGATCGAGACGTCGTCGAGCGCCACGATGCCCCCGAAACGCAGGTTCAGTCCGTCGGTGCGCAGCAGGCTCACGTCGAGATCCTCCAGATGATGTAGAAGAACGCGACCTGGGCCGCCACCAGCAGGAACACCCGCAGCCCCTGCTTGAGCGGGTCCTCCTTGATGCGGTGCGCCTCGTGCCTGACGATGTCCACCAGACCTCCCGGCACCACCAGCAGGATCACGACGAAGGCCAGCGCCGAAGCGGCGGCGATGAAGTACTGCAGGAACAGCGCGGTCCGGAACACCTCGAGCTGCACGAAGATGATGCCGGCGCCGAGGAACGGTCCCCACGCCGACCGCATCCCGCCGACCACCACCAGGATGATGAGCGTGACGCTGAGGAACTCGACGTGCGGCGTCTGGTAGGGGGTCGGGGTGACCTGCTGGAGCAGCATCCCGTGGAACACCCCGCCGATCGCGGCGATGATCCCCGAGATGACGAAGGCGACCAGCTTGACCTTCATCACGTTGACGCCGAGGGTTTGGGCCTCGGTCTCGTTCTCGCGCACGGTGGCCATCGCCCGGCCGATCCGTGACCGCTGTAACCCGAGGACGGTCCACACGACAGCTAGCACCGCGGCCAGGCAGAGCCAGTAGAAGGCCCGGTCACCAACCAGGCTGGCGCCGAAGATCTCGGGCCGTTCGATGAACATGCCCCGCTGCCCGCCGGTGAACGCCTCCCAGTCGAACAGCGTCTCGCCCATGGCGCTCGCGAAGGTCAGGGTGGCGATCGCGAAGTAGAAGCCGCGCAGGCGCACCGATACGAGCCCCACGAGCAAGGACAGGGGGAGGGTCGCCGCAGCGGCCAGGAGCGCCGCGAACCAGAACGGCCATCCCCACGCGGTGATGGCGTGCGCCGACGTGAACACGCCGATCCCGACGAAGGTGTAGGGCATCAGCGACAGCTGGCCGGTGTACCCGGTGACCACGGTGACCGACAGCCCGATGATCGCCGTGGTGGCGATGCGGGCACCGACGAAGCTCGCGAAGGTGCCCCAGATCAAGGGGACGAGGATCGCGAACACGAGGGCGACCACCGCCACGAGGGTCCCGCCTGACAGACGAGGCAGCCGGCGGGGGACCGGGAGTGCGCTGGTGATCTCGGCAGCGGGAGCGCTCATGACCGCAGCGCGTCCAGCTCGGCCTGGCTGGCGAAGAACCGTTCGGTGCGCAGCAGGAGGAGGATCGTGATGGCGACGTAGGCCAGTACGTCACGCTCGTCCGCGATCGGTTTCGGGGCCAGGATCATCAGTTCCTGAACGAGACCGAAGATCAGCGACCCGGCGAGGGCCGCTGGGAGGCTGATCATCCCGCCCACGAGCGCGGCCCCGAACGCCGGGATCAGTAGCGCCCCCAACGGCACGAGGTGGACGACCGACAGCACCCCACCACTGGACCCGGCGCTGTGCGGGATCAGGAGCAGCATCGCCAGGGCGGCGAGCGCCGAGCCGATGATCCACGCCAGCTCCGCGTACCGCCGCGCATCGATCCCGGCCAGCTGGGCGGCCTCCCGGTTCTGTGCGACGGCCCGCAGCGCGCGCCCGCTGCGCGACCGTTTGATCCACGGCAACAGCAGCGCGGACATCGCGAGCGCCACGCCGATCGTGACGAG
The DNA here is from genome assembly GCA_019347855.1 of Actinomycetota bacterium. The sequence goes on from JAHWKO010000021.1 coordinate 23,277, forward strand.
CTCCGCGACCGTCATGACCACGCCGGAGAACACGATGTTGCCGCCGGGGATGAACGGCTCGACGATGATCTCCCCACGTTGGCCCCGGAGCATCATCTGCGCGACGGCGGCGAGGAACGCTCCGACCCCCAACGCGATGAGGATCATCGTGACCTCGGCGTTCCGGGACACACGGGAGAAGACCAGCCGCTGGGCGAGCACGCCCGCCACGACGGACAGCCCCAAGCCGGCCAGCGCGAGCACCACGTTGGGGATCGCCCCTAGCGTCTGGGTCAGCAGCACGTAGCCGACGACGCTCAGGAGCCCCAGTGCCCAGTGGGCGAGGTTCACGACCCCCGTCGTGCGGTAGATCAGCACCACCCCGATCGCGAGCATCGCGATGATCCCGCTCTTGGCCAGGCCGACCACGGCGACCTGCAGGAAGGTGGACACCGCTCAGCCCCTCATGAACGCGCGGTACGCGTGATCGAGCCAGCGGAACATGGGCACGCCCAGCGCCGCGCGGATCTCGGGGTAGGTGTGCCGAGCCCACACGAACACGCCGGTCATGAGGCTCATGAGGAACGCCGCCAGGGCCAGCGACGTGCCGATCGTCTGGGGCCCTGCGCGGTACACCCCGTACCGGTTGCTCGCGGCGACCATCTCGGGTGCAACCTGCGGCTCCTCGTCACGGGTCGGCTGCTGGGCGACCTCCGCCTGCGGCGCCGGCTCGAACGCCGGTGGCTCGGCGACCGGCTGCGACGGCGCCGAGAACCCGGTGTCGGTGGGCGGTGCCGGGTCCGCGGGGGGTGGCGGGGGAGCCTGCTCGAACTCGTCCTCGAAGTCGTCGTCGAACGACGGGAAGGAGGCGATGCTGAAGTCGTACCATGCTCCGCCGATGAACGCCGCCTGGCTCCGCTGGAGCCCCAACGGGTTGTCCACCCGTCCCGCGACGTACATGCCTCCCGCCGTGACCTCGATCGTCCCGTCCGGCCGCGTCCGCACCTCGGGGGCGGCGACGCCGACCAGGTGGGCGCCCGCGCTCACCGGCGGCGCCCCGGAGGTGACCTCCATCGGCGTGCCGGCGACGGACAGGCCCACGACGTCCGTGAAGGCCTTGATGGTGGTGCCCCCGTCGGTCCCGTCGGTGGTCACCTCGATCACGGTGACGACCTCGTCAGCGTGGATCTCGCCGGCCGCGACGCCCTGGGTGATCACGGTGACCTTCCCCCAGACGGGGTCCGAGCGGCCGTCCATCTCGGCGACCGTGATCGACTCCTTGAAGGTGACGCCCGGGGACGTGGGGCGCTGCGTCTGGTTGAAGGCGTACGCGTAGGGGCCCTCGATCGCCTCGGCGATCACGTGGACGTCCTCGGCGTCGCCTTCAGAGCTCGAGAACGGCTGCGAGCAGCGCTCCTGGTACCGCGCGTGACCGCTGGCGTACCCGTCGGCCTCCGCGGTGGTCTGTGGGTCGATCCCGCCGCCGAGGTCGACGTACATGAACGAGGCGATCGCGTGCGAGCCGGGATCGGAGCGCAGGGACGTGTCCGCGAGGCCGAAGTCGAACTTGATCGGCTGGCCCCGGGGTGTCGGGACCTCGTTCTCTTCGGCCTCGACCGGGTCGTGGTCGCTCGTGTCCGACAGCTGCTCGATCCGCGCCTGCAGCTCCTCTGGCACCCCGCGCTGGTCCTCCGGGCAGGTCTGGTCCGGCATCGGTTCGGCCGGTTCCTCCTCCTCGCCCCCCTCTTCCTCGTCGCCGCCGTCGTCGCTCCCGGGGATCTCGTCTGCGGGGTAGCCGAAGATGACCGCGTACCCGCGACCCAGCATCGTGTAGACCGCGTCCGGCGGTTCCTCGGTGGCTTCCTGCGCAGCCGCCGTCGGCCCGACGGCGGCGAAGGCGAGCAGCGCCGTCACCACCGCGGCCGGGATCGCTCGACGTAGACGTGAGGGGCGCATCACTGCTTCGCCCACGCTTCCTGGATCCCGACGTCGTCCAGGAACAGGAACCCGCCGCTGAGGTCGTTGAACCCGTTCGGCCACGACCGGCCCGAGAACTCGACCAGCCAGTCCCCCTTGGCTCCGAAGTGGTCGTCGGGAGCCGTGGTGATGGGGGGCAGCCCGCCGCCGGAGTAGTTCTCGAGCGACAGGAAGACCTGCTCGAGCTTCTCACGCGTCAGGTCGAGGCCGACCTCCGCGGTGTAGATGAACAGCCCCGAGGTGATGAGGATCGCCGCGAAGGTGAGGATGTCGTCCGGCTCGTTCGGGAAGATCTGGCGCTTGGTGTCCCACAGCTGCTTCGACGCGTCGTTGAACGGCTTGAACGGGACGCCGCTGGAGTTCGTGATCATCGTCTCGCAGTTCTCGCCGCAGACGTCGACCTGGAACTTCAGCCAGCAGTTGTTGCACGCCCACGCCACACCTGAATCCTTGGGGCGCCACTGCAGCTGCCCGGCTGCGACGCCGGCGTAGGTCGCGTTGAGTGCGTCGAGGACGATGATCGCGTCGGGGTTGGCTTCGCGCAGTTGGATGACCTCGGACCGACGGCCGTTGACGGCTGTCTGGGCGCGGGCCTCGACCTTCTCGACGATCTCGACGCCGAGCTGCTCTGCGACGTACTCGACGGTCTCGAGCTGCTCCTGGTAGGTCGGGTCGTACAGGACCCCGATCCGCGAGCGTCCGAGCTCGTTCACGAGGTAGCCCATGAACAGGGCGGCCTGGACCTGCCGGCTGGTGCCGAGCGCCCAGGTGTGCGGCGCGAGCTGGGGCTGGGGGAGGGACTCGTGGTAGCAGTGGAACGTGGTCACCCCGTTGCGCTCGGCGTACGAGTGGGCCGGGCCCATGAGCGATGCCTGCAGGTAGCAGTCACGGACGAGGAAGGCGTTCTCGACGTCGACCAGGCGGCGCATCGCCTGCAACGCGTCGTCCTCGGAGTCCGACGAGATCGCCGCGATCTTCAGATCGACCTCGCGCCCGTAGATCCCCTTGCGGTCCGGGCAGCCCCAGTTGAGGTCCGGACGGCTCACGTCGTGGGTCCGCGAGTTCATGTAGCTGACGGCCCGCTGCATCACGCGGGCGGTCTGCTCACCGAGCGGGCGCGTGGGACCGGACAGCGGCAGGATCGTCCCCCAGACGATCTTGTCCTTCGTGACGCCGGTGTCCGTGCCTTCCTCGGCGCACTTCGCCTGGGAGCCCGACGCTTGCTGCTGCTGTCCCTGCTGGTCCTGCGTCGAGTTCGAGTCCCCGCCGGTCGTGGCAGATCCGGTCGTCCCGCCGGTCGTCCCGCCGGAGGTGCCACCGTCGTCTCCCGATCCCTCCGCCAGGAACGCGGTGTCCTCGTCCTCCGCGAGGTCTATCGCACCGTCCTCGCCGGCGTCCTCGGAGGCTCCCGGTGCAGCGGGCACGGCGCCGCCTTCGCCCTCGGCCGAGAACTCCCGTACCAGCACGGTCTGCCCGCACGCGACGGAGAGCATCGCCAGGACCAGCACGAGCGCGAGGGTGCGCGACATGAGTGGACGGGGGGTCATCAGGTTCCTCCGTGATCCGGTGAGGACGCGGGCGGGCCGACCAGCGCGGCGAACGCGGACGACAGAGCGAGGGCACAGGCTGCGACGAGCGCGGCCCAGGCGCCCCAGCCCGCGCCGACGTTCAGGTCGAAGAAGCCGGCCCGGTCGATCGCCGCGGCCGTGGTGTCAGCGATGCGGCCCTGGAGATCGAACAGCAGCACCGCTGCTGTCACGGCGCCGGCCAGGACGAT
>JAHWKO010000022.1 GCA_019347855.1 Actinomycetota bacterium
GAGAACCTGTGGGCGCCGGTCGGCACCGGGGTTCGGCCGCAGGAGGAGACCGACTTCGTGATCGTCACCTTGTTCGGGGACGAAGATGGCGCGGAGCGGCTGGAGGACATCGACGACACGATCCGTGACCTGCCGGGCTTCGAGGACGCCACCCTGCTCCGCCATGCTCGGCTGGACGCCATGAGGAGGATGCCACCCGCGAGAGCCGCCGGCCTCGGGTCGGACCGTGCGCTCGAGCGGGCCGGGATCCACCGCCGTGCGGCCGCCCACCGGGAGACCGTGAGGGTCGCCTAACCCACGCCTAACCCGGTTATCCCCAGCAGCGCCACCCGCGCGGTTGACGTGTCACACCCTCGCGTTACTGTCGGGGCTAGTTACATCGGCGTAGTTCGGAGGTGTCGGGATGGATGCAGCTGCGGTCCCAGCTGCGCAGTGGGAACTTGCGCACCCCGACGACCAGCCGGCCGACAACGACGTCGCCGTGTCGGGGCCTCTGCCGGAGAGCGATGTCGACGGGTACCTAACGGTCGTGCAGGCCGCCGATGAGCTGGTAGGGCTCGAAGAGGACCTGGCGGCCCGGGAGCAGCTGCAGGCACGCATCGTCGGTCGTCTGGACCGGCTGGTGCGGTCGGGGCGCATCGAGCAGTTGGAGGGGTTGACCCCCGAGCTGTTGTTAACGTTGGTGCACCGCCAGTCCGGGCTGGATGTGTGGCTGCTGCTGACCGCGGTCGAGGTGCTGGGGCGGATGCCGGTCACCTGGTGTCTGTTCCGCGAAGGCACCCTGTCGTGGTCGCAGGTCTGCCGGATCGTTTCCCGGGTACGTCGCCTGCCCGTCGACGGGCAACGGCACATCGACCGGCGCATCGATGCGTCACGCGACCTGCTCGACGGCCTGGGCGTCGAAGGGCTGGAAGCGGCGGTGGACAAGGCCGCGCGTGAACTGGAAGGTCCCAAGACCCTCGAACGTGACGAGCAGCGGGCGCAGGCCGAGTCGTTCGTGCATGTGCAGGCCAAGCTGTTCGGTGGGATCAAGCTGTACGGCGAGTACGACGACCCGATCGAGGCCGCCACGATCGTCAACGGGCTGGACGTCGCCGCCCGCGACGCCCACCGCGCCGCCCACAGCGACGCCGACACGAACAGCGAGACCAGCAACGGCGACGAGGGTGACGGGCAGGGGGAGCCCGATCGGTGGAACGGCGGCACCAGGTCGTTCTGGCAAGGCCGTGGGCTCCTCGCGATGTGTGAACACACCCTCGGCGGACACCACGCAGAAGATCACAGCTGCAACAGCGACGACCGTGGCGGCGGTGATGTCGCCGGGCACGTGGGCCCGCAACGGGGGAAGCCGACCGCCATCGTGCACGTCGACGTCGCCGACACCACCACGACGTGCGCCGGGCAGGTGGAACTGAACGTCACCGGCGGTGGCCTGCCGACCATCAGCAGACAACGCCTCGAGCAGATCCTGTCTGACGATCACGATCTGCGGGTGGTGTTGTTCGACGGCGGCCGTCCGCTGGCCGTCTCCGACCTGACCCACGCCGACAGGATCCCCACCAAGACCCGCATCGCCGTCCGAGCCCGCGACCGCGGCTGCCGGTTCGGCTCCCCGGCCCCGCCAGGCCGGACCCACATCCACCACATCGATGGTCGTCGACACGGCCACCACCCGACCGGCTCATCTCGCTGGGTGCGTGGCCGCACCTGCGAGGCGTCCACCGGTACGGCTGGGAACCCACCCCGGAACCGGGCGGCGCCGTGGTATGGCGTCGCAGCACCCGTACCTTCACCACTCTCCCGCGGGGTACGGGACTGCGCCGGGCGCCTCCCGACGACGGCCCCGACGATGGCAACTGAAGCCCGCAACCAGCCCCACAACCACATCCCCTCCCACCGCGGCCCGACCCTGCATCCACGCATGTCGTCGGGCCGCACAGCGCTGTCTGCGAAGCGGGTCGCCCGGCACCAGGCTCGACGTCAGTGGCCCTCGCCCGGCGCGTGGGTGTGCGCCGCATCGTCGGTGTCGTCGTGATCTGGTTCCGGACCGGTGGACGGCGCCTCCTGATCCGCTCCGGGCCACGACCGTGGGGCGATGTCGTCGGCCATCGCTCTCGTCGCCGGAGCGGTGGCCGAGGACCGCGACGGGTCAGGCGCGGTGACGTGGTCGAGCTCGTCGGCCGACGCGTGTAGCCCATGGCCCTCTTCAGCCGCGCCCTGGTGGCCATGCGTGCCGACGTCCGCGATCGCCAGCGTCGAGCCCCCGACGACCAGCGTCCACGTCGAAGCGAGGACGACCGCGCGGCGCCAACGAGGGAGTTTCTCCGGTGCCAGCCGAGACCGCCAGACAAACAGTCCCACGGCCAGCACCTCGAGCGCGACGGTCAGCGCGTCCGCGAGACCAACCGCCTCCGGACCGGGATGACCCACCGGCAGTCCGACCGTCCGTGACAACGCCCAAGCAGCGACGGCCACCGCATTGAGAGCAACGACGGACCAGCGGACGGTCCGATCCTGGCGCCGACGGAGCAGCAGGGCTGCAGCGGCTAGTTGCGCCCACCCGACCGCCACGAACCCCGACCCCAGCAGCACGGAGTCCGCGAAGTGCGGGACCGCGGCCGCCAGGTGCACGACACCCGCCCCCGCCGTGAACACCGCCGCCGGGAACACCGCCGGCAGTTGCGTGGACAGCCGGGAGTCCAGGTCGTCGGCCACGTCCTCGCTCCACTCGGTCGGTCACCGGGTGGTTCGGGCCCGCGCCCCGACCGGATGGGTCGCGGAGACCCTCAGGCGCGCGACGTCCGCTGTCGCGAGCGGCGGGTGACCAGCTTGACGATCCCGTAGATCGCCAACGCCCCGGCGATCCCCCAGTACGGCGGGTTCGAGGCGGCCACGCCCGTGCCCTGGTAGCTGTGCAGTCCGGAGATCCAGAGGTTCACCGCGTAGTAGGTGAACATCAGGATCAGGAACGCCAGCATGCCGATCCCGGCCGCGCCACGGCCGCGTAGCCCGCGGGTGGCACGGGAGTGCAGGTACCCGGCGTAGGCGACCCAGGTCAGGAACGCCCCGGTCTCCTTGGGATCCCAGCCCCAGTACCGGCCCCACGACTGCTCGGCCCAGACCGCGCCGGCGATGACCCCGAACGTCAGGATCGGGAACGCGAAGGCGGTCGTGCGGTAAGCCAGGGAGTCGAGGGTCGCCGCGTCCGGGAGGTACGGCAGCGCCCACCACGCGGCGAGCGTGCCGAGCCCGACGACGGCGGGCGCCACGATGGTCGCGACGGGGTTCTGGAACAGCAGCGCGTAGGCGAGGGTGAGCGCTGCAGCGCTGATCGCGTAGGGGATCGGGTTGACGGCGTCACGCAGGGCCCTGCCGTACGCCGCGTCGTCCACCTCCGTCGTGCGTGGCTCGAAGCCGGAGTCGTCCTCGTAGCCCTCGGGGCGGTCGACCGTCTCGGCGTCGGTGACCGCATCCGGGGAGTAGGCGGCCCCCACCGTGGACCCCTCGAAGCGGTGGCGGTCGGCGACGCGCCGCTCGGCGAGGTCGCGCATCAGGTACAGGCCGGTGAAGACGAACGCGACCGTCAGGATCGTCGACGAGACCATCATCGAGAAGACGTGGATCTTCATCCAGTGCGTCTGGAGGGCCGGCATCAGCGGCCCCGGGTCCGTGTACAGGACGATCGCGGAGCCCATCAGCACGAGTCCGGCGAACAGCACGAACCCGACGAGCTCGGCGCGCTTCTGCCAGAGGTGCACGCCGAACAGGGCGATCGCGGCGACACCGAAGCCCATCACCGACGAGTACTCGTACATGTTGCCCCAAGGGACCCGCACGCCAGAGGCCAGCGACCGCGTGACGATCGACCCGAGGTGCAGGACCAGTCCGACCGCGAGCAGGCCGACCCCGAGTCGGCCGACGATCGTCCCCGCGGTCGCGCGGTCGCCCTCCTCGCGATCGATCTTGGTGAACGCGAGACGGAAGAAGTAGGCGACCATGGCGCCGATGTACGCGAGGAACGTCCACGGGAAGAACAGGGTCCTGGACAGCTCCGCGAGCTGCACTTCGGTCATCGGACTCCCACCTCTCGGGCGCGGTCGTGGGGGCGCGGGTCGGTCTCCAGACGCTCACGGAGCTCCTCGACGATCCGTGTGAACTCGTCGTCGAAGGCCTGTGGGCGCTGGTAGGCGTGCCCGGCGACGGTGATCCGGGTGAGCCCGGTCCGGGGGTCCGGCGCCGCCTCGACCCAGATGCGGCGGCGGTAAGCGTACAGCGCGGGGAGGAGCCCAACGAGGAGAACGGTGGCGCCGGCGAGCAGCAACGGGACGGTGGGGCGCCGGCTGACCTGGAACCCGACCCACTGGTCCAGCTCCGGGAACCCCAGCGTGACGCCGTCAGCGATCTCGACCGAGCTGCCGGGGCGCAGACCACCCCTGGCGACCTGCCTCATCCGAGTGGTGTCGAGCTCATCGACCCCCTGCACCCCGTCGAGCTGCAGATCGCCCTCCCAGACCTGGTAGACGATCGCCGGGGCCTCGGGTTGCGGCCGCCCGGTCGGAACGAGCTCGCCGGCCTCGTTCTGGGGCGCGCTGGGGAACAGGAACAGCTCGACGCCGATCTGCGGGCGAGCTGCCGGGGCCTTCACGACCCCCCGCCACACCCCCGGCTGGTCGGTCGCCGTCATCGTGATGTAGCCGTCGTGCGGGACGGCGACGTCCCCCCGAGTGTCCTCGATGACGATGCGCGGCGCCCACCCCCAGTCGAGCTGGTGGATCTTCATCCTCTGGAAGACGATCGGGTCGTTCACGACCGTCGTCTCCTCGCGGACGACCGACCCATCGCTGGACGTGAGGGTGACGTCGGACGTGAACTCGACGGGCAAGCCGGTCTCGGTCCACTCGACCTCGAAGTCTTCGAGCTGCAGACGGAAGCCGGTGTGATCCGACGGCGACCACCACCGTCCGGGGTCGGCGGTCCAGTAGGCGACCGGCGTGTCCGAGAACGCCTGGCGTTCCACGACACCGACCTGGCCGACGAAGGACGTGAGCTCGCCGAGGACGACGCCGATGAGGATCGCGAAGAACGACAGGTGGAACGCGAGCGAGCCGCCCTCGCGGGCGAGGTGCCCCTTCTCGCCGGCGACCTGCCGGGCGGCCGGACCTCCGTGCGAGGCGTCCAGATCGACCGGGTCGTGCTCGACCCTGGACCAGGTGGAGGAGGTGTCGTCCGCGGGCGCGGCGACCACCGCCCCATCCGGATCCGAGCGCACGGGTGCCGACCTCGGGTCGGCGTCCTCGTCGGTGCGTGTGCGGTACCTCGCACCCGCCAGCAGCTCGCGCGAGCGCACCACCGCGGAGCCCGGGTCCAGGGCGGTCGTGAAGCTCCGGGCGTGGGACCGGCCACCGAGGTCGCGGGCGAGCGGAGGTCGGCCGTAGCGGGCGGTCCGCCAGAAGGCTCGCACGCGAGGGATCAGACACGCGGTGAGCGACACGAACAGCAGGATCAGCAGGACGATGAACCACGGCGCCCCGAAGACGTCGAACATCCCCAGCGTCTGGAGCGCCTGCCCAGCGGTCTGCCCCGGACCCTCGGTCCCGGCGAGCCAGCGTGACACGGTCTCGGGCACGTTCGGTCGCTGCGGTACGACCGTGCCGATCAGCACGGCGACACCCAGTGCCCCCAGCAGGTACAGCGCGGTCCGCATGCGGCGGAGCCAGCGCCAGAACAGGACCGCCGTCTCGACGGGACCGGGGATCAGCGGGCGGGCGGGGAGGTCGGCCATCTACACGGGTGGCGTGAAGCCGCTGATGAGCGGACGCATCCAGCGGATCATCACTTCCCACAGCCCGGTGGCGATCGCGAGCCCGGTCAGCACCAGCAGCCCGCCGCCGGCGAGCTGCAGCTGACGTCCGTGTCGTCGCATCCACGCCAGCGCCCCAGCGGCCCGACGGAACAGGACCGCCACGAGCACGAACGGCAGTCCGAGCCCGAGCGCGAAGATGAAGGCGAGGATGCCGCCGCGTGTGGCTCCACCGCTCACCGAGGCCGCGAGCGTGAGGATCGCGCCGAGGGCCGGTCCCACGCACGGGACCCATCCGACGCCGAAGACGAACCCGAGGACCGGCGCGGCCGCGACCCCGCGACCGGGCAGGTCGTGCGTGATCCGCCACTCGGTCACGAGCCGCCCGGAAGCCAGGAGCAGGCCCATCGCGATCACCACGAGGCCCATCACGACCTGGGCGACGGTGCTCTGCTGGAGGAACGTGAGGGTCCCCGCGGCGATACCGATCATCGTGAAGGGGACGGCGAACCCGAGGACGAAGAGCAGCGACCCTGCCAGGACGCGGCCGCGGTGCTCGGTCGCCTCCGCCTCGAGGTCGGAACCGGACAGCCCGGCGACGTACGACACGTAGCCGGGCACGAGCGGGACCACGCAGGGGCTCGCGAACGACACCAGACCGGCCGCGAACGCGACGAACGCCGCGACGAGCAGGTTCGCGTCCCTGATCAGGGTCTGGACGGTCTCAGCGATATCCACGGGGGTCCAGGCTATTGCGCGACGTGGGGGACGAGTGCGGCGAGCTCCGCGGCCGTGGTGGTGCCGTAGAGGCGGACCGCGACGCGTCCCTCCCGGTCGATCAGGAACGTCGAGGGGATCGCACTGGGGCTGATCCCGGCGAACCGTGCGGCGTAGGAGCTGTCCGGGTCGTACAGGCTCGGGTAGGGGATCTCGAACTCCCGGACGTGCGCCTGGGCGTTGCTGCGGCTGTCCTGGAGATCGACCCCGAGGAACGACACCCCGTCGCCGGCGAGGGCCTCGTGGGCCTCGTTCAGGTCGGGCTGTTCCCGGCGACACGGTCCGCACCAGGACGCCCAGAAGTTGAGGACGACGACGTCGCCGCGGAACGCGCTGAGGCCGAGCTCGCCGTCCCCCTCGACGGTGGGCATGACCTGGTCGGGAGCTGCTTCGCGGTCCTCGGGAGCGATGACGTCCACGCACGACCGGCCGCCGGGGACCTCCACGCACTCGGCGGCAGGGGCGCTGGCCCCGCAGGCCGTGGCCAGCACGAGGACGGCGACGAGCGCGAGCTTCCAGGGGCGTTGTGGGGGCATGCGTTCCCGGGGCGTGGACGTGGGAGCTGGACAGGCGGGCCCGGGGCGGGGGCCGCCTACCGAGGCAACGTTCCCGCGTGCCCGGCGTGTTCCGCCGGGTCTAGGCCGCCCCGGCGCCGACCGGTTGGCGTTCCCGGACCGTCTCCTTCTCGCGCATCTCGATCCGGTCGAGACCGGCGAGGCACCCCAAGGTGAGCAGCCCCATGACGACGGTCCAGATGGCGGATGGGAACCAGATCGCACCGGGATCCTGGAACGCGTAGAAGTTCTGCTCCTCGACCACGACCTCGCGGGTCTTGGGTGCCCCCTGCTCGTCGGTGTACGAGAAGTTCGCGACCACCTGGAGGGGGGCGCCGGCGACTCGCAACTCCTGGTCGCGGGTGACGAGCACGATCCCGTCGCCGTCCTCGTCGGGCTTGACGCGCGCGGTGAAGAACGGGGTGGCGGGCATCTCGCCCTCCCGTGGTTGACCGGCGGCGTCGGTGAGCCGTGTGCGTCTGTCGGCGCCGATGATCGGGCTGTCACCGCTCCCGGTGGGCAGGTAGACGGCGAGCATCGCGTCACCGGCCTGCGACAGGTCACCGGCCAGCGCGGAGTAGGCGTCGTTGTTCTCGAGCTCGTCCTGGGGCAGGTCACCGAGTCCGAGGTACTCCTGGGGCGTCTGGAAGGGCTCGAGCGAGTTCGTGACGCCGAAGTGCTCGGCCCGTTCGGAGCCGGGTTCCATCGGGTACCACTTGGCGGAGTACCGGTTCGACTCCTGGCCGGGGAAGTAGGTCGGGCCCGTGGCGATCGGGGTGCCCGGGGCGCCGAACCACCAGAACAGGCCGATCAGCGCCCCGAAGCCGAAGAACGCGATGCCGTAGACGAGCGCCCCCTTCTTCCAGCCGTAGATCGACCAGAGCAGCAGGTAGACGCTGCCGCAGAAGAAGAACGCGCCGATGATCGGGACGATCGTCGCGGCGATGTGGTCCGGAGGGACGCCTTCCTCGGTGGCGAGGAGGGTCAGCGTGAGCAGCGCGTTCACTGGCTGGCCCCTTCGTCCTGGAGGGTCTCGAGGTAGTCGACGACCTTCGAGATGGCCGATCCGCTCAGGACACCCTCCCAGGCCGGCATGTTGGCTCCGGTCGGCACCAGGCGTCCGTTCTCGATCGTGGTGCGCACGGCGATCCGACCGGACTCACCCCCGCCGTAGCGGGCGAAGACGTCGTGCAGGCCGGGCGCGGCGCGCCCCTGCGCGTCGAAGCCGTGGCAACGTGCGCAGTTGGCGTCGAAGACCTCGCCGCCGCTGGCGCCCTGGAAGGACTCCTCGTCCGGGAGGTCCTCGTTCTGGATCGACAGGATGTAGTCGACGATCCGGTTGATCTCCTGGTCGTTCATCCCCCCACCGAACGCCGCGCTCCACGCGGGCATGGGTGTCCCGGGGCGACCCCGTCGGATCGTCTGCGTGATGAAGTCCCGGATGTCGAGGGGCTTGACGTCCTGGTTCTCGTAGCGCGCGACGATGTTGGACAGGTTGGGGGCCGGCCACTGGATCGTGCGGTCGCTGTCGGGGATCTGGAACGAGGCGAAGCCTCCGCTGGCGTCGCTGCCGTGGCAGCTGGCGCACGTCTCGGCGAAGGCCAGTCGACCGGCGTCAGCGTCCTCCCGGAAGTACTCCTGCTGCTTCTCCTCGATGCGCTCGGGTTCGAGCAGCCAGTACACGGGCAGGAACAGCGCCATGAACATGACCATCGCGACGCCCCACGCCATGGCCCGTTCCAGCCCGGACGACTCGAGCTCGTCGTCGGAGTGGTAGGGGCGGACGGCCAGCGGGATGTCACCGGCGGGCTTGGGGCCGCGGCGACGGCCGGGTCCGACCAGGAAGTACGCCACCGCGAAGCCGGCGAGGCCGACCAGCAGCACGATGACGGCGATGTCCCTTGCGCTCATGATCCCTCTGCGATCGCCTTGCGGGTTGTCGGGTTCACGTCTGTTGCCTGGTGTTCGGGGTCTGGGTCAACGCGGGTTGCGACTCACGCAGGGCGGAGCCGGTGGTCGCCAGATCACAGATCCACGCAGTGGGGGCCTTCGGGCTCCTGCTGCAGCACGCGGGCGGTCCGGGCGGGGCCGGTCCGAAGGACACCGGTGTTGGCGACGAACTGGCCGGAGTCGTCGACGGTGGAGGGGAAGCGGTCGAGGCCCCGCGGCGCCGGCCCGTCCATCCACTCGCCGTACTTGTTGTACTTCGACCCGTGGCACGGGCACTCGAACCACTGGGACGACTGGCACCACGGCACCTTGCAGCCGAGGTGGACGCACTTCTGGTACAGCGCCATGAGCCCCACGCCGGAGTCGAGGACCACGTGGTCCTCGCCGTACTGCGCCTCGGCGCCGGGGACGTTGGGATCCCACGTGACGACGTAGAGCCGGCCCGGCGCGTAGTAGACCGGGGCGCGTTCGGAGCCGATCTGGCCGGCGATCTCCTCGGCGTTGCCGACGGCGATCTGGGCGCCGAAACCCTCCCCCAGGGTCGGCCACATGAACCCCAGTGCGGCAGCGCCGAAGGCCCCGAGGGAGCCGACGGTGCCCGCGACGAGCCCGACGCGGAGGAAGTCGCGCCGCTTGACGTTCCCGAGCTTGGTGTCAGCCATGGGTCACTCGCTCTCATCTCGAAGAAGAGGCCGTCGAGCCAGGGCCACACGAAGTTGAAGCCCCGCCCTCGGAAGAAGGACCCGAACACCACGAGCCAGGTCCACATCGTCATGAAGAACGTGAAGGCCATGACGGCGAACTTGCGCTGCTCGGGGCGCATCGAGGGGTTCTTGTCGAAGTAGGCGGCACCACCGAGGATCACCAGACCGACACCGGGGATCGTGACCCCGGCGACCATCGGGTGGAAGTAGCGCAGCAGCTCCTGGAGGCCCAGGAAGTACCACGGTGCCTTCGAGGGGTTCGGGGTGAGGTTGAGGTTGGCGAGGTCGCGGAACGTCGGGTCGAGGAAGTAGCTGACGACCAGCAGCACCGCGGTGACCACGAGCAGGGACACGAACTCGACGGCGAGCAGGTGCGGCCACGTGTAGACCTTGTCCTGCTGCTTCGAGCGGACCTGCTGGATGCCCTCGGGGGGGATCATCGCGAGCAAGCGGTGGGTGTGGTCCTCGGTGGCCTGCAGCTTGGGGGCATCGCCACCGTTGCCGAGCGAGGTCTGGACGCGTGCCGCCCGCTGTTCCGGCGTGAGGCGACCGCCGGTGGCGTCCTGGGTCGCGACCGCCGCCGCGGCCTGCTGACCGCCGCCGTCGCCACCGTCACCGGCGCCGATGCCGGCCTCCTGAGCGCGCTTCTTCTGCTCCTCGGGGTCGACCGGACCGAGCTTCTCGCCGGCCTCGGCCTTCTGCTTGCGCACGTAGGCGGCCTTGGCCTTGGCCCGGGCGATACGTTCGGACTTGCCTTCGCCGATCAGTCGGTCGTAGACCTCCTGATCGATCTGGACCTCTTCGCTCATACGGCGGCTCCCTGGCTCAGGCTCACAGCGGCCCCGATATCCCGCCGTCCTTGCGGATGCGCCAGAAGTGGACGGTGAGGAAGATCACGGTGATGAAGGGCAGGAACAGCACATGCAGCACGTACCAACGCAACAGCGTGTTGGGACCGATCTCGACGCCCCCGAGTAACACGAACTGCACTTGGGAACCGAACACCGGCGTGTAGCCCATCATGTTCGTACCGACGGTGACGGCCCAGATCGCGAGCTGGTCCCAGGGCAGCAGGTAGCCGGTGAACGACAGCAGCAGCGTCAGCTGCAGCAGCATGATCCCGACGACCCAGTTGAACTCCCGGGGGGGCTTGTAGGCGCCGTGGTAGAAGACGCGCGCCATGTGGAGGAAGACGGTGAACACCATGAGGTGCGCGGACCATCGATGGAGGTTGCGCACGAGGTTGCCGAAGCTGACCTCGGCGATGATGTTGCGCATGTCGAGGTAGGCGAGCTCCTGACCGGCACCGGCGGTCGGCCGGTAGAAGAACATCAGGAAGATGCCGGTCACGGTGAGGAAGATGAAGAGGAAGAACGACAGACCACCGAGGCAGTAGGTGTAGGTGAGCTTCAGCCCGTGGCGCTTCACCTTCACCGGGTGCAGGTGGTAGAGCACGTTGTTCATCGCCGCGAGGGCGCGGTCCCGCGAGGTGTCGCGGTAGCCCTTCCGGTAGATCGAGCCGGGCCGGAACATCGACTTCCAGACGACGTTGTCCTGCATCGCCGCCTTGACGTCGTCGAGGCTGTCGGGCCGCTTGGCCTTCAGATCCTCGCGCTTCTCCTTGACGCGCTCCAGCATCTCGCTGAACCGGGACACTCGGGGGTCTCCTGTCGGGTTCTTCGGGGGGTCTCTTCCGGGTCTCTCGGGGTCCTGGGTCTCCGCTCTGCAACTCAAGTAGGGCGGAGCCCGGTAGTTGCCAGGTCTAGTAGCCCTCGACGCGACCGAGCCACAGCGCGTCGGAGGGACAGCGTTCGACGCAGATGGCGCAGCGCGTGCACTCGTTGTCGTCGATGATGAAGATCGCGCCGGCGGACTGGGCCTGCGCGAGGGTCTCGGGGGCGTCGGCGCCTTTCACGATCCCGGGGGACATCATGAAGATGCACTCCCAGGGGCACACGTCCTCGCAGGCCCGGCACAGGATGCAGAGCTCGGCGGTGAGGCCGATGTGCCGCTTGGGCTTCACGCGCTCCTGGAGCCACTCGGCGTCGACCCCTTCGACGGTGTAGTCGTCGAACATGAGGGGGTGCTCGCCCCGATCGGTCTTACCCATGGGCCATCACTTCCCCGTGCATCGCGGACATCATTTGTACCCACCCGTGGAGTCGGACTTCTCCTCGCCCGGGGCGAGCTGCTTCGGGAACCGCTTCTGGAGCGCGAGCGCGGCCCAGAAGACGACCCCGAGGGCGATCAGGTGCTGGACCACGACCACGGTGTCGCGGATCACGTCGTACAGGTTGGTCGCGATCGGGAAGTAGACCCCGTTGATCGTGAGGGTGAAGGAGGTCGGGATGATGCGGTCCTGCAGGACCTCCTTGTTGGCGTCCGCGTAGTACAGCCACGCGGATGGCAGGACCCCGAAGACCCACCAGAGCACGGTGAACCCGCCGATCGTGCCCATCGTGGCGGAGATCCACTCGCGTTCCCCGTAGGTGCGGTAGGCGATGGCCAGGGGGACGGCGCACAGGCCGATACCCCAGATGGCGGCGATCACGAAGCCCCACCACCCGTTGCCCACGCCGCTGGGGTCCCCGAACTCGTACAGGGCACGCAGCGCCTCGGGGATGGCCCCGAAGAAGTCACCGAGCCAGCTCAAGCTTGCTCCCTGTCGTGCGGTGGTCGTCCGGTGTGCGGGATGCGGTCGCGGAGGGTCGGTTCCGCGGCCGTGTTCCCCCGCCGAACCGGCAGGGCGGTCGGGCGGGGCGCGAGCCTACCAGCGGCCGAGAACGGCCAACAATCACGGGCGGGGGGCAGGCGGATCGGGCGCGTCACGACGTCGCGGTGGGGGCGGGGACATCTATCCCGAGGTGCTCCTCGAGGAGGTCGCGGAGCTGCTCCGCGTCGAGCGGCCCACTGTGACGGTGGGCGATCGTGCCGTCCTCGGTCACGAGGACGGTCGTCGGCATGCCCCTCCCCTGGACCTCCCGGAAGTAGGAACCGTCGTCGTCGATGACGAGTCGGTAGGTGACACCCGTGCGCTCGGCCAGCGTCCTGGCCTTGTCGACATCGTCGTCCTGGTCGATGCCCACGAAGGTGACCCGTCCGCCGAGCTGCTGGTGGACCTCCTCGAGGTCGGGCATCTCCTCGACGCAGAAGGCGCACCAGGTGGCCCAGAAGTTGAGGACGGCCGGCTGGCCGGTGAGGTCCGACGGCACGTGGAGCGCATCGCCGCCGTGCAGGTCCGGGAGGGTCGCCTCGGGCAGCAGGGTGCCCCCCGCGAGGGTGGACAGCGCACCGGGGGCGCTCACCTGGTCGGGTCCATCGCCCCCGCCCGTCACGCCGCAGCCCGCCGTCACGAGGACGGCGAGGAGGGTAAGCACGGTCGCGGGGTGGGACATCTCGTTCACGGCAACGGGTCAGCGGCGGTCCGGAGTTCCGCCGCGGCGTCCTCGGCCGCGGCGATCACCAGATCCACGGTGTCGTCGTCGTGGGCGGTCGACGTGAACATCACCTCGTAGCCGGAGGGGGCGAGGTAGACCCCGCGGTCGAGCATGGCGTGGAAGAAGCGTCCGTAGGCATCGTGGTCGGCCGCTCTGGCCTCGCGGTAGTCACGCACCTCACCCGCCCCGAACACGACGCCGGCCAGGGTGCCCAGCTGGCGGACCGATCCGCCCACGTCGGACAGCGCCGGTCGCAGACCCTGGACGAGGCGCGTCGTGGTGCGCTCGAGCTCGACGAAGACGTCGTCGCGCAGCAGGCGCACCTGGGCCAGTCCCGCAGCGACCGCGACCGGGTTCCCGGACAGGGTGCCGGCCTGGTAGACGGGTCCAGCGGGGGCGAGCTCGGCCATGACCTCCTGTCGGCCGCCGAACGCGGCCAGCGGGAACCCGCCACCGATCGCCTTGCCCATGACGGTGAGGTCGGGCGTGACCCCGTAGCGCGCCTGGGCACCTCCGCGACCGAGGCGGAACCCGGTGATGACCTCGTCGAACACGAGCAGCGCCCCGCTCCGGTCGGCGCGCAGCCGGAGCGCCTCGAGTAACCCGTCAGCAGGCGGTACCAGCCCCATGTTGGCGGCGACCGGTTCGCACACGATCGCGGCCAGGTCCTGGCCGTGCTGGTCCACGGCGGCGTCGACCGCATGAAGGTCGTTCCAGGGCACGACGACCGTGTCACCGGCGGCGCCCGCGGTCACGCCGGGAGACCCGGGGATCGACAGGGTCGCGACCCCGGAGCCGGCGTCGACCAGCAGCGCGTCGCTGTGACCGTGGTAGTGCCCCGCGAACTTGAGGATGCGCGCTCGGCCGGTCGCGCCCCGCGCGAGCCGCAGCGCGCTCATCGCGGCCTCGGTGCCGGAGTTCACCAACCGCACCTGGTCCAGACCGGGCACGGCCTCGGCCAGTTCCTCGGCGAGCTCGACCTCCCCCGGCGTCGGCGCCCCGAACGTCGTGCCCGCGTCGACGGCCGAGCGGGCCGCGGCGATCACCTCGGGGTGAGCGTGACCGAGCGGGAGGGGACCCCAGGACTGGACGAGGTCGATGTAGCGGTTGCCGTCGGCATCCCAGACGTGGGCGCCGGCACCCCGGGTCAGGAACGGAGGCGTGCCGCCGACCGAACCGAAGGCCCGGACGGGCGAGTTGACGCCGCCGGGGATCGCGCGGACGGCGCGGTCGAACAGGTCCTCGGAGGTCGAACGGTCCATGCACCCGAGCCTACGGCCAGCGTGAGGGTGGAGGCGTGCCGTTAGGCTCGCCGACCACGTCGACGCCGGAGGGACCTGTGGGGTTGGCAGCCAAGGTGGGGGCGACGATCGCCGGCGCGGGGGCCGTCACCGCGACGGCGGCCGCCGGGTGGCGCATCGCCGACCAGGTCCTGACCCCCGTGGAACCTGTGGAGGCGGAGGTGGATCCGGCCGCCGCAGGCCTCCCCGTCGAGGAGGTCACCTACCACTCGCCCGCCGGCGAGATGCCCGCGTGGCGCTTCGACCCGCCGTCCGGTGGCGGCCACACGTGGGTGGTGTTCGTCCACGGCCGGGATGGCCGCCGCGGCCAGGTGATGCCGTGGCTGCCGACGTTCGGTGACCACGGGCTGACCACGCTCGCGATCGCGTACCGCAACGACCCGGACGCGCCGGCCAGCGGGGACGGCCTGCACCACCTGGGCTACAGCGAGTGGCAGGACGTCGAGGGTGCGGTGGTCCACGCGATCGGGAACGGGGCCCGTGACGTCGTGCTGGCGGGCCACTCGATGGGGGGGACGGCCGTGTGCACGTTCCTGCGGACCTCGGGGCACGCGGATCGGGTCCGGGGTGTGATCCTCGACGCCCCGGTCCTCCATTGGCCCCCATCGATCCGCAACGGGCTCGTCCGGGAGGGCGTGCCGCGACCGCTGATCCCCGTGCTCGTCCCCGCCGCTCTGGCGACGATCTGGGGTCGGACGGGGGTCGACTGGGGGGCGCTGGACCACGTTGGGGCCGCTGACCGTTTCGTCACCCCGATGCTGATCGTGCACGGCGACGCGGACGAGCGCGTCCCGGGCGACACCAGTGCGGCGCTCGCCCGCCGCCGGCCCGACCTCGTGACGTACCTCGCGGTCGCCGGCGCTGGACACGGCCAGGTGTGGGAGACCGACCCGGACGGGGTCAGCGCCGCGACCGCGGCCTTCCTCCGACGGCTCCGGGAGCCGGGACCCGACCGGATGAGCGGCCGGGCACGCCGGATGCTGCGCCGAGGGTGGCAGCGGGGGCGGGAACGGATGCGCGGCCGCTGACCGTCACGGATTCACGTGGCTAGCAACTCAGCGATCCGGGCGGCGCCGTACGTGAGGATCTGGTCGGCGCCGGCCCGCTTGATCGACGTGGCGGCCTCGAGCATGACCCGGTCGCCGTCGATCCAGCCCCGCTCCGCCGCTGCCGCGATCATCGCGTGCTCCCCGGACACCTGGTAGGCGGCGGTGGGGAGGTCGTAGGTCGCTCGGACCTCGGCGAGGACGTCGAGGTAGGGCAGCGCCGGCTTGACCATGATGACGTCGGCTCCTTCGGCGACGTCGAGAGCGACCTCGCGCAGGGCCTCGCGACGGTTGGCCGGAGTCTCCTGGTAGGTCGCCCGGTCGCCGAACGAGGGGGTGGATTCGGCGGCATCGCGGAACGGGCCGTAGAAGCCGGAGGCGAACTTGGCCGCGTACGCGACGATCCCGACGTGCTCGAGCCCGCGGTCGTCCAGCGCGGCGCGGATGCCGGCCACCTGCCCGTCCATCATCCCGGACGGCGCGACGAGGTCGGCGCCGGCCTCGGCCTGGACCACGGCCTGGCGGGCGTACCCCTCGACGGCGGCGTCGTTGTCGACGGTGGCCCCGTCGGCGGTCAACGGACCGCAGTGCCCGTGGGAGGTGTACTCGCAGAGACACGTGTCGGCCCAGATCACGACCCCGTCACCGAGGTCGCCACGGATCGCCCGGGTGGCGGCGGGCACGGGTCCGTCGGGATCCCATCCCGAGGTGCCGCGTTCGTCCTTCTCGTCCGGGATGCCGAAGAGGATCAGGCTGGTCACCCCGGCCGCGTGGAGCCGCTTGGCCTCCTCGCGGACGGATGCGCGGGTGTGCTGCATGACCCCGGGCATCGATCCCACCGGGGTGGGCTCGTCGATGCCGTCCTTGACGAACAGCGGGGCGACGAGGTCGGCAGGGTCCAGCCGCGTCTCGGTGAACGCCCGTCGCAGCGCCGGGGTGCGGCGGAGCCGCCGGAGTCGACGTTCCGGGTAGGTTGCCATGCCCCGACTATACGAGTCAGGCACCCGCGCCGGTCAGGCGCCGGCAGCGGCGCCCTCGTGGTCACGATGGCGTTCGCGCTCCCCGGTCCCGGACCCGCCGGCGTGTGGGAACAGCTCGCGGCCGTCCTGCTCGCATCGCACCGCGTTGAGCTCGGCCCCCAGCACGTAGATACGCCCCGCCAGGAAGAGCAGCAGCATGGCCGCGATGATCGATCCCAGCGTGCCGAGCAGCTCGTTCCACTTCTCGGCCTGGCTGCCGACGTAGGCGGCCCCGAAGAGCTTGAGGAGCGTCCAGCCGATCGCCGCGAGGAGCGCTCCTGGCCAGAGGTCGCGCCACGACGGTCCCTCGCCGACCGCGAGCAGTCGGTAGGCGACCAGGAAGAACGTCAGGTCGAGGGCGAAGGCCACGATGGGGCCCACGACCGCGAGGGTCATCGCCAGGTCCTCGGGGACACCGATCCCCCGCGCGGCGTCGCCGAGGAACGCCCCGAGCCCCGCGGCTGCCGCCCCAGCGATCGCGAGGAGCCCCAGGACGACGAGGTGCCCCAACGCGCGGACCTTCTTGAGCGCCGGGTTGGCGTCGTCCCGGTAGCGGTAGATCTGGGAGGTCGCGACCTGGGCGGAATCGACCACCCGCAGCCCGGCGAACACCACGCCCAGGAAACCGACCACCCCGAGGACCCGGCGGTTGTCGACCACGGTGTCGACGGTGTCGCCCATCGCCTCGCCCAGGCCCGGCACGGTCTGGGTGACCGCGTCGATCAGCTGCTGCTGCGCCGCCGGGTCGCCCTGCAGGAAGAACCCGGCCATGGCCAGTGCGGCCAGCAGGATCGGGAAGATCGACAGGAACATGAAGAACGCCATGCTCCCGGCGAGCTGGTTGCCGAGATCGTCGGCGTAACGCTCCTGGACCGCGATGACCGTGCCGATCACCGGCTTGTCGCGCAGCTTGTCCTTGAGCGCCACGAACGCCTCCTCGACCCGAGGCTACGAGCGCGCTGTGGGGCCGGGAGGACGAAGGGTCACGCCCTCAGGCGCGCCGAGACCCCGCGGCCCGGACGAGCGCGTCCAGCAGTCCGCTGAGATCGTGGGGGTCCGCCTCGACGGCCACCTCGATCCCGGCTCGCCGGCAGGTGCGACTGGTCACCGGCCCGATCGACACCACCGTGCCCGTCCAGTCCAGGTTCGCGGTGAGCTCCACGAAGTTGCGGACGGTCGACGACGAGGTGAAGGCGATCAGGTCGATCGTCCCCTCCTGGAGCCGGCGGGCGGCCTCCGGCGCGAGCTCGTCCGGCCGGCCCGTCACGTACGCGTCGATCGTCACGGGCTCGTAGCCCTTGGCGCGGAGACCGTCGGGCAGCGCCTCGGACGCGATGTCGGCACGGGGCAGCAGGACACGCCCCTCGCCGGGGGGGAACGCCTCGGCCAGCGCGGCGGTCGTGGAACGATCGGGCATCAGCGACGGCTCCACGCTCAACGTCGCGCGTAGGGCTCGCGCCGTCCCGGGCCCGACGACCGCGATGAGGGCCCGCGTGAGCGTCTCGGGGGCGAGCTCCGCCCGCGCCAGGGCGTCCGCGACGGCGTCGACGCCGTTCGGGGATGTCAGGCACATCGCGGCGAACGCACCGTCGGCGAGCTCGCGCAGAGCCTGCCCCAGCACGTCGACGTCACCCGGGAGGATCTCGATCGTCGGAGCCTCGATGGGTTCGCCCCCGAGGTCGCGGATCCGGCTGGACAACGCCTCGGCCTGTTCCGGGGCGCGGGGGACCAGGACCGAGACCCCCTGTAGCGGGCTCACGTCGTCCACTCACGGGCCTCCCATGGGGATCTCGCCGTCGTGGCGGCGGAGACGGTCCATGACCTCGCGACCCCCCGCCTCGAGCAGCGTCTCCGCCAGGGCGCGGCCGAGCATCTCGGGCTGATCCGCGGCGGCCTGGTGGCTGGCGCGGTGGAGGTTGGTCCCGCCGGGATCGGACACCATCCCCAGGAGCTCCATCCTGCCGCCGTCGAGGAGCGTGGCGTGCGCCCCGATCGGCGCCGTGCAGCCGCCCTGCAGCCGCGCCAGCAGCGCCCGCTCGGCGCGGACGAGCGTCCGCGTCTCGTCGTCCTCGATCAGCTTGAGCGCGTCGAGGGTCCCGCCGTCGTCTTCGCGGCACTCGATCGCCAACGCCCCCTGGGCTGGCGCGTGGAGGCACTCGCCGTGCTCCAACGGGATCGCCTTCACCTCTAGATCGGTCGGTCCGAGCCTGCGGACCCCCGCGAACGCGACGACCACGGCGTCCAGGTGCCCCTCGGCGATACGCGCGAGGCGGGTGTCGAGGTTGCCGCGGAGCGGTTGGACCAGCAGGTCGCGGCGCACACGCTGCAGCTGCGCCCGTCGGCGGGCGCTCGACGTGCCGACGGTCGCCCCACGCGGCAGCGTCGACAGCCGCGCCCCGTCCCGGGTCACCAGCAGGTCGCGCGGATCCTCACGGCGCGGGACCGCTCCGACCAGGAGCCCGGCGAAGCGCTCGCTCGGCAGGTCCTTGAAGGAGTGGACCGCGACGTGCGCGCGACCGTCGAGGACCGCCTGGCGGACCCCGTCGACGAACAACCCCTTGGCATCGAACGCCTCGACGGCCCGCTCCGGGTGGTCGTCCCCCGTCGTGGACAGCGGTACGAGCTCAGCCGGCCGCCCCGTGGCCTCCGACAGGGCGTCGGCGACGTGCTGTGCCTGCGTCCGGGCCAGGCGGCTGCGCCGCGTGGCCACCCGCCACGGTGCGGTCACCGGCTACTCGTCGAGGTCGAACAGCTCGCGGAGGGCGAGAGCGTGCTGCTCGGCACCGCCCAGATCCGCGAACGACTTGAGCCGCACGGTCGGGTCGTGCAGGAGGGTGTTGACGATCCCGCGGGTCAGGGCCTCGACCGCCTCGCGCTCCCGCTCGTCGAGGTCGCCCAGCTTGGCGCCGAGCCGGTCGAGCTCGGCGCGGCGGATCTCCTCGGCGTGCTCGCGCAGCGCACGGATCGTGGGCTCGACCTCGACGGCACGGGTCCACGCCAGGAACGCGGCGGCCTCGTCCTCGACGATCTCGCGGGCGGCATCGAGGACCTCCCCGGTGACCGTCGGGTCGGCCACGGAGCGGATCGCGTCGAGGTCGATCACCGTGACCCCGTCGAGGTCGTCGCAGGCGTGGTCGACGTTGCGCGGCATCGCCAGGTCCAGGAGCACGAGCCCCCGGTCGGGGTCGCGGTGACGGGACGCGTCGACCACGAGCTCCGCATCGATGAGCGGCATCGCGGCGCCCGTACAACAGACCACGAGGTCGGAGGCGTGGACCGCGTCGCGCAGTCCACCCTCGAGCACGACCTCGCCGTCGACCTTCGCGGCCAGCCGTTCGGCCTTGTCGAGGGTGCGGTTGCGGACGAGGACGCGTGCGGCCTCGGCATCCCGCAGGCGCTCGGCGGTGAGGGCACCCATCGCCCCGGCCCCAACCACCAGGACGGTGCGTCCGGCCAGGCCCCCGTCCCACCTGCGCGCGGCGACGTCGAGTCCGACCTCGACCATCGAGGATGCGCCCCTGGAGATGTCCGTCTCGGACCGCACCCGCTTGGAGGTGTGCAGTGCCCGGTTGAAGAGCGTCTGCAGGACCCGCCGGCTGGTGCCCTCGTCACGGGCGATGCCGGCGGCCTCCTTGACCTGGAGGGCGATCTGGTGCTCGCCGACGACCATGGAGTCGACCCCGCTCGCGACGGCGAACAGGTGCGCGGCGGCCCGGTCGTCGTGGAAGGTGTAGTGGACGGCGTCCAGCACGTGCGGGTCGAGGTCACCGCGGGAGGACAGCCAGCTCAGCAGCTCGTGCAGGCCCGCGTGGAACCGGGTGACGTTGGCGTAGAGCTCGACCCGGTTGCAGGTCGACAGGACCGCGACCTCGTTGACGTGGTCGAGGGACTGCAGCGACCGCAGCGCCTTGGGGTACTCCTCGACGGGTACCGCGACCCGTTCGAGCAGGGTGAAGTCGGCGGTGCGGTGGTTCAGACCGACGGTGAGGACGGGCATCGGGCCTCTTGCGGGGGGCGGTCGGGGCGCGGGGCATCATCGCCGTCCGCGGTGACCGGACGGCCACGGCCAGTCTAGCGGCCCTCGTCCGTTCGAACGGAGCCTGCTGCTGGACGCGCCCGGTCACGTTCGTGGTAGGCGAGGATCTGCAGCTCGGTGGACAGGTCGACCTTCCGCACCGAGATGCCGGAGGGGACCTCGAGGTGAGCGGGGGCGAAGTTGAGGATCGCGGTCACGCCGGCGGCGACCAGGCGGTCGGCGACGGTCTGCGCGGCATCGGCAGGGACGGTCAGGACGGCGATGGCGATCTGGTCGCGTTCCACGATCGACGCGAGCTCGTCCAACGCCTCGATCCGGTGCCCGGCGACCACCTGCCCGACCTTTCCCGGATCGGCGTCCACGAGCGCGGCGATCCGGAACCCCCGCTCGCCGAAGCCGCCGTAGCTCGCGAGCGCCCGTCCGAGGTTGCCGACCCCCACCAGCACGACCCGCCAGTCGCGGTCGAGACCGAGCACCCGGGTGATGAGGCCGAGCAGGTCCGCGACCCCGTAGCCGACCCCCCGGATCCCGTGCGACCCGAGGCAGGACAGGTCCTTGCGAACCTGGGCGCTGTTCACACCGGCCGCCTGCGCCAGCCCATCGCTCGAGACCGTGTCGTGCCCACGCTCGGTGAGCTCGTACAGCGCACGCAGGTACAGGGGCAGCCGGGCGACGGTGGCCTCGGGGATCGCGCGGTGGTTCGTGTCGGTCACGCTCGACGCCACTCCGACCAGCGACCACGGCGTGCGCGGCGGATCGCGTTGCGCACGGCCCCCTCGCTGACGCGTCCCTCGGCGACCTCGCGGCCGTCGACCACCACCACCGGGACGCGGATGTGGTACCGAGCCTGTACGTCGGGATCCTGGTCGATGTCGATGTAGCGCACGTGTGCGCCGCGAGCCTCGGTCGCCACCAGCTCCTCGGCCTCCTCACAGAGCCCGCAGTTCTCCCGCGTGTACAGCTCGACGACGACCCGACGCCGTCGCCGTCCGGTCCCGAGCGTCACCGCCACCCCGTCGCCCCCCTGCTCGTCACGTGTCGCCCCGTCCGACGTGCTCCCGTTGCGGGTCGGCGGCGCGAGGCGGCGCTCCCAGCACCCGCGTCGTCCGGGTGAACCCGGCGTACATGATGGTGACCCCGATCGCGAACGCGATCGCGTGGCTCGCGGTCTCCCCGAGGAAGGCGAGGAACCCGCCCGACGCCGCGACCAGCACCCCCAGCCCGATCAGCAGGTTGCCGACGACCCGGTGCGGGGTGCCGTGCCCCCGCATCCTCCACGCGGAGGTGACGGCGCCCACCACCACCAGGACCGCCCCGAGCGCGTTGCCTCCGACGGCGAAGCCGCGGATCCCCGGCGCGAACAGCTCGCTGCCCTCGGGGAGGCGGTCCGCCGGAACCGGACCATCCAACACGCCAGCCGTGACCCCGAACGTCGCGATGACGGTGAACGTCGCGATCAGCACCGACGACCCGGCGGTCACGCCCTGTGGGGGCGCCGTCAGGAGCAGGAGTCCCCAGAGACCCGCGAGGACGATGCCGGGCACGAACAGGGCCTCGGTGTCGCCGAGCACCATCGGGACGGTCAACAGCGTCCCCACCACCAACGCGGTGCCACCCAGTACCCGCAGGTTCAGCCGGTCCTGCGTGGAGATCTGGACCGTGCCGAGGGCCAACCAGGGGACGACGAGGACGCCCCCGAAGAGGTAGAAGATCCGGAACGACGCGCTGGTCCACCCCGCGACCTCGCCGTAGGTCAGCGCGGCCGACGCCAGTGCGAACATCGCCAGGGAGACGGCCCAGTACAGAAGCGCGCGGTTGATGCGACCACCCGCGTTCCAGCGGCGCACCAGGGACCCCGCGAACACCGCGGCGACCACCGCGGCAGCACCCGCGACGCTCGCGCCCATCCTGCTGCTCCTGTCGACAGCAGGACGGTACCGGCGTCACCGGAGGTCCCGACGCCGGACCTTGCCCGTCGCGGTGTGGGGGAGCTCGGGGACGAACCGCACGCTGTCGGGGCACTTGAATCGCGCCAGGTTCCGTCGGCACCAGGTGACGATCTCGTCCTCGGTCAGGTCCCCGTCGGGGTCCGGCACGACGAAGACACGCACGGCCTCGCCCGTGTACGGGTGGGGCTCACCGACGACCGCGGCCTGGATCACCTTCGGGTGCTGGTGGAGGACGTTCTCGACCTCGCGCGGGTAGACGTTGAACCCGGAGACGATGATGACGTCCTTCTTGCGGTCCACGAGCCGGAGGTCGCCGTCATCGTCGAGCACCCCGACGTCGCCGGTCCGTAGCCACCCGTCGTCGGTGAGGGCCGACGCGGTGGCCTCGTCATCGTTCCAGTAGCCGGCGAACACGTTGGGACCGCGGATCCACACCTCGCCGGGGTCTCCCGCCTCCACGTCGTCGCCGTGCTCGTCCACGAGCCGGAGGTCGATGTCCGGCAGGGGCTGGCCCACGAACCCGGGCTTGGCCGTGCCACCGACGGCGCTCGAGGTGACCGCAGGTGCGGCCTCGGTCAGCCCGTACCCCTCCCAGATCGTCAAGCCGATGTCGTCGCGGAACCGTTCGAGCACGGGCCCCGGCAACGGCGCCGCTCCCGAGACCGCGACGCGGACGCCGGAGAGGTCGGCGTCTCGGATGCCGGGGGTGTTCAGCCACGCGACGTACATCGGTGGCGCACCGAGGATCACCGTCACGCCGCGCTCGATGATGACCTCGAGCGTCGCTGTGGGATCGAACCGCTCGACGAGCACGAGCGTGGCGCCGACCCGGACGGCCGACCCGAGTCCGACGTTCATCGCGTAGACGTGGAACAGCGGCAGGACCGCCAGCACCACGTCGTCGTCGCGGATCCCCAGCGGCGTGGCCAGGGACTGGTCCTGGTTCGCCGCCAGGTTGCCGTGGGTGAGCATCGCCCCCTTCGGCTCCCCCGTCGTCCCGGAGGTGTAGACGAGAGCCGCGAGATCCTCGGGCCGGCGTTCGACGGACGCGAGCTGGTGGTCCGCCCCGACGAGCCCTCGCCACGTCTCCGTCACCCCCTCGATCGCCTGGCGTGCGCCGGCCATGACGACGTGCTCGGGCACGGACCCGCCGAGCTCACCGATGACCGTGTGCGCGGACTCGGTCACGACCAGGACACGAGCGCCGCAGTCGGCGAGGATCGCTGCGACCTCCTGGCCGGTGAGCGCGGTGTTGATCGGAACGACGACCGCGCCGGCGCGCAGCGCACCCAGGAAGGCCTCGACGAAGTGGGGGGTGTTGCCGAGCATCAGGGCGACCCGGTCGCCGGCCTCCACACCGAGGTGTTGCAGGCCTCCCGCCGCGGCCGTGACCCGATGGTCCAGGTCGCTGTAGGTGATGCGCTGGTCCTGCCAGACCAGCGCGACCTGCGAGGGCGAACGCTCGGCGGTCTCGCTGAGACCGTCCGCCAGGTAGGAACCGTCGTCGCCCATAACGGTGGGAGCCTAATGGCTCGATCCCCGGCCTCCGACGGTGACCATCGACTCAAGCTCCGAACGGGCCATGCCGATGTTGCCACCGAGAAGCAACGACGGAGCCCTCCCCGACAAAGGCACCCCGGCCGAGAGGCCGGTCCGCAAAGCTCCCGGGCCTACGGTCACCCCATCGGTGACCACGGCGGCCGAGCTACCGCAGGAGGCGCACCGGACCCCCTTCACCGCGATCCGCGGGAACGGCGGGCTCCGTCCCGAGAGGACGAGGACCCGCCGTGAGCATCACGATCCGTCATCGAGCCACCATCGCGCTCCTGCTGGTCGCGCTGCTGATCCCCCTCGCCGCCCGTCCCGCGGACGCCACCGTGGACAGCGGCGCCGAGTCCCGCTTCGTGCAGCTGGTGAACCAGGCCCGGGCCCGGGCGGGGTTGCCGGCCCTGTCGGTCGCGTCGGACCTCGTGTCCGTCGCGCGCCGCCACAGCGTACGCATGGCCGACAGTGGGGACCTCTACCACAACCCGAACGTCGCCTCGGAGGTGTCGGGTTGGCAGAAGCTCGGGGAGAACGTGGGGCGCGGCCCGACCGTCGACTCGATCCACGAGGCCTTCCTGAACTCCCCCGGTCACCGCGCGAACGTGCTGTCCCGCGACTTCACGCAGGTCGGCGTGGGCGTCGAGGTCCGCGAGGGCGGCCGCATCTGGGTGACCCAGGTCTTCCGGCTCCCGCAGCAGGCACCGGCGCCAACCCCCGAGCCGGCCCCTGAGCCCGAGGCCGCGCCGGCCCCCGCCCCGCAGCCGGCCCAGACGGCCGCCGCATCCTCCCCCACGCGCCACGCCCCGGCCGCTGGGTCCGCGTCGAACGCTCCGTCCACGCCAACCGCCCCGTCCGCCCCGGCAGCTACTGAGGCCGTCGCCCGGCCGCCCGTCGCGTCGAACGGCGCGCAGGCCACCCTGGTGCTGGCCCGGTTCAGCGCCCGCGACCTGGGCATGTCGGTCGCCGAGGCGCTCCCACCGAACTGACCGGCCTCGGGTCCGCCGCGGGGGTCGGGATACGCTCGATCCCCCATGGATCGATCCCGGTTCCTCGCGTCGTCGGGCCCGCTCTTCGCGCGCCCGCTGGACTGGGCGATGGGGGTGATCGCCGAGGCTGGCTACGACGGCATCGAGCTGATGGTCACCCAGGACCCCGCGACGCAGGACCCCGAGGCGGTGCGTCGCGCCTCGGAGCGCGAGGGGATACCGGTCCCGGTCGTCCACGGGCCGTTCCTGCTGCTCACCCGTCGGGTCTTCGGGACCGACCAGGTGGGCAAGGCCTCGTCCTCGCTGGAGCTGGCATCGGAGCTCGGCGCTCACCTGATGGTCGTCCACCCTCCGTTCCGGTGGCAGGGCGCCTTCCACTCGTGGCTCGTCGAGGAGGCCGAGGAGACCGCAGCCGAGCTGGGGACCCGGGTCGGCGTGGAGAACCTCTTCCCCGTGTCGGTCGCGGGACGGCCGGTGCGCTTCCACCGGTACACCGAGCCGGCACACCTGGCGCCCTTCCCGCACCTCGTGTTCGACACGAGCCACTTCGCGGTCGCCAACGTCGACATCGTGTCGGCTTGGGGCGAGCTGCAGGACCGCACGGAGCACCTGCACCTGTCGGACAACCGTGGGCAGGGACGCGACAGCCACGCCCCGCTCGGCCACGGGATCCTGCCGCTGGCGACGTTCCTCCGGGAGGTCGCGGGCTCGGACTACGGAGGTC
The DNA here is from genome assembly GCA_019347855.1 of Actinomycetota bacterium. The sequence continues at coordinate 25,829 of JAHWKO010000022.1, forward strand.
CGATCTGCCTCGAGCTCGACTGTCGCCGGTACCTCGACGACCGGGCTGCGCTGGTCGGCTACCTCCGCCAGGAGCGCGAGAAGTGCATCGCGCTCCTCGAGGGCGCCTCCTCCGAGGAGGTCCTGGGCCGCCCCGACCGCGTCGACGAGGCGCCCGACGACGGGATGAAGGACGGAGGCGCCACGGGGCAGCCTGCGATCCCCGTCGATCTGTAGGTCGGGTCCTCGGACTAGTCCCATCGTGCCATGAGAGTTGGTCCTTCCGGGCGAGTCACGCGCGGCGGCCGCCGGCGTACGCTGCGTCGAGAACGGTACGCCCCGAGGAGGCACGTGCGGAACGGGACCGCGATCGTCCTGGTGGCCTTGCTCGTCGTGATCATCGTCGCGACGGCGCTCCAGTTGATCCAGGCCTCATGAGCGAGGAGCACCCGAGGACGTGAGCACCAGCACGGTCGATCAGGAGGTCGTCGACCTCGTCCAGCGTGCCCAGACGGGTGACGGGCAGGCCTTCGCGCAGCTGTACGACCGCTACGTCGACCAGATCTTCGGGTTCATCTTCAACAAGGTCCGTGACCGTCACCTCGCCGA
>JAHWKO010000023.1 GCA_019347855.1 Actinomycetota bacterium
GGGACGTCAGGCAGACGGTGGGCTGGCGACCCGGTCGGTCGTCCCCGAGGTGGTCGGTTCCCGGTTCTGCATCGCGTGGACGATGCCCGCGGCGATCGTGATCACGGCGAACCCGAGGGCGACGAACCCGACCGTGCGCACCTCCGCGCCCTGCTGGAACCCCGCGTTCGCGGCCGGTCCCGAGTAGAAGGGCGATACGAGGATGCGGTACAGGGCACGGACACCCGCCACGAAGCCCAGCACCGCGATCGTCATCCCGACGGCCCGGGGGCTCATCGGGGCGCGCCCACGCGCGGCCGCGACCACCAGCAACACGACCCCTGCCGCCATCAGCAGCACGAGGCTCGAGGTGTGCGGGATCGCCAGCCACGCCGTCCACGCCTTCGAACCGCCCTCGGTGGGCACGGTGTAGAACGGCATGAACGTGAACCCGACGACGAACATCAGCGCCGCCGACAACGCGGCTACGCCGATCCACGGCGTCATGCCGGTCTGCCGCTCAGCGACCCAGAAGTTGGGGCGCGTCCGCTTGGCGGCACCCGACGCGCTGTGGATGAACCCACCCAGGGTCGCAGCGATGTTGCCTGCCAGCCCGATCCAGATGCCCATGAGCAAGGTCACCTCGGTCTTCGGGGTGAACCCGCAGTTGAACGTCAGGCAGCCCTGGAACGGAGGCACGGCCATCCGGTAGCCGAGCTGGGCCGTCGCGAGCAGTCCCGCGACCCCGATGAGGACCCCCGCCGTCCGGCCGCTCACGGGGCTGCGTCCAGCGGCGGCGAGCGCGAGCAGGACGACGGTCGTCAGTGCCGACAGGAGGATCAGGTCGGAGGTGTGTGGGATGCCGAACCAGGCGTCCCGCACGTTCTCACCGACCTCGTAGAAGTCCGATCCCAGGGCGGTGAACTGCAGGACCGCCCCTCCCAGCGCGATCCACAGCCCCGCCGAGATGCGATCCATGCCCCCCAGATCCGAACCCGTCCTGGTCACCGCGGTGTCCGTCGACATCGTTGTCCCCTTCCAGCTCGCCCCACGTACCTGCGGCGGTCCGGGGGCTCCCGCCCGCCTCTGGCTTGGGACCATAGGCAACGGCCGGGGTGCTGGTAGGTGGGAGACACACTGTGCATCACCCATGTAGGAGCGCCGACGAGGGACGGGTGCTCAGCGGACGATCACGGACCCTCGTCGTTGGCCGTCACCCGCAGGCGGGGATCGCGACGGAGCCTGCGTCCGTCCCAGTGCCCGAACTCGCTCTCCGGACGCCAGTCGGACGCCCACAGGCGCCGCCCGAACCGGTCCCGCGCGGCAGCTATCCACTCACCGTCCAGGAGGTCGCGCGCGCACCGATGGTCACGCCAGACGGCGAGGAGGAACGCCTCGTCCCGGCGGCCTACGCCGACCGCGCAGCCGACCAGACGATCATCACCCCTCAGGTCGCGGCGGAGCCGGCGCAGCTCACGCAGCACGTCGGGCAGGCGCAGCGGCGAGCTCCGGATGCGCACGACCGCTCCTCCCGCCCCGGCGACGTACCGTCGGGCGCGACGGCTGTCCGCGGAGTGCTCGTACCTCGCGACGCCCTCGGCGTCGAGCGCCTCGTACAGCGCCGGGATCTCGCGCTGCATCGCGTCGAGGACCTCGGGGGGCGTATCGGGTCCGGTCCCTCGGTCGGGCTGCCGACGCTCGGTGAGCGCGATGCCGTCCCAACGACCGACCTCCCGCCGGTCCGGGTGCCACCGCATGAGCCAGAACGACGACAGCCAGCTGGAGAACTCCCACATCCACCGCCCGTGGGCGTCGGACCGCATGAACCGCTGCATCCGGTACCGGCTCTCCCACACCGAGATCGTCCAGAACTCCGTGGGGCCCGCGATGATGCTGGCCCATCGGACGACCCCGTCCGCGGCCGCCAGCTGGTGGCGGATCGACAGCGTCGCGTTCAGCATGGACGGCAGGAACCGCACACCGCGGAGCTTGGAACGGGTCGTGACGACCAACAGCTCCCCGGTCGACACGCGTCCCCCCGTCCTGGCTAGGCGGCGCCAGCCTTGACGCCTTCGAGCAGGTCTATGACCCGGTCGATCTCGCGCTGCAGCTCGCGTGGTGGGGCCATCGCCACCCCGGTGCCCTCGCGATCGGCGGTGGCCACATCCTCGGTCCAGGGGAGCACACCGGCGAGCGGCACACCGAACTCCTCGCACGTGCGCTGGAAGAACTCGCCGTCATCGTCGAGCCGGGCCTTGTTCCCCAGCCCGTACGTCCTCGGGATCCCCAACTCCTCGGCCAGGGACTGGGTCCGAGCCGCGGTGATCACGGACTTGCGGCTCGGCTCCATCACGACGAGGAGCACATCCGTGTAGGCCAAGGTCCCACCGGAGCGGGAGAGATGCTCCAGGCCCGCCTCCATGTCGATCACGGTGACGTCCGCGTGCTCGTCGATGGCTTCACCGAGCAGGCTGCGCACCGTCGCATGGTGCCCACAGGTGCAGCTGGCACCCGCTTGGTCGACCCGCATCGCCGTCAACAGGGTGACCCCTGCGTCGGTCTCCCGTCCGTACTCGCGGATCAGCGAGCCGGCGTCCGCGTCCTCGGGCCCGCTGCCGACGACGACCGACCGCGGCAGGGTCGGGATCGCCTCGGTCGCGACGAAGTCCAGACCCAGTGACACACCGAGGTTCGGGTTCGAGTCCGTGTCGATCGCCACGACCCGGTCGCCGCGACGGCGGTAGGCCTCGGCGAACAGGGCCGAGACGGTGGTCTTGCCGACCCCACCTTTGCCGACGATGCCGAGCTTCATGGCGTCCCTCCTGTCGGCGACCAGTATGGGGCCCAACGTCTCGCGGCGCGACCCAGAACGCGCTCGCTACGTCCCTGCTGGACCGCAGCCCTCACACCCGGGGTTCAACGCCCCCCGGACGTCGAGACGGGCCGAGAGGTCGAGCCGACAAGTGCAGCCGCGCCCGCGGCCAACGCGGAGGCTCCGTGCAGGTAGTTGTCCGGAGCCGCCGGTCCGTCGATCGACAGGATCGTGAGGTAGCCGAGCACGCCAAGGACGGTGGCGAGGCCCAGCACGCCGGCGATCCCGAGGCTCACCCCATGGGTGGCGGGCGTGTCCAGCCAGGCGGCAGCGCCCAGCCATAGCGCCCCGAACCCGACGTGCACCAGGTTGTGGAACCCGTTCACCTCGAAGATGAGCAGGACCTCGTCACCGTTGGTGAGCCATCCGCTGAAGCCCGTGACGAGGAAGCCCGCCAGGCCGACGACGAGGTAGGAGGCACCCAGGACGAGCGCGGCTGCGTGCGCTGCCGATCGGGAGCGCTGCCCGACGCCCTCCACCGGTCCCCTCCTGCCGTGCCGTTCGATCCTACAAGCGTCCCGGGGAGAACAGCCGCCCGATGGGTACCGTCGTCCCAGACGACCGGGGAACAGCGTCCATGACCGATCTGGAACGGCTCCTGATCCACCTCGAGGATCTGATCGAGGAGCTCGAGACCTTCCAGGAGCCCGTGCGGGAGCAGGTCTTCGAGCTGGTCGCCGGTATCGACACGCTGCACCGGATGGCACTGTCGCACCTCGAGGACGCGCTCCGCGACCGTGTCGACCTGCAGGAGATCCGCCAGGCACACCCGTCGATCGCGTGGCTGTTCGAGGCGTACAGCGTGGGCGTCGACGAACGCGAGGCCGCCGACCGCGCACTCGACGAGATCCGGCCGTTCATCCGGTCCCACGGCGGAGAGCTCGAGCTCCTGGACGTCGAGGACGGCGTCGTCCAGCTGCGGATGTCGGGCGCGTGTGAGGGCTGCACCGCCGCGGATGTCACTCTCACCCAGGGGATCGAGGAGGCGCTGCGCGACGGGTTCCCCGGCTTCGTCACGGTGGTCGTCGAGGACGACCCCGAGCACGTCGAGGCCCACGAGCCGCCGGGGCCGACGCTGGTCCAGCTGCGCTCGGGACCTCCCGAGGGGTTCCACACGTGACCGCTCGCGCCGTCACGTAGTCACCGTGGCCGTCCAGGACCCTCCCCGGAACCCCGATGAGCAGCTCGGTGAGCTGCGCCGACAGCTCCTGCGGTACCGCGCAGACCGGTACCCCGTCGAGCACGCGACGCTCCAGTTCCACCTGGGAACGACGCTCCTCCAGCTCGGACGTGGCGACCAGGCGACGACCGCGTTGCGGACCGCCTCGGACCTGTTCCGGGACAACGACCGACCCGTCGAGCGCGCCAAAGCGCTGAACATGCTCGGGGTCGCGCTCCGCGAGGTCGACGACCGTGGCGACGCGCGTCAGGCGTTCGCGGACGCCGCGGAGCTGTTCCACGAGCATGAGCACCGGCTCGAGGAGGGGGCCGCTCGGTTCAACCGGGGACTGCTCCACCTCGCGGACGGCGACCACGATGGCGCGCGCCGGTGCTTCCTACGCGCCCGCGACCTCCTCCACGACGGCCCCCCCGCCCAACGCGCTGCGGTGGCGCGTGAGCTCGGCGGACTCCACCTCACGATGGACGACCCGCAGGCTGCGGTCGCGGTCCTGGAGGAAGCGATCGAACTGGCATCGCGGGCGGGCGACCGAGCGGGCGTGGGAGCGGCCGCCAACACACTGGGTCTCGCTCACCTCGCAGCGGATCGTCCTGAGGAGGCGGTCGAGGAGCTGCGCACCGCGTTGGCCGCCCACCCCCGACGCCTGCGACCGGAGGCCCACGCGATGGCGCGGGTCAACCTCGCCCTCGCCTACGAACGGCTCGGGGACGGTCCGCACGCCCGGCTCGCCGCGCGACAGGCCGCCGCGGTGCCGGCTTCCCCACGGGCGGTCGTAGCCGAGGCACACGAGATCCTCGAGCGGCTGGAGCCCCGGGACGACGATCTGCTGCGGGTGATCGACCGGATCGATGACGAGGAGGCACGGATCGCGGAGGTCCGTCACGAGGTGGCCCGGTGGCTCGACATCCCGACGGACGAGCGCGAGGACGCGATACGCGCGTGGGTGGCCGGACAGGTAGCTCGGGAGGACGCCGCCATCGAGCTCGCCGCCACGCTGCTGAACGTCGTCCTCGAACTCCCTCCCGACGGGTTCGCGACGATGGTCGCGTCGATCATCCGGGCGCTCCGCCTTGTCGACGCCGAGGTCCGAGCCCGGTTCCGTACCCACGTCAGCCGGGCGATGGCGCGGTTCAACGTGCCGCAGTGGATGCGGCTCAAGGACACGTTCAACCGGCTCGCCGACGAGCTCGGCGACGACGGGAACTGGGGATGACCGGCGAGGACCTGACCGCCGACGCGCTCGCCGAACACCTCCCGGGCCGCGAGCTCCGGTCGTACCCCGCGATCCTGTCCACCCAGGCCGACGCCATGGCCTGGGCACGGCAGGGGGCGCCGGCGGGATCGGTCGTGGTCGCCGACTACCAGGTCTCGCCGCGCGGACGCGGCGGACGGCCCTGGGACGTCCAGCAGGGTGAGGGCCTGGGCTTCTCGATCGTGCTGCGCCCCGATCTCCCGCCCCAGCGCGAAGGGTGGCTCTACACGATCGCGGCATCCGGGGTCGCGGACGTGGTGGGGCGAGGCGAGGAGACGGCGATCGCGGGCAACGGCGGCCCCACACGGATCGCGTGGCCCGACGAGGTCCTCCGCGGCAGTGTCCGCACAGGGGCGCTCGGCATCCACGTCGAGCTCGGCGCCGGTGGCATCCAGTGGGCCGTCGCGACGTTCCTGATCGATGGGGCGCTGCCGCCCCGAGGACCACTGCTCCGTCGGATCGTCGATGCGGTCGAGGCACGCGCACGTCAGTCCGCAGAGGAGGTGCTCGACGACTACCGACCCCGGTGCCTCACCCTCGGTCGACAGCTACGTGCTCGGCTCGTGCCCCTCGGACCGGCAGGTCCGCAGGTCACCGGACTGGCGGTGGACCTCCGCGACGACGGAGCGCTCGTCCTCGAGACGCAACGTGGACGCGTCGCCGTGCCCCCGCAGAACCTCGGCGACCTCGAGGAAGCGCTCTGAGCAGGCTGGCCGGGCAGCATCCCTAGCCCACCGTGACTAGTCGTCGGGTAGGGTGTATGTGCTGCACGCACACAGGAGCGGTCCTCTGCCCTTGGAGGCGCGCAGCGCTGGGGGGATGGCCGTCGAACAGACGGGAGGGGCCACCTTGGAGCTCGGTCGGCCGTGGAACCGAGACCCGATCCGCACGCGTGGTCAGCTCGGTGCGGTCAGCATCACGAGCATCATCACGCTCGTGGTGGTCCTCACGGCCGCCGGGGTGAGCGCTGCCCTGCTGGCATCGACCATGAACGCTGCGCAGGACATCAAAGCCAAGGCCCGTAACATCGCCCGTGCGGGACAGGGGATCAACATCGCCACCGACTCGGTGATCCAGCTGCACCGCACCAACCAGACCGCCGCCTCGATCCTGGACACCGCCGAACCGCTCGAGGGCAAGCTCGCCCAGATCGTCGACCTGGCCGCCGAGATCAACGAGCTCGCGGGGTCGATCGACGGGACGGCCGGCAGGATCAACACCGTCGCGGGGGCGATCAACGACACCGCCGGGACGATCAACCGCACGGCCGGCGCGATCAACGCGACGGCCAACGGGATCAACGCCGAGGCGGCGGAGATCCTGGATGTCGCGCAGCGCATCGACGCGGACGTGCGTCAGATCAACCTGAACGCCGACCGCACGATCGAGCTCGCCGGAGCGATCCGGGGCGACACCGGGAACATCGTCACGCAGGCCCGAGCCGCGCACCAGACGGCAGCCTGCATCGACCAGCGCCTCGGCGGGCAGGCGGGCACGGACGGCCACTGCGAGTCGGAGAGGTAGCTCGAGATGTCTCAGGTCGACGTCGCACGTCCTCCGGGACCGGAGGCAGGAGGGTCCGGTGACGGGTCCGCAGAGGGGTTCGAGAACGCGTCGAACAGACGATGGATGTGGACGTGGATCACGATCGCGATCCTGGTCCTGCTCGTCGTGATCGGCTTCCTGTTCGGCATCGTGGATGCTCTGACGTCGATCGACGACGCCCTGGCCGAGGCCGACCGGGCGGTCAGCGGCGCCGGCGAGGACGTCGATCCGCTCCCAGGTCAGCTCGCGAACGTCAACGACACCCTCGGACGCGTCGACACGCATCTCCAGCCGGTGCCGGCCAAGGCCGACGAGATCATCGCCGGACTCACCGCCGTACGTGACGAGCTCGCGCAGGTCGACCGCTCCCTGGACGGTACGGCCGCGTCGCTGGGTGACACGTCCGGGTCGCTGCGGGACACCTCCGGATCGCTCGTCGACACCTCCGCGGTGCTGAAGGAGGTCCTCGGACTCGCGGGTGACATCGAGCTCACCCTCGAGGGTGCCGAGTCCCCGCCGGACCAGCTCGGCGCCAAGGACATCTACCAGCGTGTCGCGATCGTGAACGACGCCCTGGCCCCCGCGAAGCGGGACACCGGCAACATCCTGGCCGGCCTGGACGAGGTCAACAAGCACCTCGAGAGCATCTGCCGGTCCCCGGTGGTGAACGCGGCAGCATCCGCGCAAGGAGCGCCGGAGCAGTGCTGACCGGGGACACACGCACGGAGACCGGCCTCGCGTCGGTCGCGCTCGTCATCGTGATCGCCTGGGCGCTGGCGGCCGTCCTCATGCTCACCGGCACGCTGGTCGCCGCGCAGCAGATCGACGGCCAGGTGACCGTCATCACGAACAACGTCTCCGAGATCGACGAGGACCTGGACGCGATCCGGCTCGCCCGACGGACGAACGAGCTCGCCGCCGGGATCCTGACCCAGGTCCAGCCGCTGGACGGCCAGTTGGACGAGGTGGTGGCCTCCGTGGACTCGATCGACGGCCACGTGTCCTCGATCCTCACCACGGCGGGGTCGATCAACGGGACCGCCCGCGCGATCAACGGGACGGTCGGCTCGATCGAGGGCAACGTCCGAGCGATCAACCGCACGGTGAGCGACATCCACGCCACCTTCGTCGGCATCCTCGACGTGGTCCGGTCGATCAACTGCGGCGGCGTCGGTCGTGGTGGCATCCAGAGCCTCGCCGCGCAGCGTGAGGTCTGCGGACCGAACGGCATCCCGGGCATCAACAACCGGCTCGATGCGGTGATCGCGACCGCGCAGGCGATCCGCCAGGACACCAGCGACATCCTCTCCCAGGTCACGATCGACGGGTCCGACATCGACCAACACGGTGGACCCTCGGACGCTCGGATCCACGGCCACGCCAACTCGATCGACTGCCGCGTGGACGGGGAGCACTGCGACCAGTGACCGGCGGACCCCTACTCCGCTGACCCGCCGTCCTCCACGCGGAAGCTGGCCGCCACCGCATCGAACGTCGGCGCGAGATCTGCGAAGCGGTCGGTTGGCAGCGCCTGGAACACGATCGAGAACATCCTGGTCCCGGAGAACACGAAGTAGTGGCCGTGGACCCCGCGGTCGCCGGTGCTGTCGTCCTCGAAGGTGTAGAAGTAGTACCAGCCGGGCAGGCCCGCGAGCTCTATCCGTGTCGGTTGGGCCAGCAGCTGCACCCCGCGTCCGCCTGCCACGAGCTGGTCGGTGTACCGCTGGGCCTCCGTGACGTCCTCCGTAGCCACGACCTCGAAGCCGGGCTCCGAGACGCGGACGAGCAACGACCCTCCGTCGCCACCCGCTGCCACCAGCGCGACCTGCGGGTCCTCGGCGCTGAGCTCGCGCCACCCCCGCGGGTAGCCGATCCGGAAGCCTTGACCTGCGAAGGGAACCAGGTCGGCCACCGCAGACGCCGACACCGTCGGATCAGGGGCAGGGGCCGGGGCGGGGGCCTCCGCCTGCTCGGAGGACCCTCTCCCGACGAGCACCGTCAGGGCCAGGGCGAGGAGGACCACACCTACCGGAACGACCCACCGCACCTGCACGCGGAGCAGCCTAGTGGTCGGCGCGGCGGCCCCCTCTCAGATGACCAAGAAGGCGATCGTGACGAGGACGACGACCACCGCCACCGCGATGCCCGCCAGCACGAGCAGCGCCCGGCTCATGAACAGCTGTGCCGGAGCCCGCACGTCCCGGCCCCCGGTCTCGCGGACCTTGGCGGTCCACTGGAAGCCGTCCCAGTAGCGCTCACGCTCCTCGAGGTCGGGGCGCGGGTCCCAGAACTCGCCGCCGTCGCGCGTCCTCGGCCGCGGGTCGCGGTACCACCCCGGCGGACGTTCGCTGCGGCTCCCCGACGGAGCCGGGCCGGCGGCCCGAGGACGGCTGTGGCGTCCCTCCGGGACCCCCGCGGTGTCGACGGCCACCGCACGGCCGACGGACACCTGCTTCGTCCAGCGTCGCCCGTCGAAGATGCGGGCGTCGAACCGGCCCGTGGGATCGGGGTACCACGGCTCATGGGTCTGCCGGGACCGACGCGCGTCGATCGCTTCGGCGTCGCCGGAACGGACCCTGGCCGTCCACCTGCGCCCATCGAAGAACCGTTGGTCGAAGTGGCCGTCCGGATCAGGCCGCCAGCCAGGGGCCGAGCCGGGGCTCGGAGGCCGGGCGCCGTCGGCGGACCGTTCCTGCCATCCTCCGCCGGGCATCATCGAGCCCCCTGTGACCGTCGCTCCCAGGGTAGTCCGCTGGCCCCCACCCCCCGCAGCCCTGGACGACGGACCTCATGACACCCCGAAGCGACATGCTAGGGTTAGGTGTCGAGCGCACATAGTGGGGGTCCCTCGCCGATGGTGGTGGTCGCACAGGCTGTGGAACCCAGCCTCTTCGGGTGGTACCTGGGGATGGGTATCGGTGCGGCCGTCGTGCTCGTGGTCGTGATCGTCGTGGGCTCGATCCTGAGCTCAGCGGCCCGGATCGCCAAGCAGGCGGGGATGGCGACCGACGCGTTGGACGCGGCGTACCGCAACACGCTGCCGCTGTGGGATGTCGCCATCATCAACCGCTCCGCCCGCGAGATCCTGTCGGACGCGCGGACCGCCCGCCAGGCACTGGGAGGCTGACCCGTGACCCTGCTCGCCCTCGTCGCCGAGTACCAGACGTTCTGGTGGATCGCGCTCGGGACGGGTGCGGTGGTCCTGGTCGTCGTGATCGCGCTGCTCACGATCCTCCTGCGCACGGTGCAACGCATCGACGAGGGCGTCCGCGAGGTCTGGGAGACCGCCACCCGTCTCGCGTCCAACACCGCCACGACGTGGCAGCTGCGTGAGACCGCAGGGGCCCTCGAGGAGATCAAGGCCGAAGCCCTCCGCCACGACGAGCTGTTGCAGAGCAAGCTGTAGGAGTCGCGATGTTCACCACGCTGGTCGTCCTCACCGTCGTCGAGATCCTCGCGCTCGTCGTCGTCCTGGCGATCTACCTGGTGCTGCTCACCCGCCGGTTGCGCTCCGTCTCACGGAACCTGGCGCGGGTCGCCTTCGGCGTCCGCGCCGTCGAGACCCAGGTCAACGTGATCGAGCCAGGTGTGACATCGATCAACCAGACGCTGCGCGAGATCAACGCGGCGCTGCCCGAGGTCGCCGCGAAGGCCGAGGAGCTCGCCGGATGAGCCCGCGCACAGCCTGCCCCGACCGAGGATGGTCCCCATGATCTGGTGGTGGATCGGCAACGCGGTCTTCCTGCTCGTGGTCATCCCTGTGGTGCTGTTCCTCCTGGACAAGCTGCGACGGCCGGTGACCGAGATCCGCGACTACGTCGACGACACGCTCGAGCACGGCGTCCTGGCGATCGCCGCGCTCGACGCTGTGGACGACCTCGTCGAGACGCGCGACCAGGTGAAGGAACTCAAGGCCGGCGTGCTGCGCTACGGCGACGCACTCGACGACGTGCTCTAGAGGAGGGACACATGCCTGCCGCTGCGATCGTGACGCTCATCGCCGTCGCGTTGACGGTGCTCGCGCTCGCGTTCTACCTCGTGCACGTGGCCCTGATGCTTCGGCACGTGAGCTTCACGCTCGGCACGATCATCGCCGGACTCCGTGCGATCGCCCACCAGACCGAACCGCTCGAGCCGGTCGTCGCCGAGATCAACCAGGACCTCAGCGAGGTGCAGGCGGCGCTCGATCAGCTCCTGGACGCCAAGCTCGGCGTCGATGGCGCCAAGACCGCCAAGGAGAAGGCCGCGACCGGCTAACCCCGGAGGAGACGCCATGTCGTACGAGTTCCGTTGTGAGGACGCCGGTGCCGCCTGCGGGGCCAAGGTCACCGCCGATGACCCCGACGAGCTCGAGCGTCAGGTCGCAGCGCACCTCGAGGAGAAGCACGACGTCCAGCACGTGACGAAGACGCTGCGCAAGTACGTGCACAGCGTGGCCAAGGAACGCTAGACACGCGTCCGCGGGCGGTTCTGGGCGAAGGCCGCCTGCGTCGCGCGACCGAACCGAGGGGAGACGCCAGCGATGCGTCGGTGGTTGCTCGTCGTGGCGCTGCTGATCGGCGTCGCTTGCGGCGACACGGGCGGCAACGCCGCTCCCGTGCTCACGATCAGCTCGCCGGAGCCTCTCGCCGAGGTGACCGTCCCCTTCACGTTGGAGGTCGCGACCGGCGTGGAGCTGGACGAGGACAAGCGGCTGCAGGTCTACATCGACGGGCTCGAGGGCCCGACCGGGAACGACGAGACCGTCCAGATCGACGGGCTCGTCCCCGGCGACCACAAGCTGCACGTCGCGATCGTCGGTCCAGACGGGGAGCTCGCGTTCGCCGGGGACACGATCATCGTCACCGTGCGTGGATCCTGACCCCTCACGACGCCTCGAGTGCCTGGAGACGGTCGAGCTCCTCGATCAGGCCCCACCACAGGCCCCAGTCGGCGTGGGTCATGCTCTCGCTCATCTCGCCGTCGGAGATACGCAGCCGCAGACGGTCACGCTCGGCGAACGTCCTGCCCCACCGCCCCTCCCGATCCAGGAGCTCCAGCTCCCCCAACAGGTCCACCATGGCCTCCTGCGTGGGTGAAGGCTCGAGGTGTCCGTCCGCGAGCTCCTGCCGGATCCGGTCCGCGGCATCCAGCAGAGGTGCACGGCGGGCCTCGGTCCGGACCAGCACGAGCGCCCGTTCCAGCGCGGACCGTGCGGTCGGCGACAGGTGCTCGGACGGACCGACCTCTGCGGGTTCCACCTCGATGACGACGGTCCGCGCTGGCAAGGCGTCGAACCCCCAGGCGACCTCGACCACGAGCTGGAGGTCGACGTAGCCCGTCCCAGCGTCGCCCACCGCGACCTGCACCTCGTTGGCGCTCAGCTCGAGATGGCGTATCCGCCGACGTTCCACGCTCCCGGGTTCCCGACCCCGTTCGTGCGCACCCACCAGGATCAGCGTGTCGGGGTCGACGTCCTCGAGCCGCTGCGCCACCGCGATCGCCCCGTAGTAGAGGTCCTCGACGAGCACGTCCGGTCCCAGATCCTCGGCCTGCAACTCCTCGGCGGCGAGCCGGCCCAGGTCGAGATCTCCCTGGTACAGCTGGCCGACCCCGCCGATGAGCGTCGTCACCGGTGGCGTCTCAGTGGCGGTGGAGCCACGGATCCGAGAGGTGGAGGTGTTCCGCCTCGAGGACGTGACCCGCGACGCGTTCGATCATCGTCACGCCGTCGCCGGGCAGGTGCCCGTCCTCCCCGCGCGCCTCGGCGGCCGATCCGTAGTAGTTGAGCTCGGTGAACCTGCCGTTCGGGTGACGGGCGAGCATCCCTCCGAGGATCGGTAGGTGGTGCTCGTAGACGTGGTGCTCCTCGTGCTCGGCGACCAGACCGATGGCGTCCTCCAGATCCGTCGCCCGGCCGTGCACGACGTGGACGAACCCGGCGTCGTCGGGCCGGCTGTCACCGAACGTGGCGACGTGGTCGGACTCGTGGAACTCGGCCTCCCCGGCCAAGTGGCTGCTGAACTCGTTCCACCAGGCGTCCTGCTCGTCCCGCTGACTGTTGCGCCGTGCGGCCTCGTCGGACGCGAACCGGACCAACGCGAAGAACCGGCCGTCATCGGTGATCCCCGCGGTCGAGCCGAGCCACCCCTCGGCGCCCGGTGCCAGCTCGTCGAACCACCGCTGGTACGTGGCGCGGACCTGCTCGGCATCGTCGACCTGGGCTCGGATCACCTGCACGAAGATGTCGGTCAGTGTCGGTGGACCAGCCACGCTCGCTCCCCTCGTTCGGCGCTACCGCCCCTCAGACGTCCGCACCGCACGCGCAGGTGTTGACCTCGCGGCTCACCATGCCCTGGCCGGTGTAGGTGTGGGTGGTGCAGGGCATACACGGGTCGAAGCTGCGGATCGCCCGCAGCATGTCGATCGACGTGAACCTGGACGGGTCCGACACGTCCTCGATGATGGGCGTGTTCATGACGGCTTCCTCGTACGGCCCCGGCTGTCCGAAGTCGTCGCGCGGGGACGCGTTGATGGTGGAGGGCGTGGTGATCTGGTAGTTGACGATCTTGCCGCGGTCCATCACCAGGTGGTGCAGCAGCCAACCGCGGCCCGCGCCCCAGAACCCGACACTGCGGCGCTCGTCCTTGGGGATGTAGTCGTCGAGCTTGTCTGGCTCGACCGCCGCGACCTTGTTCTCGCCCGCCTTCATCAACCGGTACCCGAGCAGCAGGTTGTTGAACCCGACCAGCTGGGCGAACAGGTAGTGGTAGGCGCGGCTGCGGTTGCGCTCGAGGGCGTTCCACCGGTCCGGGACGTGCCACTCGACCTCGGTCTCGTGGGTCTCGGCCTTCGGGATGCGCATACGCAGCGAGTGGCCGGTCGCCTCGATGAAGTCGTTCTCGGGCAACTGCTGGGCCATGGCCGTCATGAGGAGGCGCGAGTAGGCCCCGGCCTCGACCGCTCTGCGGTCCCACCGAGGTGCGGTCGCCCAGCTGTACTTCTCCTTCCAGTCCTTGCCCGAGGGCTTGGGCAGGGTCCGCTTGTTCCAAGGGTGGTACGGGCTGAGGGGGTTGCCGAGGGGATCGGTGTCGTACCGGTTCGTGGTCGAGTCGTCGTAGTACGAGTGGTCGACGAACTCCTCGAACCCGATGTTGATGTCGGTCAGGCGGGTGGTGACGAGCTCGCCGTCGATCACCGCGCCTGGGGTCGACCAGCGGCGCGCGCCCCACTCGTTGCAGTTCTCGTAGGTCGCGTCGTAGGCGTAGGGATCGTCCCAGTAGCCCGGATCCACGTGGTTGGTCGGCCGGTAGCCGACCATCTGGTAGCGCTCGTCGGCCTCCATGAAGAAGTCGTAGAGGTCGTCCCACACGGCGATCATGCGACGCGCGTAGTCGAAGGTCTTGGCCATCTTGGCGTGGTACTCGTTCAGGGTCTGCAGGGTAATCGTCGACGAGACCCCGCCCGGCACGATCGTCTGGGGGTGGGGGAACTTGCCGTGCAGCAGCGCGAACTGCTCCCGCGACAGCCGAGTGAAGTCCAGCCCCTCGCGGTAGAGCCTGCCCGTGAGCGGGTTCAGCGCCGTCATGACGTCGGCCATGGTGTCGAAGCCGTGGACGTTCGCACCCGGGCACTTCCACTTCTCGGCCTTGGGCCACAGCTCGGGGTTCGATTGCTTGATGACGGACTCGGAGTAGTCAGGGCCGGCCAGCAGGTACAGGTGCAGCGGGTTGTCGTAGCCCATCTCGGCCGCCTCGCCGAGGTTGCGCACGACCGTGCCCATCGGCGGCGGGGTCAGGCCCATCGCCATCTCGATCGCGTACGCCGAGGCGTGCGCGTGGACGCCGCCGCAGACGCCGCACGCGCGCGAGGACACGAAGATGGCGTCACGTGGGTCGCGCCCCATCAGGATGACCTCGTAGCCACGGAACAGCGTGGCCTGGGAGTGCGCGTCGAGGTACCGGCCCTCGTCGAGGTCAGCGGTGATGTGGACGGCCAGGGCACCCGCGACGCGGGTGACCGGGTCCATGTTCAGGTCCTTGATGTGCCCGTTGCGAGCCATCAGCTGCTGGATCGACTCCCGCCGCTCCTCCTCGGTCATCGCCAGCTCGGGGCGCGAGGTCGTGACCGAGTACGGGTCGGGGACCCCGCCCTTCAACGTCGCGTTGCCGCGATCGTCGAACTCGACCGGGAGGTTCTTGAAGCACATCTGCGGGTTCCTTGGTCAGGTCGTCACGAACGGAAGGAGCCGGGCTTGGGCTCGGTGCCCTCCTCGAGCTCCGGGTCCTTCGGCGCGGTCCAGGTGCCCTCGGTGCCGCCCTTACCCCACTCGTCCCCACGGTTCTTGCCCGTGTCCGTCGAACGGCGGAGCATGTCGTACAGCTTGTGCCCGACGTCCCGGACCGGGCCCGGTTCGGACCGGGCGCGTGCCCAGCCGCTGGGGATGTCGCCGTGGAGGTCCCAGCGGACCTCGCGGTTGAGGTTGTCGTTGCTGTACTCACGCAGCGGCTTGATGATCGACCCGAGGATGCGCGAGGCGGTGGTCGACGCGGTCGAGCCCGGGGGCTTCTTGTAGAAGGGGGTGAACTTGTCGGGGAAGCCGGGCATCGTGCAGCCGATGCACGCACCGCCGGCGTTCATGCAGCCACCGACGTGGTTGATCGCGCCGCGCGAGGTGATGTTGCAGTTCACGACCGGACCCCAGCAGCCGATCTCGACGAGGCACTCCTTGTCGCCGAACTCCTCGGCGTAGGTGCCCTCCTCGTAGTAGGCCCCACGGACGCAGTGGCGGTGGACGGTCTCGCCGAACAGCCAGGCGGGCCGGCCGAGGTCATCGAACTCCGGGAGCGGCCCGAAGCCCTGCAGGAAGTACAGGATCGCCGCCACCGTCTCGGTGAAGTTGTCACCGACCGGCGCGCAGCCGGGGACGTTCACGACCGGCACGCCGTACGCGGACCGGTAGTCCTTCCCGAGGAAGTCCATGAGGCTCATGGCCCCGGTGGGGTTGCCCTCGGCGGAGGGGACGCCGCCCCAGGTCGCGCAGGTCCCGATCGCCAGGGACGCCGCCGCGCCTGGTGCGAGCCGTGCGATCCACTCGTCAGTGGAGACCGTGCGTACCTCGCCGTTCTCGCCCCAGGGCTCCTCGCCCTGGCCCGACCAGTACCCGCCCTCGGCGATCGCCCGGGTCTCGTCGCTGATCGAGCCCTCGAGGATGATCACGTACGGCGCGTCGAGCTCGTCCTTGATCGCCTTCTCGTGCGCGTAGAAGTAGTTGGGGCCCGACTCGATGTTGACCACCGGGTGATGCAGGACGACGCGCGGGATCCCCGGGTGAGCACCGAGCAGGAGGCTCTCGACCGACGGGCTGGACGCGCCGGTGACGGTCACCGTGCAGCCGTCGCAGCTCATCCCGGCGAACCAGAACGCGTGCACCTTCTCGAGGGGTCCGATGCGGCTGCCGACCCCGCCCTTCGCCGCTGGTTCGAGCATGTGCTCCATGTGCATCCGGGAGGGCATCCCGAAGTCGCCGACCTCCTCGTGCCGGTCGGCGTTGTACCGGTCGACGGGGCCGAGGAGGTCGAGCAGCTGTTCCGCCGGCGTCTCGCTCGGGACCTGTGCTGGTGCCGCCATCGACTCCCCCACCATCCGTCCGACTCGAGCCCGGTAGATGCACCATACATCTAGCAGCGTTAGCCTGCTAGGGACCCCTAGCTACCCTGAGCGATGGACGGGAGGAGCCGCGTGACCGATCGACTGCACGCTCCCAAGTCCGAAGCGCTGCGCGAGCTGTACTGGCGCAGCGAGATCCTCCAGGTCATGTACTGGCTGCGGGGTGAGTCGCGTTCCGTGCACGAGGAGAGCGGCGGCCTCGTCGACGGGTTCGGCGAGGTGGTCGACCCGGACATGATCGAGCGGTTCCTCGGGGTCGACGCCGCGATCGGCATCACCTACCTAGACAAGCTCGTCGCCGAGGGCTACCTGGAGCGCGTGGGAGACGGGTACCGGCTGTCCGAACGGGGCCTCGAGGAGGGCGCTGAGGAGTTCGCTGCGGCGTTCTCGGACCTCACCGGGCCCGCTCACGGCGAGTGCAGCGCGGACTGCTGGTGCCACATGTCGGCCGAGGAGGCCGAGGCCTGCGCCGAGGAACGTGCGCACGACCACGACCACCCGCGCACCGATCCGACCGGAGGATCCGCGACGTGAGCGACGCCCCGAGCGGACTGCCCCGCAACTTCCTGCGCCCGTGCCTCCTGCTCCTCCTGGCCGAGGAGCCCGCGCACGGCTACGACCTCCTCGAACGCCTCTTGGAGCTCGGCATCGAGCAGACGGATCCCGGCGGGCTGTACCGGGCCCTCCGGTCGATGGAGCAGGAGGGGCTCGTCCGGTCGTGGTGGGAGCCCTCCGACGCCGGTCCGAAGCGTCGGACCTACACCCTCACCGAGGAGGGCCTGGACTGGATGCACGCCTGGGCGGGGTCGCTGCGCGAGGTCCGTCGCCTGCTCGGGCGCTACCTGGATCGCTACGAACGCTCGCTCGAGCACCTGCCGTCCGACGTCACCCGCTAGGGGGCCCCGATGCGGATCGCCATCGCCGGTAAGGGGGGTGCGGGGAAGACCACGATCTCGGCGACGCTCGCCCGGACGCTGGCCCGTCGCGGCGCGCTTGTCGTGATGATCGACGCAGACAGCAACCCGAACCTCGCGACCGCGCTGGGTGCCGCGTCCGGCACGCCCCCGACGCTCGAACCGCTGCCCACCAGCTTGGTGTCGCGTCGGCTCGACGGCCCGGCACTCACCCAGCCGCTCGACCTGGTCCTCGATCGTCACACCCTGCGAGCACCGGATGGTGTCCGTGTCGCGCTGATGGGTATGCCCGCGCACGCCGACGAGGGGTGCCTGTGCTCGGCCCACGCGACCGTGAGCGCCGTGCTCGGTGACCTGGGCGCACGCGAGGACACGGTGACGATCGTCGATATGGAGGCCTCGCCGGAGCACCTCAGCCGCGGGACGGCACGGCACGTGGACGTGCTGTTGCTCGTCACCGAACCGTACTTCCGGTCGCTCGAGACCGTCCGCAGGATGGCCGAGCTGGCGGCCGAGCTCCCGATCCCGCGGGTCGCGGTGGTCGCGAACAAGATCCGATCCGACAGGGACGGGGCAGCCGTCAGGGAGTTCTGCGACCGGCATGGGCTCGAACATCTCGTCGAGATCCCCCACAGCGATCTCGTTATCGACGCCGACATCGAACGCACCCCGGCGATCGACCGGGACCCCGACGACCCCGCCGTGCGGGCGATCGCGCGGCTCGCGGACCTGCTCGAGGTACCGACCGCCCAGCCGGCCTGACTCAGCCGCGCAGGCGGTCCCACGCGGCAGCCAGCCGGTGGCGGAGCAGGTAGCCGACGAGCCCCGCCATCAGGACGTACTCGACGATCCCCACGATCCGTCCGTGGTGGCGGGGGTCCCAGTAGCTGATCGGGCTGTGGAACCGGACGCTCCAGTCCAGAGGGAACAACAGCAGCGGACCGTCGTCGTGGTGGACCAGGATGTCGACGGCGACGTGAACGGCGACACCTACCAGGAACCAGAGCAGCATCCGGCCGGCCGCCGGCCGGCGTCGACGGACCACCAGGATGACCCCGAGCCACGCCACCAGCATGACCGGCGACTGCAGGACGTTGTTCGCAGCCTTCCAGAACGGGTTCTGGAAGTACAGGTCCCGGAACACGTGACCGAGGCTGTCCCCGAGCCCCCATCCGCGGACGGCCATGAACCAGCCCGCCGCGACGACCGTCATGACGATGAGCGGCAGGTCGGGAGCGACCCCGCCCCACAGGAACGCCTTGGTGTGGATCGGATGGTCGGAGGGCGCGGGAGGGACCGACGTGTCCCGTCCGTCGCTGTCCGCGCGTCGTTCACGGACCCGACGGTCGATGGCCGCGTTGACGAGGAGGTGCGTCACGGTGTTCACGGGACGCACCCTGCCACGGTCCCGTACGCGGGGCGACCACCGGGTGAGCGCCGATCGGCGTGACCGCTGGACACGTGGCAGGATGCGCCTGGATGGGACATGCGCTCCGATGGTTCGTCATGACGGCGGCAGCGGCGGCAGCGGCGTGCACCGTGGGCAGCCCGCCGGCGGTGACGAGCTCGACCGCCCCTCCGGGATCCACCCCGACGGTGACGCTCCAGGACGACTCGTTCACGCCGGCCCAGCTCACCGTCGAGCCGGGGACCACCGTCGTGTGGCGGTTCGAGGACGGATCCCGGGCCCACAACATCATCGCCGAGGGGTTCGCGAGCGAGACGAAGGCCGATGGGACCTTCGAGCACACGTTCCACGAACCTGGGACCTACGGGTACTCGTGCACGATCCATGCGGGGATGGACGGCACCGTGATCGTGCGAGAGCCCTGACACGAGGCGGGCTCCGCCCGAACGCTCAGGATGACGCGGCGGGAGCGGGCCACTGCCCCCGCGCACGCAGGACCCTGCGCAGTTCGCGGGTCTCGTCCGTGACGATCCCGTCGACGCCGAGATCGAGCAACCGGCGCATCTCGACCGGATCGTTCACCGTCCACACGTGGACGGGGACGCCACGACCGTGGCAGTGGTCCACCATCCGCTGGTCCACCACGGTCGTGCCATCGTGCTCGACGGGGACCTGGAGGCAGTCGCACCCGACCGGGACGAGCCGGCCGAGCAGGCCGAGGTAGGACGCGACGCGTAGACGCCGCGCTTCCCCCGGCCCCGCGGAGGTGCACACGCGGTCGCCGAACTCGGCCCGGACCGCCGCGACCCGGGCGTCCGCGAACGATCCCACGCAGACGCGGTCGAACACGTCCCGCCGGCGGAGCAGGTCCACGAAGGGGGTCACTACGGGATCGGACTTCAGGTCGATGTTCACCCGCACCTCGGGCCAGGTGCCGAGGATCTCCTCGAGGCGCGGGACCGGTTCCCGTCCCCCGATGCGTGCCTCCGAGACCTCGGCCCAGTCCATCTCGGCGATCGCGCCGTCGCCGTCGGTGACCCGGTCGAGCCGCTCGTCGTGGAACGCGACGAGGACCCCGTCAGCCGTGGCGTGCACGTCCGTCTCGAGGTAGCGGTACCCCAGCTCGACGGCCTCCGCGAACGCGGCCATCGAGTTCTCGAGGCCCTGGAGACCGCCGCCCCGGTGCGCGAAGGCGATCGGACCGTCGACGTCCAGGTACGGATGCACGGTGACGGGTGCCCGCTAACCGAGTGGGAGCACGTACCGCCAGACCGCCAGGTAGTGCGCGGTCCCACCCGCGAGCACGAGCAGGTGGAAGATCTCGTGGTACCCGAACCACCGCGGCCAGGGATCGGGAGACCGCCGTGCGTAGATCACCGCCCCCGTGATGTAGAAGGCGCCGCCGAGCAGGAGCAGACCGGTCCCCTGCCACGGGAGTGCGGACAGCATGCGGGTCAACGGGATCACCCCGAGCGCCCCGAAGGCGACGTACGCGGCGGCGGTCAACCACCGAGGGCCGCGCAGCGGCGAGGCGGCGACGATCGCCCCGATGATGGCGATCGCCCAGGCCAGGGCGAGGCTCCACGTCCGCCAGGTCCCGTCCAACGCGTGCACGCCGACCGGCGTGAACGACGCCGCCATGAAGATCACGATCATCGCCAGGTCGAACCGACGCAGCACGTCGCGCACCCGGGCATCCCAGTTCGGCACGTGGTACAGCGAGCTCATCCCGAAGAGGCCGACGAGACACACCGCGAACACCAGGACGGACACCCGGTGGGTCGGGTCCGGGCCCGTCGAACGCCAGAGGAGCCAGCCAGCCGCGATCGCCATCGGCGTCGCGAAGGCGTGCGACCAGCCCCGGAGACGGGGACGCGTGACGGTCGCGGACACGGCGTGCTCCTGCGCTCTCGACGTCGGGTCTGACGGTACCTACTGGGCCGAGGTGCGGGACCGGGAGGGGGACGGTCAGCGGTACAGCCGCCCAGGTGATCCCTCCGTAGGGTGCCCGCATGGACCGTCTCATCGAGCGCATCGCGGAACGCGTCCCGGATCGGCTGTACCCGATCTGGGAGATCAGCCGACGCCTCGTGGTCGACAGCCTCCGCGACCGGGTCCCCGGACTGGCAGCCGAGGCCGCGTTCTTCTCCCTGCTCGCGATGGTCCCGATGCTGCTCGTCATCGTCGGGACGGCCGGGCTCGTCGCCAAGCAGTTCGGCCAGGACACCCTCGACACCCTCCAGACCGTCATCCTCACCCCAGCGGCAGCGATGCTGACCACCGACGCGTTCATCAACTTCCGCGTGCTCGTCGTGGAGACCCTCGCGTCGGGCCAGGGCCGCATCATCTCGATCGGGTTCCTGTTCGCACTGTGGGCGGGATCGCGCGCTATCGCGACCTACCTCAAGGCACTGGGGGTGGCCTACGACGTCGAGGACGGTCGCGAGCCATGGCAACAGCGGCTCCTCGCGATCGGCTTCATGCTGGCCGCGACCCTCTTCGGGACCGTCGCGCTGCCGGCCATGGTGCTCGGACCGGAGCTCGTGCAGCGCCTGCTGCCCCTGGACGCGATGACCAGGGAGATCTTCCAGTGGACCTTCTACCCCGGCCTGATCGTGCTCTCGGTGGGCGTGCTCGCGTCCTTCTACCACCTGGGGGTCCCGTGGGACACGCCGTGGCGACGTGACCTGCCGGGAGCCGTGCTGGCGGTGGTCCTCTGGTTGGTCGGCAGCTACGGCGTGCGGGTCTACGCGGCCGTGTCGATCGCGCGGAGCGATGCGCTGTACGGCTTCCTCGCGACCCCGCTGGTGTTCCTCGTGTGGCTGTACGTCACCTCGCTCGCGATCCTGCTGGGGGCCGAGCTCAACGCGGAGATCGAGAAGATCTGGCCCCACGACGAGTACGGATCCCGCACCGTGCCCCACGTCCGCCAGGCGATCCGCGACCGCCGTGACGGTCAGGTCCCGACGGGAGGGCCCTCCTGATCGTCGGTGGGGCGGCCTCCCCGTGAGGTCCCCATGCGGAGCTCGGGAGGCAGGTGCGCGACCTGGTTCCAGGACACCAGACGCGTGCCGTGGTTCCCATCGACGTCCAGCTCCGTGATCCCGCAGTTGGCGACCCCGGCCAGCACCCGCTCGTCGAGCCCCAGCAGCGCCTGCGTCCCGTGCCACACGGGGCCACCGTGGGTGATGCACACGACGGGGCGCCCGTGCGCCCGGTCCAGCAGCCCACGCAGCGCACGCGTCACCCGTCCGACCAGCGTCGGGCTGTCCTCACCGCCGACCTCGGCGACCACGTCATCGCCAGCCTTCCAGCGGTGCCAGCGGTCCGGATCCCGCTCGGCGATGACCGTCGCGAGCTCGCCGGTCCAGCGACCGAAGTGCCGCTCGCGGAGGTCGTCCTCCCAGGTGACCTCAGCCCCCAGCAGGTCCTCGAACGGCTCGGCGGTCTCGCGGCAGCGCTGCAGGTCCGAGGCAGCGAGCAGCGCCCCCTCGTAGACCTCGGCGACCAGCGCCGCCGTCACCAGCGCCTGACGGCGACCCCGATCGCTCAGTCCAGTACCGGACTGGCCCTGGATGCGCCGCTCGACGTTCCACTCGGACTCGCCGTGGCGGACGAGGACCAGCCGCGTCACCGTGCGGGACGGGCCGCCGGCACGGCGTCGTCCACGCGCTCGCCCGTGTCCGGGTCGATCCTGGGGACGTCCGACCACAGGCGTTCGAGCGCGAAGTAGTCGCGACGCTCCTCGTCGAACAGGTGGCACACGACATCGCCGAAGTCCAGCAGGTACCAGCCGGACTCGGGCGTCCCCTCGCGCCGGATCGGCCGACGGTCGTGCTCGGAGCGGAGCGCCTCCTCGATGGCGTCGGCGATCGCTTTGAGCTGACGGTCGTTGCGAGCGGACGCGATGACGAACAGGTCCACGAGGGTCAGCAGGTCCGCTACCTCGAGGGCCACCAGGTCCGATCCCTGCTTCTCGTCGGCCGCCCGGATGGCGGTGAGCGCCGCGGTGATGGCGTCGTCCTGCGCTGGCACGGTCCCCCTCGGATCGCGGTCGGTGGGGCGGTCACCCGACAGGCAACCACAGGGTCACGGCGCGTGCACGCCGGCTCGGTGATCGGTCGCTCAGCGTTCCAGGAAGTCCTGGCCGACCACGATCGTGATATCGACCACCGACTGCGGTGTCCGGCTGATCTCGATCTGGCCCACGCCCAGCAGCCGCTGCACGTCTCGCGCCAGGGCCAGCTGGGCCGGGGCGTCGTCGTAGACGATGATCCTCGTGGTGTCGTGGTCGAAGCTGTTCGCGTTGTCGGTCAGCCGGACGACGAACCCCGCCGGCACGAGGAGCTCGGCGACGTCCTGGCCGATGCCGGGCTCCCCGTTGCCGTTGAGGATCTGCAGCCGCCGCCCGGCCTGGCCGGCGCTTGAGGGGATCGAGTCCGCGAAACGGTCGGCGATCAGCGCGTCGGCGCGCTCACGCTCGATCCGCAACGACCCGTCCTCCCCCGACCCCACGGGCGTCACGGGGAGGATCAGCGATCCCAGCGCATCCCGCTCGGCGGCTGCCACGGCAGCTGCCAGCACGGAACGCAGCTCGTCATCGGGCACGGGGGTGTCGAACATCGGGGCGCCGCCCGAGAACAGCTGGTCCATCGACGCCGGATCCGCGGCGAGCTCCGCGAACAGCGCCTCGATCACCCGACTCGCCCGCGCGAGCCGGTCGAGATCGCCAGCGCCCTCCTCGAAGGTCAGGTACTCAGCCAGCCGCGGGCCGTCGAGGTGCTGGGTCCCCGGCTCGAAGCGCACGCGGCTCGTCCCGTCCTCGTCGGTCGCGACGAGCCGACTCGGTACGTCGACCGTGAGCCCCCCGATCCGCTCGAACACCGAGGCCCAACCCGACGCGCTGATCGTCACCACCCCGTCGAAGTGCACCCCCAGGAGGTTGTCGAGCGTGGACAGCAGCAGCGGTGCGTCGCCGAACGCGTACGCGCGGCCGAGCTGATCGAGTCCGTGTCCCGGGATGTCGGCGACCGTCGTGGTCGGCACGAACAGCACCGTTCCCTGCGCGGGCTCACGGTCCGCCTCGAGGACGAACACGAGCGAGGCGGCCGGCGGCGTGCGCTGCTCGTCGAACGTGACGAACACCAAGGTCGAGGTCGGCGCCGGGGCGTCCGCCCCGTCGCCCCCTGCGGCACCCCCGCCCCCGCCGAGGTCCAACGGCAGCAGCGTCGCGCCCCATATCCCGAGGGCCGCGAGACCCGCGAGGAGCACGACCAGGCCGACCGTCCGGAGCAGACGTCGACGACGCCTGCTCCGGCGCAGCGAGCGCCGGCGACCCGATGAGCGGCGCCGTCGTCGAGGCACCGTCCGGGCGTCGTCCGCACGGTCCTGCACCTCGGCCGCCGGCCGGTCGAACACCTCGCCGGGTGACGGAACGGTCGCGCGGCGATCGGTCTCGTGAACGTCGATCGGCATCAGCCCCCCTCGCGGTACAGGTCACGGTCGTACACGTAGCGCTCGACGGCTTCGGGCAGTTGGAACCGGACGGCGGCACCGTCCCGGAACCGTCTCCGGAGGTCGGTCGAGGAGATGCCGATGTCGGGGACCTCCGCGGTGCGTACCCGGTCGATCATCGGCGTGTCCGGCGCGAGGCTGTACCCGGGGCGCGTCACGACGACGAAGGTCGCCAGGCCGAGCGCGCGCTCGATCTCCCTCCACTCGTCGAGCCGCTGGGCCGCGTCCGCTCCGAGGAGGAAGTAGAGCTCGCAGTCCGGATCGACCCGGGACAGCTCCTGGAGGGTCTCGGACGTGAACGTGGGACCCTCGCGGTCGATCTCGGTGCGGTTGACGGTGAAACGGTCCAGCCCAGCGACGGCGAGCTCCGCCATGCGCAACCGGTCGTCGGCCGGCGAGCACTCGTCCTTCATCCACGGTTGGCCGGCCACCACGAACTGGACCTCGTCGAGATCGAGCTCCACACGGACGCACTCGGCCACGATCAGGTGGCCGAGGTGCGGCGGGTCGAACGTGCCGCCGAGGAGTCCGATGCGGCGGCCGTCTTGGACGGGGGTCATCCTGGGGAAGGGTAGCCAGACCCACCTCCAGGACCCCGCAGGCCCCCCGTCTCCCGCATCGGGGTGGATCTCCTTGCACATGGTGCAAGTTCCGTCACCCCGATGCGGGTGGGCGGGTAAACCTCGCAGGGCCACCGTGCGTCGGGGTGGGTGGGACCGACGCTCGGAGCGCACGTTGCGGACACCGACCGTGAGTGAGAGGGGGCGACCCGTGGGTCCGGAGGACCACCATCCCCCGTCCTTCGAGCGCTTCTACGCCGACGAGTTCCGCGGCGTCCTCGCCTACCTCATCGCCCGCACCGGTGACCGGTGGGTCGCCGAGGAGCTCGCACAGGAGACCTTCTCGCGCGCCTACCGGAACTGGGAGGACGTCCGCGACCACGAGCGCCCGGGGGCGTGGGCACGCACCGTCGCCCACAACCTGGCGATGTCGCGGTTCCGTCGGCTGGGCGCCGAGGCGCGCGCCATGGTCCGGCTGCGCGGGATGCGGATGGATCCCGCCGAGCTCGGGCCGGTACCGGTCGACGAGGAGTTCTGGGAGGAGGTCCGGCGCCTCCCGGAGCGCCAGTCCCAGGCCGTGATGCTGCACTACCTCGAGGATCTCCCGGTCGCCACGATCGCCGACGTCCTGGGATGCACGCAGAACACCGCGAAGGTCCACCTGCACCGTGGCAGACGACGGCTGGCGGAACGGCTGCAGCTCGACCTCGACGGAGGTGTCGCATGAAGCTCGACGAACGCGCCCGACGAGCCGCGGAAGCGGTCCGCGAACAGGCGGAAGCGGCCGACCCAGCACCGATGCTGGAACGGATCCGCGGCGAGCGCACGGGGCGACGGCGCCTGGTGCTGGTAGGGGTGGGCGCCGCGGCGGCGCTCGCGTCCATCGTGGCCGTGGCCGTCCTGGTGCTGCAGCCTCCCGACAGTGGCCCCGTGATCGACGCGGTGGTGCCCGGCGACGAGGAACCGACCGAACCCCCGACCGGTGACCCTTCGCCTGTCCGCACGCCACCGACGGACGCCGTCGGGACGTGGGCGCAGGTCCGCTCCGAGAGCTTCGCGGGTCCCAGCGATCAGGTCATCACCGGGATCGCGGTCGCCAACGGGTTCGCGGTCGCGGTGGGCGGGGACGGCGAGCAGGCCGCGGTCTGGCGTTCCGGACCCGGCGAGGTGGACCGCTGGGAACGGGCACCCGTCGACCTGTGTGGGGAGGCCTCATGCACGATCCGCGACGTCACCACCGTCCGCGAGGCGTTCCTGGCGATGGCGGAGGCCGACCCCGACCACTACCTCGTGGTCGACGCCCGGCTGCCCGTCGACGAGATCGCCGCGCTTGCCGACCTGGTCGACATCGTGACGGAGGATGACCTTCATTCGCTGATCTCCTCGGTCTCCGCGGTGTCGATGTCGGTCTCGGCCACCTCGTCGGCACCGGCGTAGACGTCGTCGGTGATCTCGTCGACGTCATCACGATCACGGTCGTCGTCGCGGCCGCGATCGTCGTCACGACCACGACGATCGCCGTCGCGGCCCCG
>JAHWKO010000024.1 GCA_019347855.1 Actinomycetota bacterium
TTGCAGGTTCAAGTCCTGCCGGGGGCGCCCATCAGGTTGCTGTACGGCTCGCGTACGCGTCCCCGTACGGAACGGGCACCGCGCTCCCGCGTTTGCGCCCCGTGCGTTAGCGGCGGCGGGAGGCCAGTCCGGCAGCGCCCGTGAGGACCACGAAGCCGGCGATGGCAGCGGCCGCGCCACCACCGGTGTCCGGCATGTCATCCAGGGCGATCGGTGTGCGGTCGTCGCTGGGGGTCGCGGTGGCCGACGGTGAGGCGGTCCCGCCCGGTGACGCACCCTCGGAGGGTGACTCGGTGCCTCCAGGCTGCGCCTGGCCGGTGGTCCCGGTCTCGGTCGGAGACGGGGATGCGCCGGGCTCGGTTGCCGTCGGAGACGGTGAGGCCCCCGTGTCCGACTCGGTGGGCGTCGGCGACGGGCCGTCTGCCTCGGTCTCCGATCCGGTGTCCGTGGTGTCGGGCTCGGCTGTGTCCGATGTCTCGGTGGGTTGGATCGCAACGGAGCCACCCTCGTCACCGACGCGGACGCCGGCGATGATGGCGCCGACGATCAGGATCAGGACGGCCGCGACGAACAGCGGTGCGACGGCGCGTGGCAACGGACGGATCCCCTCGGGTCGTCGATCAGGCGCATGCTACGGGACGGCTCCCCGCAAGCCTCGTAACCCCGGCAGGTCGGACGGTACCGACCGGCCGAGGCTGGCTGTGCCCGCGCGCCCCGGTCGGAAGGCGGTGTTCGGCGTTCAGTCCGACAGGGTCTGGTGGCCGAGGAAGTTCTGCACGCCGACCTGCTCGATCACGCCGAGCTGGGTCTCGAAGTAGTCGGCGTGCTCCTCTTCTTCGGCGAGCATCCCGGCGACGAACTCGCGGGTGCCGTGGTCGCTCACCTCGACGCACAGCTCAACGCCGCGTTGGAGCGCCTCGATCGCCTCGTTCTCGCACCCGAGCGCGAGTGAGAACATCTCCTGCGGGTCCTCGCCGATCCTCACGTCGTTCAACCGTTGGAGGTTCGGGTGCCCGTCCAGGAACAGGATCCGGTCGATCAGGTGCTCGGCGTCCTCCATCTCCTCGAAGGAGATGTCCCGGAAGGCCTTGGCGAGGCGAGAGAAGCCCCAGTTCTCGCACATCTTCGAGTTGAGGAAGTACTGGTTGATGATCGTGAGCTCACGCGTGAGGTGCTCGTTCAGGAAGTCGATGACACGCTCGTCGCCGCGCATGGGTGGCTCCTCGGTCGGTAGGCCGGACGCTAGCGCAGCGCTCGTCAGGCGGGCAGGGGGACCGGGGCGCCGCGGCGTTCGAGCTCCGCCCGGATATCAGCGACCGTCAGTCCCTCGTCGCACGGCAGCCCCGCTTCGGCCAGGAGACGCCGGACCGCCGGGAGACAGCCGCCGCATCGCAGGCCGGTGCCGCAGTACTCGGCGAGCGAGCACTCGTCGCGGGCACCGCAGTCGATCGCTTCACGGATCTCGCCGTCGGTGACGACGCGGCAGTGACAGACGTACATGGGGGTGAGGTTAGGCGAACCTAACTTCCTCGGCCACCCCGCGAGTCACGCGGGGGCGCCAGGGGGGGTGGGGGGGTGGGGTAGCCTCCGCCTCAGGGGCGAGGAAGGTCGCGGGATGCACAACCCTCTCATCGACTCGACCGAGATGTACGTGCGGACCGTCTGGGAGCTCGAGGAGGAGGGCATCCCCCCGATCCGGGCGCGCCTCTCCGAGCGGCTGGGGTTGTCCGCGCCCGCGGTCTCCGAGACCGTCAGCCGGCTCGAGGAGGAGGGGCTGCTGCGGCTCACCGAGGACCGGACCCTCGAGCTCACCGATGAGGGCCGTCACCTGGCGGTCAGCGTGATGCGTAAGCACCGGCTCGCGGAACGACTGCTGACCGATGTGATCGGTCTCGACTGGCGGCACGTCCACGCGGAGGCGTGCCGGTGGGAGCACGTCATCTCCGACGAGGTCGAGCAACGGCTGGTCGAGATCCTCGACGCCCCGGAGGTCGACGCCCACGGCAACCCGATCCCCGGTGTGGGGGACGGCGAACAACCCCCGGTCCGGTCGCTGTGGGATACGACCGATGAGCCAACGACTGTCACGATCGTGCGGTTCTCGGAGCAGCTCCAGAACGACCCGGACATGATGGGCTTCGTCGCGGACCACGAGCTGCGGCCCGGGACCTCTGCTGAGGCCGAGCGCGGCGGCGCCAAGGTCGTCCTCGAGATCGACGGTGACGAGCTCGTCGTCAGCGAGGAGATGGCGCACCTCATCTACGTGCGCTGACTCGGGCGAACGGGCACCGACGGGGCCGGTCGGGGTCGCACCCGCCTTCGATAGGGTGACCGCCGTGTCAGCGCAGGGGGGCTCCCGGGAACGCCCACCGGGCAGGTGGGCGCGCTCGCGCTGGGTGCCGTCCTGGGTGGCGTGGGCGCTGCTCGCGTTCGCGACCGGTGCGTGCGGTGCCGGCGCGCTCGACCCAGCTGGTCCGGACGCCCAACGGCTGGCGGACCTGTTCTGGCTCCTGCTGGTATCCGCCGGCGTCGTCGTTGTGATCACCCTGGGGCTCATGGGCTACGCCCTGTGGCGTCGGAGGGACGACGGGGACGACGAGGACCCCGCACGATCGCAACCGTGGGAGAACCGGGTCGTGACGATCGGCGGGATCGTGATCCCGACCGTGATCCTCATGTCCCTGCTCGGGGTCACGATCAACGCGCTCGTCGGGGAAGCCCAGTCGGGCGACCTCCAGATCCAGGTCGTCGGCCACCAGTACTGGTGGGAGATCTACTACCCCGACGCGGACTTCGAGACCGCCAACGAGCTGCACGTCCCGACCGGACGCCAGGTCGAGCTGACGCTGGAGTCGGACGACGTGATCCACAGCTTCTGGATCCCCCAGCTCGCGGGCAAGACCGACCTCGTCCCCGGGCGGACGAACACGATGGTCTTCCAGGCGGACGAGCCCGGCGTCTACGAGGGGGTCTGCGCCGAGTACTGCGGCCTGCAGCACACCCACATGCGTTTCCTCGTGATCGCCCAGGAGCCGGCGGAGTACGACGCGTGGGTCCGAGCGCAGGCCCAGCCCGCGTCGGGGGAGGGGGCGGAGGGACGTCGCGTCTTCCTGGAGTCGTCCTGCGCTGGCTGTCACACGATCCGGGGGACCGAAGCGACCGGTGACCTCGGGCCCGACCTCACCCACCTGATGGAACGCCGAACGATCGGCGCGAACACCCTCGAGCTCACGCCCGAGAACCTCGCCCGGTTCGTCGCGGACACCCAGGACGTCAAGCCCGGGGCGGAGATGCCCCCGATGGCGGACCTGTACTCCGAGGATGAGTTCGCGGCGCTGCTCGAGTACCTCCGGACCCTCGAATGAGCACGATCGCGACCTCCACGCACGAGCGTCTCGAGCACATCTGGTCGGACGCCCCGGGCCTGCCCGGGTTCCTGACCACCGTCGACCACAAGCGCATCGGTGTCCGGTACCTCGTGACGGTCGTGGTCTTCCTCATGCTGGCGGGCCTCCAGGCGCTCGTGATGCGCACGCAGCTGGCCGCGCCGGGGCAGAACATCGTGAGCCCGGAGGTCTACAACCAGCTCATGACGATGCACGGCACCACGATGCTGTTCCTGATGAACACGCCGGTGTGGGCCGGCTTCGGCAACTACTTCCTCCCGCTGCAGATCGGTACCCGCGACATGGCGTTCCCGCGCCTGAACGCGCTGTCGTACTGGATCTTCCTGTTCAGCGGGATCTTCATGTACTCCAGCTTCTTCGTCGGGGCGATCCCGGACGGGGGCTGGTTCGCGTACGTGCCGTTCACGAGCATCGAGTTCTCGCCCGGCGTGAACCTCGACTTCTACGCGCTGGGCGTGATCTTCGTCGGTATCTCCACGACCGTCGGTGCCATCAACTTCCTCGTGACGACCTTCAAGATGCGCGCCCCCGGCATGACCGTGAGTCGCATCCCCATCTTCGTGTGGGGCATCGTGGTGATGTCGTTCATGATCCTGTTCGCGGTGCCGTCGATCACGCTGTCGCAGGTCCTGCTCGAGATCGACCGGATCTTCGGGTTCAGCTTCTACGACCCGGGGGCCGGTGGCGAGCCGCTGCTGTACCAGCACCTGTTCTGGATCTGGGGACACCCGGAGGTCTACATCGTCTTCATCCCGGCGATGGGGCTGATCTCGATGGTGATCCAGACGTTCAGCCGAACCCGGCTGGCGGCCTACCTGTTGGCGGTGACGGCGCTGGTCGCCATCGGGTTCATCAGCTTCGGGGTCTGGGCGCACCACATGTTCGCGACGGGGCTGGGGCTGCTCGCCCTGAGCTTCTTCTCGGCTGCCAGCTTCCTCGTGGCGATCCCGTCCGGGGTGCAGTTCGCGTCGTGGATCGCGACCCTCTGGAAGGGACGCCCGCGGTTCACCACGCCGATGCTCTGGGCGCTCGGGACGATGGTGATCTTCCTGCTCGGAGGGGTCACCGGCGTGATGTTCGCCGTGATCCCGTTCGACCACGTCGCCCACGACAGCTACTTCGTGGTCGCGCACTTCCACTACACCCTGAACGGCGGTTCGGTGTTCCCGATCTTCGCCGGGCTCTACTACTGGATGCCCAAGATGACCGGCCGGATGTACCACGAGGGCGTCGGCCGCTGGAGCTTCTGGCTGTCGTTCATCGGGTTCAACGTCGCGTTCTTCCCGATGCACATCCTCGGACTGCTGGGCATGCCCCGCCGCGTCTACACGTTCGCCGACGGGCTCGGGTGGAACGGTTACAACCTGGTCTCGACCCTGGGAGCGTTCCTGCTGGGCTTCGGGTTCCTGCTGGCGGTCGGGAACTTCGTCTGGTGCCGGTTCCGCGGCGAGCCGGTGGGTGCCAACCCGTGGGGGGCCGACTCGCTGGAGTGGGCAACCTCCTCGCCGCCGGACGACTACAACTTCCTCCAGATCCCGACGGTGACCAGCCTGAACCCCCTGTGGGACCAGGTCCACCGGGAGGGCGCCCAGGACGAACCCGAGCACCAGGACGCCTCGGCCGTGCTGCTGCCTCCGGAGGGGGAGGAGGAGCACTACACGCTGGCGACCGGCGGACTGGACGCGGCCCGCGAGAAGGTCATGCCGATGCCGGAACCGTCGTTCTGGCCGCTCGTGGTCGCGGTCGCAGCGACGGTGTTCTTCTACGCGCTGCTGATCGAGAACTTCTGGATGGGCGTCGTCGGTGTCGGGATGCTCGCCGTCGCGATCGTCGGGTGGCTGTGGCCGAACTGGGATCCCGAGGAGGTCCACCTGGCCGACGTCGGGCCGGGGACCGGGTCCCGTGGCCGGGCCGGGGGCGACCGATGAGCATCGGGGTCACCTCGTCCGGGCCGGCCGTCGAGTCCGAGGGCCGCACCACCGGCTGGTGGGGCATGGTCATGTTCATGGTGACCGAGGGGATGGTCTTCGGTCTGTTGATCTTCGCGTACTTCTTCTTCGCGGCGCACAACACCGAGTGGCCCCCCCGCGCGTTCCCGGACCCGGAGCTGAAGGTCTCCTTCATCCGGTCGCTGATACTGTTCGCGAGCTCCGCGACGATGATCATCGCCGAGCGTGCGATCGAACGGAACCGCACCGACCGGCTCGCGATCTGGACCGCGATCACGCTCGCCCTGGCGACCGTGTTCTTCATCGGGCACTGGCAGGAGCAGTTCAAGCTGCTGGCTGAGCTCGCCCCCGGGGAGTCCGCCTACGGCACCGTCTTCATCACGATCGTCAACTTCCACGCCTTCCACCTGCTGGTCGGGATGGCGATGCTGGGCTTCGTGTTCGCCGGGGCGATCTCGGGCCGGTTCAGCGACCAGCGCCACGAGATCGTGCGCAACGTCGGCATGTACTGGCACTACGTGGACGCGATCTGGGTGGTGGTCTACAGCTCGCTGTACATCTCACCGCACCTGATCGGGTAGGGGGACGCGATGGGCGAGGTAACCCAGCAACGGTCGGCGCTGATCCGCGGGTCGTCCTTCGCGCTGTGGTTCGCGGTCGCGGGTGGGATCGTGCTGTGGTTGGTGCACCTGTCGGCCTCGGCTGCGCTCGCGTCGTACGCCTGCGGGACCGGTCGGCTCTGGACGATCCACGCGGCTTCGGTCGTTCTGCTCGTGCCCACGATCGTCGCTACCTGGCTGGGGTACCGCTTCTGGAAGCACGAGGCCGAGCCCGTGAGCTTCCTCGGGGCGATGGCCGCGGTCGTGAACCTCGCGAACGTCCTCGCGATCGTCGCCGAGTGGGCGCCCGTGTTCTTCATCGACCCGTGCGCGGTGTGATGACGTCCGGGCTCGCGACGGGCCGGGCGCTCGTCGCGCACGCCGGACAACCGCCGCTCCCGCACGACCTGTGGGGCGCGTGGCCATTCGAACCGTTGGTGGTCGTCGGTCTCGCGGTCGCCGTGTGGCTGTACGTGGTCGGGTACGGCCGGATCCGCTCGCAGCCACCGGGGCGGCGGGCGGTCCCTCGCTGGCGTGCGTGGTGCTTCGGTGGAGCGGTGGCGGCGCTCACGGTCGCGCTACTCACCCCGCTGGGTCCGCTGGGGGAGGCGCTGTTCGGGGCGCACATGGGCCAGCACCTGCTGCTCACCATCGTCGCTGCGCCCCTGCTCGTCCTCGGCCGGCCGATCGTCGTCGGGTCGCTCGCACTTCCCCCGCGGTGGCGCCACCGCGTCAACCGGGTACGGCGTGCGTTCACCCCGGACGATCGCGGCACCACGCTGCTCGCCTTCCTGGTCGTGCTGGCGTACGTGGGAACCTGGTGGATGTGGCACATCCCGGCCTTGTACGCCGAGGCGCTCGAGAACACGCTCGTACACGCGGCCGAGCACGCGATGATGCTCGGCTCCGGGGTCGCCTTCTGGTGGCTGGTCGCCGACGCGCGGGGGCGGCACGCGAACGCGGCGGGCGTGATCGCCGTGTTCGCGGTCGTGATCGCCTCCAGCACCCTCGCGGGGTTGCTGACCTTCGGGACCGACGCCTGGTTCCCCCAGCACGGGCCGGTCGC
The DNA here is from genome assembly GCA_019347855.1 of Actinomycetota bacterium. Next base: position 7,022 of record JAHWKO010000024.1, read on the forward strand.
GGAGGCGTGGGGCCTCACCCCGATGGAGGATCAGGAGCTCGCGGGGGGCCTGATGTGGTTCCCCGGCGGACTCGCCTACATGGTCGCCGGCGCCGTCCTGTTCGCACGCTGGCTGCGCGCCGACCAGCGTGGCTCCCAGCTCCGATGGGAGCCCCGCGCCCCCTGACCCTCCCAGGGACCTCAGGAGACCGCGGCGATCTCCGCGTGCAGTTCCTCCTTGGGGTCGTCGTCCAGGAGGCTCGCGTCCACCGAGTTGCGCGCCAACGTGACCAGGTCGGCATCGTCGAGCGCGAGGGTGTCCCGGACGGCCGCGTAGTTGTCTCCGATGTAGCCGCCGAAGAACGCGGGGTCGTCCGAGTTCACCGTGACCTTGAGGCCTGCCTCGAGCATCCGCGGGAGGGGGTGGTCCTCGAGGCGCGCGACGACACCCAGGGCGACGTTGGACAGGGGGCACACGGTCAGGGGGATCTGATCGTCGACCAGTCGCTGGACGAGGTCGTCGTCCTCCATCGCGCGGATCCCGTGGTCGATCCGCTGGACCAGCAGCCGGTCCAGGGCCTCACGCACGTAGGCCGGCGGTCCCTCCTCGCCGGCGTGGGCGACGGGCACCAGCCCCGCGTACCGGGCCCGGGCGAACACGTCGTCGAACCGCGACGGGGGGTTGCCGAACTCCGCCGAGTCCAGTCCGACACCGTCGAGCAGGTCTATGTGGTCCAGGGCGAGCTCCAGCGTGTCCATCGCGGCCTCGGCGGGGCGGTCGCGCAGGAAGCACATGATCAGCCGCGTGCTGACGCCGTGATCCTCCTCGGCCGCGCGGAGCCCGGCGTCGATGCCTCCGATGATCGGCGGGAACGCGACGCCCCGTTCGAGGTGGATCTGGGGGTCGAAGAACACCTCGGCGTGACGCACCCCCTGCTCCGCGGCACGTGCGATGTAGGCGGAGGTGAGTTCGGCGAAGTCCTCGTCGGTCCGCAGGACCACCATCGCGGACTCGTACACCTCCAGGAACGACCCGAGGTCCTCGAAGTCGAACGCTGCCCTGACCTCCTCGACGGTGGACCACGGGATGCGCACGTGGTTGCGGGTCGCGAGCTCCAGGAGCAGCTCCGGTTCGAGCGTCCCCTCGAGGTGCAGGTGCAGCTCGGCCTTCGGCAGTTCGTACGCGAGATCACCCACGGTCGTCTCCTGCGGTAGCGCTCACCTGCGACCGTAGGGCGGTCAGAAAGGGAGGTCGCCTTCGTCCCTGCCCCGGATCCGCCCCCAGAGGTAGCCCACGACCGCAGCCACACCGCCGACGGCGAGCGCCTTCGAGATGGTCCCGCCCCGTCTGCTGCTCGCGCCGTCGCCCCTCTCGGCGCGGGCCTCGCGCTCCTCCTCGGCCAGCCACGGCGTCGGGTCCTCGGGCACCTCGGCGCGTTCGTAGCCAGCGGGGCGGCCCGACGCGGCGAGCTGCCGGCAGTACAGGTAGACGAGCGCTCCGGCGATCACCGGCAGCACCAACGCCCCGATCCGCAGGACCCACACCAGCCGCACGATCGACACGTTCAGCTGCGTCGCGATGATGTCGTCGCTGCCGGCCACGAACAGGACGAAGTAGAAGGTCAGCGCCCCGGCCCCGAACGCCGACCGGAACGGTCGATCCCGGGGACGGTCGAGCAGGTGGTGCTCCGCGTCGTCGCCCGTGAAGCGCCGTTCGATGAAGGGCCAGGCGTACAGCGCCAGGAACGTCACACCCGGCAGCAGCACCGCGGGGAAGAACGGGTTGGGGATCATGTACCCGAAGGCGCGGATCTCCCAGGCGGGGAACAGCCGCAGCGCACCCTCGAGCCATCCCATGTACCAGTCGGGTTGCGCGGCGGTCGAGACCACGAAGGGATCGAAGGGCCCGTACAGCCACACCGGGTTGATCTGGGTGGTCCCCCCGAGCAGCGCGAGCAGCCCGAACACGATGAAGAACAGCCCCACCGACATCGTCATGTACGACGGCCACATCCGCAGGCCGACGACGTTGTCCTCGCGGCGCCCCGGTCCTGGGAACTGGGTGTGGTACTGCCGGACGATCAGCCCCAGGTGGGCGCCGATCAGCCCGAACATCGCCAGCGGCACGATGAAGACGTGCGCGGAGTACAGACGACCGATGATCTGGTCGCCCGGGAAGAGCCCACCGAAGGCCAGCGACGCCGCCCACGTGCCGATCAGCGGCACCGATTCGGCGATCGCGTAGGCGATCCGCAGACCCGTCCCGGACAGGACGTCGTCGGGCAGCGAGTAGCCGGTGAAGCCGTTGAGCATGGCCAGCAGCAGGAGCGTGACACCGACCATCCAGTTGATCTCACGGGGCCGCCGGAACGCCCCCGTGAAGAAGACCCGCATCAGGTGGACGATCACCGACGCGACCATCACGAGCGCTGCCCAGTGGTGGATCTGGCGCATCAGCAGGCCCGCGCGCACGTCGAACGACAGCCGGAGCACCGATTCGTACGCACGCGACATCTCGATGCCCTGCATCGGGACGTAGCTCCCGTGGTAGGTCACCTCGGCGGTGCTGGCGTTGTAGAAGAGCGCCAGGAACGTGCCGGTGATGACCAGCACGAGGAAGCTGTACAGGGCGATCTCCCCGAACAGGAACGTCCAGTTCTCGGGGAACACCTTGTCGAGCTTGTCCCGGGTGAACCGCGCGGCGCCGAGACGGTCGTCGACCCAGCTGGCGAGGCGTCCGATCACGTCTCACCGCCCCTCTTGGGCCACGACCAGAAACCCGGACCGATGGGTTCGGGGAAGTCGCCTGAGGCGATCAGGTAGCCCTCGCCGTCGACGGCGAGGGGCAGCTGCGGCAACGACCGGGTCGCGGGACCGAACGCCGGTCGGGCACCTTCGGTCACGATGAACGCCGACTGGTGGCAGGGGCAGAGGAGCCGGTGGTTCTCGGTCTGGTAGAGACCGACCGGACAGCCGGCGTGCGTGCACACCTTCGAGTACGCCACGTGTCCCTCGGGCGCCCACGTCATGCGCTGCTGGTCGAGCTGCAGGTCCTCGGGGCGTACCCGGATGAGGACCGTCTGCGAGTCCGCCTCACGGATGAACCCCTCGGGGAAGACGGTGACGACGGTGCCCACCTCGAGCTCGTCGACACGGACGGGATGACCGGTCTCGCGGACGAGTCGCGCACCTTCGGTCCACCCGGTGGTCGTCCGTTCGGGGAAGGGATCGGGACCCAGGGAACGCAGCGGGAACAGGGCGGCGAGACCGAACGCTCCCGCCGCCAGGGCGAGCATCCGGCCGAGGAACCCCCGGCGCCCGATGCCGCGGGCACCTTCGCGGAAGGCCTCCGCCGCGCCGGCCTCCTCGTCCTCGTCGTCGTGCCACGGCAGGTCGCGCTTCTCGACATGTGGCCCCTGTGGCATCAGCTCGTGTGCCCAGGCCACCAGACCGATGCCGATCCCGACGCAGGCCACGGCGAGGGCGATCCCGAGCGGCTGGGTATCCCCACTGACGACGTAGGCGATCGCGAAGGCGATCCCGGCCACCGTGGCGATCCCGAACAGGACAGCCGCCCAGACCGCCGCGGCGCGGGCCTTCTGCAGCTGTCGTCGGTCCTCGAGGCGTTCCTCGGTCGCCCCGCTCACATCCACGCCCCGGTCACGTCCGCCTCCCGATCCACTTGGCGGTCACGAGGAGCGCGCCGATGCCGATCAGCCACGCGATCGCCCCCTCGCTGAACGGCCCGTAGTGGATCAGGGCGATACCGCCCTCGTCGCGTGGGTGGCGCAGCTCCTCGACGTACGACGCGATCGCGTTGACCTCCTCCTCGCTCAAGACCCGTTCGGGGAACGCTGGCATCGTTCCGGGTCCGATCCGGATGGCCTCGGCGACCTCGACCGGGGACGACAGGTGCAGCGTCGGTGCCTCCCCGCTGTCGATCAGGACGCCCCCGACACCGGCGAACTGGTGGCACGAGGCGCAGTTCAACCGGAACAGCTTCCCGCCCTCGGCTTCCAGGGCTTCTTCGACGTGGACGTCGGGAACCTCTGGGCCGTCGATGAACGTCCCCGTGTAGTCGACCAGCGCCTCGATCTCGGACTCGGTGTACTGCGGCTCGGCGTGGGGCAGGTCCACCGTGATGTCGTACCTGTCGAGCGCCGGGTTCGGCGGCGGCATCCGTCCGGTGCGGACCATGAAGTCGATCGCCGCGGTCCCGACGCTCGTCAGATCGGGGCCTCGTGCGGTGCCTTGACCGCTCGTCCCGTGACAGATCGCGCAGTCCCGCTGGAACAGCTGCTTCGGCGAGGCAGCCTCGCCACGAGGCTCCTGCTGTTCGGTTCCCTGGGCGGACGCCGAGGGGCTCGAGAACGCGAGGAACGCCGCGACCGACGCGGTGATCACGGCCGCGACGACGATCGCCCACGGGTCGCGAGGCTCGGCGCCGATCACCGGTCCCGCGACTCCATCGGAGGCCCCCCTGGCGTGGGTCGTTCGCCTTCGGGACCCTAGCGATGCGGGAGCGCGCACGTCCGACCGTTCATTGCCGCGAACGGACGGTGACCCGCACGGTGGGCGGCATGGAGGCGACGGATGGGGAGCACGTGGCAGCAGCTCTGGGCAAGCGGCGGTGGGCCTGCGCCGAGGGGTACATCCCCTCGTGGAGCAACGGGCCCGAACCGGAGTTCCTCAGTCACGAGACGGCCTGCCTGCTGAACACGTCCGATGACGACGCGACCGTCGAGATCACCGTCTACTTCTCCGACCGCGACCCGGCTGGTCCGTACGTCGTGGATCTTCCCGCGAGGCGGACCCGGCACGTCCGGTTCAACGATCTCGAGGACCCTGAACCCGTCCCCACGGCCACCGACTACGCGTGGGTCGTCGAGTCGGACGTCCCGATCGTCGTCCAGCACACCCGCCTGGATTCCCGCCAGGCCGAGAACGCGCTCCTGACGACCGTGCCCTACGCGGACGACTGACCCGGACCATCTGATGTCCCTCCACGATCTGTCCACCCCTGCCACCGGTCACCAGGGCGCCCTCTCGAACGCGCCACTCGACCTCGATGCCGAGGGCCTCGCATCGGCGCTCCGCCGCACGATCGAGGGCGAGGTGCGGTTCTCGGACGGCGATCGCCACCTGTACTCGACCGACGCTTCGAACTTCCGCCAGATCCCGGTCGGCGTGGTGATACCACGCACGATCGAGGACATCGTCCAGACCCACGCTCTGTGCCGGGAGTTCGGTGCGCCGATCACCAACCGAGGAGGCGGCACGAGCCTCGCCGGGCAGTGCACCAACGTCGCCGTGATCCTGGACACCTCCAAGTACCTGCGGGACATCCTCGACCTCGACGCGGAGACCCAGCGCGTCACCTGCCAGCCGGGCATCGTGCTGGACGCCCTGCGCAACCACACCCAGCAGGAGGCGCAGCTGACCTGGGGCCCGGATCCCGCCACCCACAACCGTTGCACCGTCGGAGGGATGATCGGCAACAACGCCTGCGGGATGCAGGCGTTCGTGTACGGGCGCACCGAGGACAACGTCCACGAGATGGAGGTCCTGCTCTACGACGGCACCCGCATGACCGTCGGGCCGACGTCCGAGGACGAGCTCGAGGCGATCATCCAAGGTGGTGGCCGCAAGGGGGAGATCTACGGGAAGCTGCGCGACCTACGGGACCGGTACGCCGACCAGATCCGGGAGCGCTACCCGGATATCCCGCGGCGCGTGTCGGGCTACAACCTGACCGAGCTGCTCCCCGAGAACGGCTTCAACGTGGCGCGGGCGCTGGTCGGCACCGAGGGGACCTGCGCTACGACCCTGAACGCCACGTTGGACCTCAACCACTACTACCCGGAGCGGTCGCTGCTGGTCCTGGGGTACCCCGACGTGCACACGGCAGGGGATCACGTTCGAGAGCTGCGCAGGATCGCGGATGCGATCGCGTTGGAGGGCATGGACGAGCTCCTGACCGAACGCATGCGAGAGAAGCACCTGCACATCGACACCCTCGACCATCTCCCGGACGGCAACGCGTGGCTGATGCTCGAGTTCGGCGGCGAGACGGAGGACGAGGCCGACGCCAAGGCGCGCGACCTCATGTCCCAGCTCGGGGGCGACGGCGCTCCCTCGATGAAGCTGTACGACGACGGGCGCGAGGAGGAGGCCGTCTGGTTGGCCAGGAAGGCCGGCCTCGGAGCGACCTCTCACTTCCAGGGCACCGACAGCTGGCCGGGGTGGGAGGACTCCGCGGTCCATCCCGACGACATCGGCGACTACCTGCGGGACCTCCACGGACTGTTCGACGACCACGGCTACGAAGCATCGGTGTACGGCCACTTCGGGGACGGGTGCGTCCACTGCCGGATCGACTTCGACCTCGCGAGCGGCGAGGGGATCGCCGAGGACAAGCGCTTCCTCAACGACGCCGCCGAGCTCGTGTCCTCGTACAACGGTTCCTACTCCGGCGAGCACGGGGACGGCCAACAGCGCGGCGTCCTGCTCGAGAAGATGTACGGCCCGGAGATCCACCGGTCGTTCCGCGAGTTCAAGGCGATCTGGGACCCCGACAACCGCATGAACCCCGGCAAGGTCGTCGACGCGTACGACGTGGACCAGAACCTCCGGCTCGGCGAGGACTTCCGGCTACCGGTCGAGGTCGAGACGAGGTTCGGCTACCCGCACGACGACGGCAGCTTCGCGCGCGCCCAGATGCGGTGCGTCGGGGTGGGCACGTGCAGGCGCGACGACGGGGGCGGGACGATGTGCCCGTCCTACATGGTCACCCACGAGGAGATGCACTCCACCCGGGGACGGGCCCGGCTGTTGTTCGAGATGCTCAAGCCGGACTCGCAGCTCGACGGGTGGCGCGACGAGAGCGTCAAGGAGTCACTCGACCTCTGCCTGTCCTGCAAGGGTTGCGTCATAGACTGTCCCGTGGACGTCGACATCCCGACCTACAAGGCCGAGTTCCTCCACCACTACTACGACGGACGGATCCACCCCCGCGTCCACTACGCGATGGGACGGGTCGACGTCTGGTCGCGACTGGCCGAGTGGATGCCGGGGATCGTGAACCTGACGTTGAACGCGCCGGGCCTCGGTGCCCTGCTGAAGAGGACGGCCGGGGTCGCCACGGAACGCTCCGCACCCCGCTACGCGGCGCAGACCTTCCGGGACTGGTTCCAACAGCGTGAGATCGGCAACCACGGGGCCGAACGGGTCCTGCTGTTCCCAGACACGTTCACGAACAGCTTCCACCCGGAGGTCGGCCGGGCGACCGTCGAGGTGCTCGAGGACGCCGGGTACCAGGTCACGATCCCCGAGCAGCGGTTCTGCTGCGGGAGGCCCCTGTACGACTACGGGTTCCAGGACCTGGCGCACCAGTACCTCGACACGATGATCGAGGCCCTGCGCGACGACGTGGCGGCAGGGGTGAGGATCGTCGGGGTCGAGCCCTCCTGCGTCGCGGTGTTCCGTGATGAGCTCGTGCAGATGAAGCCCGACGACGCGGACGCGCAGCGCATCGCCGACGCCACCTACACCCTCGGGGGGTTCCTCACCGAGGAGGCCGACTACGACTTCCCGAAGCTCGACCGTCGGGCGATCGTCCACGGGCACTGCCACCACAAGGGCGCGCTCGGACTCGGCGATCTGAACGCCGCCCTGGACGCGCTCGGGTTGGAGTGGGAGGAGCTCGACGCCGGCTGCTGCGGCCTGGCCGGGTCCTTCGGGTTCGAGTCCGGCGACCAGTTCGAGATCTCCGTGAAGGCGGGGGAGCGCAAGCTGCTCCCCGCCGTCCGCGACGCGGACCCCACCACTCTGATCGTCGCCGATGGCTTCAGCTGCCGCACCCAGATCGAGCAGCTGCAGGAGCTCAACGGTGCGGGCGACAACGGCGAACGACGTGCCCTGCACCTCGCCCAGGTGATCCGGATCGCTCAGGAGGAGGGACGCCACGGCACCACCGATCGTGATGTCCCGGTCGAACGCGGCTACGTCAGCGAGGACACCAACGGCGTCTGGACCACCCGGGACACCGTCGCGGCGTCGGTCGTGGGCGCGACCGTCGTCGCCACAGGCACGTACCTGTGGAGCAGACTCACCGACCGCTGAACAAGAGGAGGAGGCACCATGGGAACCATCACCGACACCATCAGGACCGCCGCGAGGAACGTCGCCCGCTACGAGGTGGCGACCGCCGACACGAGGACCGGCACCGCCGCGGCTGCGTACGCCTTGGGGCGCATGAGCGGGAGCGACGGCGGGCCAGCCGGGGGCGACGGGCTGCTTGGTCGGATCGCTGGGGCGGCCGGCAAGGGACTGCTCGCGGGTCTCGTCGGCACCGCCGCGATGACGATCTCGAGCACGATCGAGATGAAGCTGCGGGATCGCGGTGGATCGTCCGCACCGACAGACGCCGCGGCCGAGGTCCTGGACATCGAGGGCTTCGAGGACGAGGACGCGGAGGAGCGCTTCGGGACCCTCGTGCACTGGGGGTACGGCACCGGTTGGGGCGCCGTCCGTGGCCTCTACGGGGCGACCGGGATGCCGAGCTCGGCAGCGACCGCCGCGCACTTCGCGACCGTGTGGGGCGCGGAGCAGGTCGTGCTGCCCGCCCTCGACGTGTCACCGCCCGTGACCGAGTGGGGCGCCAAGGAGATCGCGATCGATGCCTGGCACCACGCGGTCTACGCGGTCACGACCGGCCTGGTCTACGAGCGGCTGGACGCCCGCGCCGCGTAACGACGTGCGCATCAGGCCTGACTGTCCGCCTGCTCAGAAGCCTGCTCGGTGCGGATGTGCTGGGTGTCGTCGCGGATCTCGTCCAGCTTCGACTCGACCGCGGTCAACCGCTGGTCGATGTCCTCGAGCACCTCGAGCCGGTCGTCGAGATCCTGGATGTCCTGCCGGAGCGGCCGGATGATCCTCTCGATCTCGGAGCGCAGCTCCCGCGTGTCCGTCCCGGTCGCCTGCTGGACGAGGCGTAGGGGCGCCTGTACGGCCTGTATCGCACGGTCGGTGAGTGCCACGGTGGTCCTTCTTCATCGGCGTCTGGATCCGACGCTACGGAGCGGGGGCGGTGGGCAGGCCTCGGTGGTGTGGCCGTTGGGGCACGGGTCGACCGACCGCGTGTCGAACGCGGGGGTCGAGACGGCCCGCGAGGTCCGTGCGTCATCCACAGTGGGGGTGTCGGATCAACGGGAGGACACCACATGACAGAGACCATCGAGAAGTCCGTAGAGGTGAACGTCCCCATCTCCACCGCCTACAACCAGTGGACCCAGTTCGAGGAGTTCCCGCAGTTCATGAAGGGGGTCGAGAAGGTCACCCAGGTGGACGACACGACGCTGCGCTGGACCGGCGACATCGGCGGCGTGGATCGTGAGTGGGAGGCCGAGATCACCGAGCAGAAGCCGGACTCCCGGATCGCCTGGAAGGCGACCGGAGAGGTGACCCACGCCGGTGTGGTGACGTTCCACGAGATCGATCCGCAGACGACGCGGGTGATGCTCCAGCTCGACATCGCACCGGACGACTGGAAGGAGAAGGTCGCCGACGCCATCGGGATCACCGACGCGCGCGTGAAGGGCGACCTCGAGCGCTTCAAGGAGTTCATCGAGACCCGCGGTAAGGAGACCGGCGCCTGGAGAGGCGAGGTCGACCGCGACGAGTGAGTCGTCTTTCGGGCAGGGTCCGGAAGCGGGGGCACGTTCTCCCGTGCCCCGGGCCCCGCGCCCGAGGGATGGTTCGTAGGTTGCAGACGCAAGGTCAACGCACGCGACGCGGAGGAGACCGCAGATGAGTGACGACAGCACCGCAGAGAAGGCCAAGGGCACCGCCAAGGAGGTGGCTGGCAAGGCCACCGGTAGCGACGAGCTCGCCAACGAGGGCGAGGCCCAGCAGGAGAAGGCCGAGCACGAGGAAGAGGCTAAGAAGGCCAAGCAGGAGCAGGAGAAGCACCAGGGCACCTGAGCCCACAGCGCGAATGGCGACGGCGGCGGGTCCACCCGCCGCCGTTCGTCGTTCGTCAGCGCATCCGTCCTCCGCGGGGGATCGGACCCTTCGGGATCGGCGGCTGGTTGCCCGAGAGCGCCGACAGCTTCGTCTCGAGCGCTCGGACGTCCTTCTTCTTGAGCTCGTTCGAGAGCTTCATCATGTGGACCTGCAGCTCCTGGAGGGGGACCTGACCGGAAGCGGTCCCGACGTTCACCGTGTGGAGCGGGGCGTCCCCGACAACCCGCGCGAGCTGCCGCTTCTCCTTCTGCAGCATGGACTCGACGCGCGCCTTCGAACCCTCGCCGACCAGGACCACGCCCGGCTTGCCGACGACCCGATGGACCAGGTCCTGCTTCCGGGTGACGGAGACCGCGGGCGTGACGTGCCACGTGCCGCGCATGTTCTGCAGCACGGCGAAGGCCGCGCCCGGCTGCCCCTCGATCGCGTCGAGCTGCGCCGACTGGGCCCGTCGTCCCAGGACGGACAAGGCCGCCAGCGGCGCGATCGCGAGGCCCGCGACGACCCCCCACAGCAGTGTCCCCAACAGCCACCCGACGACCGCCGGGATCAGCAGACCGAGCCCTCCAGCCAGCGCCATGTAGGGGATGAGCCGCCGATCCGACTGGCGCGTCGTCTCGAACGCGGTCCGGATCTGGTCGAACCGTTGCGTCAACGTCTCGAGCATGCGACCCCACGGGACTCGGTGACGGGGCCAGGCTACCGAGACCGCGCGCAGGTCCGTCCTGACGGGTGCGCCCGTGTCCGCGACCTGCGATGCTCGCCCCATGGACAGGCCGGGACGGACCGTACGCACGCGAGCCCTGCGCGTGCGGGGCTCCCGGGCCCGGTCGCGGCCCGACGTGCTCGCGACCGAGGAACCTCTCGAGATCCGGGTCGAGACGGGCGCGGACACGCGCACCATCGCGGTCACGATGCGCACCCCCGGGGACGACGTGGACCTCGCGGTCGGCTTCCTGTTCGGGGAGGGTGTGATCTCGTCGCGTGACGACGTCGTCCGGGCGGCCTACTGCACGCAGCCGTCGCTGTCCGAGGACGAACGGTTCAACACCCTCACGGTCTCCCTCCGGACGGACCTCGACGTCGACCTACAGCCGTTGGACCGTCACGTCCTCACGACCAGCGCCTGCGGGGTGTGCGGCCTCACCTCGCTGGAGGCGGTCCACGTGCACGGTCAGCCCGCCCCCGTGCCGGGGCTGAAGGTCGACGCGGAGGTGGTGCGCTCGCTCGATGCTCGTCTCCGAGAGGAGCAGGAGGTGTTCGAGCGCACCGGAGGACTGCACGCGGCGGCGCTGTTCGACCTCGAGGGTGAGCTGGTGGCGATCCGGGAGGACGTTGGGCGGCACAACGCGCTCGACAAGCTCGTGGGATGGGCGCTCCTCGATGGACGCCTGCCCCTGACCGAACACCTCGTCATGCTGAGCGGTCGCGCCAGCTACGAGCTGCTCCAGAAGTCCGTCGTCGCCGGCATACCCGTGGTGTGCGCCGTGTCGGCTCCCAGCAGTCTCGCCGTCGCGGTCGCCGAGGAGTTCGGGACCACCCTGATCGGGTTCCTCCGCGACGACGGGTTCAACGTCTACGCGGGCGAGGGCCGCCTGGTCGGTGTGGGGTCGGACGTGGCGCGCGGCCGCGCCGTCCGGTGAGGTCCGTCGGCCAGCTCGACGTTCACCGTCGCGACAGGGCCCTGCATCCCGGTGACGTCGAGTACGCGTACGCGACGGTGCGAGCCATCCGGTAGCTCGACCGTCACGATGCGACCGAGCGAGAGCGCCCACAGCGGGGCGCGGAGCCGTGCCGCCGTGGCGCCGGGCTGCTGTCCTCGCGACCGGGGCGCCGGTTCGAGCACCCCCCGGGCGACCGCATCGCCCGCGTGGATCGTGACCGTCAGATGTCCGGATCCCTCCATCCTTGAACTCCCCCGTGTGTCGGTGCGGAGGCGCACGGTACGCGGGCATTCGCTGCAGCGAACACGTCCGTCCGTACGTCCACGAGGGGCGGTCGGTCGCTTCCTGTCCTCGGTTGAGCCTCGGCGATCCGCAGCCCGGCACCGATCCGGGCCGACGCGGCTGATCGCCTGCTGGAGGCTGGATCCGCGCGTCCATCCGTCCCTCCCCGGACCGTTGACCCTCCATCTGGCTCCTGCCTAGGGTCTGTTCGTCTCAACGAACGGGCGCATGGATGGCGGGCGACGGGGTGCTCGGAGCGATCGGACGGTGGCCCGTGCTGCGGCAGTTCCGCGAGCGGGACGTCGCTGGATTGGGCGCGACCGCGTACTCGTCGGCCACGGAGCGCATGGGTCCCCGAACACGCGACGCCGACACGGTCGCGCGGTCCATCTGCCCGTACTGCGCCGTGGGCTGCGGTCAGCTCCTGTACGCCAAGGACGGGGAACTGATCGACATCGAGGGCGATCCGGACTCCCCGATCTCCCGGGGGAAACTGTGCCCCAAAGGGGCGGCGACGATGCAGCTCGTGGCGGGGAAGCACCGCGTGAAGACCGCGCGGTACCGCCGTCCGGGCGGGACCGAGTGGGAGGAGGTCGACCTCGACTGGGCGATGGACCGCATCGCCGACCGGGTCAAGGAGACCCGGGACCGCACCTGGGAGGACACCGACCCGGACGGGCACCCGCTGCGGCGGACGCTGGGCTTCGCGCACCTCGGCGGCGCGACGCTCGACAACGAGGAGAACTACCTCATCAAGAAGCTCTTCACGGCGCTCGGCGCGATCCAGATCGAGAACCAAGCCCGCATATGACACAGCTCTACGGTCCCCGGTCTGGGGACCAGCTTCGGTCGCGGCGGCGCGACCACGTTCCAGCAGGACCTCGCGAACGCGGACTGCATCGTGATCGAGGGGTCGAACATGGCGGAGTGCCACCCCGTCGGGTTCCAGTGGGTGATGGAGGCCAAGCGGCGCGGCGCCACGATCATCCACGTCGACCCCCGGTTCACGCGCACCAGCGCGGTCGCTGATCTCCACGTCCCGCTCCGGGCGGGCACCGACATCGCCTTCCTGGGTGGCCTGATCAACCACGTGATCCAGAACGAGGCGTACTTCGAGGAGTACGTCCGTCACTACACGAACGCGAACGTCATCATCAGCGAGGACTACCAGGACCCGGAGGACCTCGACGGGCTCTTCAGCGGGTGGGACCCCGACGAGGGACAGTACGACCCCAGCAGCTGGCAGTACGTGGGCGGCTCGGTGGCACCGTCGGCGGGGCAGAAGGAGATGTTCGCCGGGGCCGCGTCGCCCGAACAGGGCGCAGGGTCGGGTCAGGCCGCGCGTGGCAGGGACGTCACCCACACGGAGACCGATGACTCGCTGCAGCACCCGAACTGCGTGTTCCAGATCCTGAAGCGGCACTTCTCGCGGTACACACCAGAGGTCGTCGAGGACGTCTGCGGGATCCCGGCGGAGCGGTTCCAGCAGGTCGCGGAGACGCTCGTCGCGAACTCGGGCCGGGACCGGACGTCGGCGTTCTGCTACGCCGTCGGCTGGACGCAGCACACGGTGGGCGTGCAGTACATCCGCACCGCGTCGATCCTCCAGCTGCTCCTCGGCAACATCGGTCGCCCGGGCGGGGGGATCCTCGCGCTGCGTGGACACGCATCGATCCAGGGATCCACGGACATCCCGACCCTGTACAACCTGTTGCCCGGCTACCTGCCCGTGCCACACGCGACGCACGACACGTCGCTGGACGAGTACGTCGAGTACAACGGGTCGGCCACCGGGTACTGGGCGGACTTCCGCTCCTACGCGGTCTCGCTCCTGAAGGCCTACTTCGGTGACGCCGCCACGCCCGACAACGACTTCTGCTACGACCACCTGCCGCACCAGAGCGGTGACCACTCCCACATGACCACCGTGGCCGCGATGGCGGACGGCATCGTCGAGGGCTACTTCATCATGGGGGAGAACCCGGTGGTCGGGTCGATGCACGGCGCGCTGCACCGCAAGGCCGCGCGCAACCTGAAGTGGTGCGTGGTCCGGGACTTCTACCCGACGGAGTCCGCGGAGTTCTGGCGCAAGGGACCGGAGTTCGACCGAGGGGAGGCCCGTCCGGAGGACTGCGACACCGAGGTGTTCTTCCTCCCCGCCGCGGCCCACTCCGAGAAGGACGGCGCCTTCACCAACACCCAGCGGCTGTTGCAGTGGCACGAGAAGGCGGTGGAACCTCCCGGGGACTGCCGGAGCGAGCTGTGGTTCATGTACCACCTCGGCCTGCGCCTGAAGGAGCGGTACGCGGGCTCCGAGGACCCGAAGGACCGACCGATCCAGGACCTGACGTGGGACTACCCGACCCAGGGACCCCACGACGAACCCGAGGCGGAGGAGATCCTCGCCGAGATCAGCGGGTGGCGGATCGACGAGGACGGGGAGCGCGAGTACCTGGCGAGCTACACCGAGCTCGAGCCCGACGGTTCGACCGTGGCCGGGTGCTGGATCTACACCGGCGCCTACGCCGATGGGGTCAACCTGCCGGCCCGGCGCAAGCCCTGGCACGAGCAGAACTGGATCGCCCACGAGTGGGCCTGGGCGTGGCCGGACAACCGGCGCATCCTCTACAACCGGGCGTCGGCGGATCCCCAGGGCCGGCCGTGGTCGGAACACAAGCGCTACGTCTGGTGGGACGAGGACGCGGGCGAGTGGACGTCCCTCGGGGACTCCGTCGACTTCGTGCCGGGACGGGAACCCGGGTACGAACCGCCCGAGGACGCCACCGGCACGGATGCGATCGCCGGCGACAGCCCGTTCGTCATGCAGTCGGACGGGAAGGGGTGGATGTTCGTCCCGACGGGGCTCCTCGACGGTCCCCTCCCGACGCACTACGAGCCGCAGGAGTCGCCGGTCGAGAACCTGCTCTACGGCCAGCAGTGCAACCCGGCGCGCATCGAGTGGGACCGGCCCGACAACCCCTACCACCGCGCGTTCGGGGACGAGCGGTTCCCGTACGTGCTCACCACGTACCGGTTGACCGAGCACCACACGGCCGGCGGCATGAGCCGCTGGTTGGCGTGGCTCTCCGAGCTGCAGCCGGAGCTGTTCTGTGAGATCTCGCCCTCCCTGGCCCAGGAGAAGGGCATCGAGAACGGAGGCTGGGCGACGATCCGGACCGCCCGGGGGGAGATCGAGGCACGGGTCCTCGTGACCGAACGCATGCAGCCGCTGCGGATCGGTCGCGGTGGCCGACATGTCATCGAGCAGATCGGGGTGCCCTACCACTGGAGCTACGTGGGTCCGGTGACGGGTGACAGCATCAACGAGCTGATCGGGTTCGTCGCGGATCCGAACGTCTCGATCCAGGAGTCCAAGGCCCTGACCGCGGACATCGAGGCGGGACGTCGCAGCCGCGGCCGGCGGGTCGTCACCTCCGGCCCGCTCTTCACCCCGCTCGACGAGGATCCCGACCGTCTCCGCGACACGGACCAGGTCGGGCGGCGGCCGCCCAGCGAGCACGGTGTCCGTGCCGGGCAGACCCAGCAGACCGAGGAGACGTGATGGCCGCGGAGGCAGGAGCCCCAGGCGCCAGACTCGGCTTCTTCACGGACACGACCGTGTGCATCGGCTGCAAGGCGTGCGAGGTCGCGTGCAAGCAGTGGAACCAACTCCCCGATGACGGGTTCGCGTTCACGGGGATGAGCTACGACAACACGGTCGACCTGGGGGCGTCGACCTGGCGGCACGTGTCGTTCGTCGAACGCCCCGCGCCCATGCCCGGTGAGGACACGGGGCTCGGGGACTTCTCGTGGCTGATGATGTCGGACGTCTGCAAGCACTGTGTGCGTGCGGGCTGCCTCGAGGCCTGCCCAACGGGAGCGATCGTCCGTACGGAGTTCGACTCCGTCTTCGTTCAGGCCGACGTCTGCAACGGGTGCGGGTACTGCGTCCCGGCCTGCCCCTTCGGCGTGATCGACCGCCGCGAGGACGACGGCCGGGCGTGGAAGTGCACCCTGTGTTACGACCGGTTGAAGGACGGCGAGCAACCCGCCTGCGCGAAGGCGTGCCCGACCGACTCGATCGTGTTCGGCGACATCGATGAGCTGCGCGAGCTCGCCGAAGAGCGGGTCGAGACCCTGCACGAGCGCGGACTGGACAGCGCGTACCTGTACGGGGCCGACGCGGCGAGCCAGCCCGGCACCGACGGACTGAACGCGTTCTTCCTCCTGATGGACGACCCCGAGGTCTACAACCTCCCACCGGATCCGGTCGTCCCGACGAAGAAGGTCGCCGACCCCTGGCGGTCCACGGCGGTCGGAGCCGCGGGCATGCTCGCGGCTGCAGCCGTGGCGGTCCTCGCTGGGAAGGCCGGCCGGTGAGCGACGAGACCGAGATCCGGCGAGGGCTCGATCCCGACCACACCGGTCCGATGGAGGGCATCGGGGGCGAGCAGGAGATCGCGCCCGAAACGCGGGGGCACGGCGACGACCTCGAGGCGCCGGGACCCTACGACACGTGGCACGGTCTGCCGACGGAGGACGGTCCCACCTACTACGACCGCCCGGTCCTGAAGGAGCCGGTCTGGATCTGGACCGTCCCCGCGTACTTCGCGGTAGGCGGCATCGCCGGGGCGTCGGCGGTGCTGGGGGCCGCGGCGCAGGTGACGGGAAGGCTCGATGACCTCGTGGGGCGGTGCCGGTGGATCGCCGCCGCGGGCACGACGGTCGGCACCGGATTGCTGGTCGCCGACCTGGGACGCCCCGAGCGCTTCCTCAACATGTTGCGCGTGTTCCGTCCGTCCTCGCCGATGAGCGTGGGTTCCTGGCTGCTGGCGGCGAGCTCCGGGGCGGCGACCGTGTCGGCTCTTGGCCACCGCCGCGACGGCCTGGCGGGGTTCCTGGGGGATGCGGCGGGCCTCGGCGGTGCGGTCTTCGGAGGACCGCTCGCGGGGTACACCGCGGTGCTGGTGTCGAACACGGCCGTGCCGGCGTGGCATGGAGCACGCCGGAGCCTGCCGTTGCTGTTCGCGGGTTCGAGCATCTCCGCCGCGGGCTCGCTGCTGTACCTGTTCGACCTCGACGAAGCCGAGGGGAAGGTGGTCCGCACCTTCCAGGTGATCGGCTGCCTGTGGGAGCTCGCAGCGGGCGAGTTGGTCGAGCGCGAGGCCGGACAGGTCGACCGGGTCGCACGTCCCTACCACGAGGGCGTATCCGGCGCGATGTGGAGGGTCGCCAAGATCACGACCGGAGCGAGCCTGCTGGCGTCGTTGCTGCCCGGCCTATCGCGGTGGAAGCGTGCCGTCGCCGGGGTGCTCGGGGTGTTGGGGACGTTCCTGCTCCGCTTCGCGGTGTTCCAAACTGGGAAGGCGTCGGCCCGCGATCCCCGCGCGACCTTCCGTTCGCAGCGCGAGGGGCACGGGGCGGCGGAGGTGACCGGGACCGCAGCCGTGACGGGGGCCGGCGAGCAGCGTGCCGTCGGGCGCACGTGAGCTCGCGGATGACCGGGCTGGTCCTCGCAGGGGGACGCAGTCGGCGGATGGGGCGTGACAAGGCGCTGCTCGAGGTGGCGGGCGAGGCGTTGATCCTTCGTGTCGGTCGCGTCCTCGAGGACGTCTGCGACCGGGTGCTCGTCGCAACTGGTGAGGCGGACCGGTACGAGGTCGGGTGGGAGCAGGTCCCGGATGTGTCTGCGGGCAACGGACCGCTGGCGGGGATCCTGGCGGGGCTCGAAGCTGCGGACAGCGACCTGGTCGCGGTCGTGGCGGTCGACATGCCCTACGCGAACGCGGGCGTCCTCGAGCTGCTCGCCGACGAGTGGATGGGCGAGGCCGCCGTCGTCCCCCTCGTGGATGACCGCGTCCAGCCGCTGCATGGCGTCTACGCGACCAGCGCCGCCCCGTCGTTCCGGCGGCTGGTCGAAGACGGCAAACGATCGGTGGTCCCAGCGCTATCGGACCTCGGGGCGCGGGTGGTCGGACCGGATGTGTGGGGCGAGGTCGACCCCGAGGGACGGTTCGCGCGCAACGTCAACCGCCCCGAGGACCTCGACGACCTCATCGACCTGGATGACCTCGACGCCCGCTGACCCCCACGTCGAGTGTCCGGAGGGTCCATCTGGTTGGACTCTCCGGACACTCGATGGCTCCGGTCGCTGATCGGTCGACCGTCAGTCGGGGTCGTCGGGCAGGGTCGCGAGGACCCGGTCGACGGTCTCGTCGAAGGCCTCGCCGCGGTCCGCGCCGCCTTCGAGCTGCCGCCCCAGCTGGATGCCCACGAGGTACGACGTCAGCGGGGCGAGCTTGCGTTCCGTGCCGTGCGCCACGTCCCGGGTCAAGTCGAGGATCGCGGAGATCTCCTCGGGGGGGAGAGGTTCCTCGTCCAGTGCGTCCGCGAACCGTCGGAGCCAGTCGCTCACGTGTGACCTCCTCGGAGTGCGTCGTAGGCGTCCTGGATACCTAGGACACCGATGAGCTCCCCCTCCTTCGTGGTTACGACGACGGAGGAGGTCTCGGCGTCCTCCATGCGGGACGTCAACCCATCGAGGTCCTCCGACCCGCGGACCGTTGTCGGTCCCTCGATCATGACCTCCCGTGCGACGGAGTCGGGCTGGCCTTCGACGTGCCGGGGGAGGACCTTGCCCAGGACGATCCGCTCCTCGTTGAGGACCAGGGCGAAGCCGACAGGGTGGTCCAGGTCGACGTCGCTGACCTGGTCGTCCAGGCCGCACGTCGGGACGTCGTCGTCGGCCGCCGTGGCCGCCGTGGCGTGTTGTCCCGCGTGCCCCTCGGTCGGCCAGCCGGCAGCCAGCCAGTCCTCCTTACCGCCGGCGTAGTCGTACACATCGCTGAACCCGAGCTGCTCGAGCCGCCACGCGGCTCGCGGGCTGAGGTCTCAGAGGAACCCACCGCAGTAGACGATGACCGGCAGGTCCCGGTCGAGCTGATCCAGGACGCCCTCACGGAAACTGGCCAGCGGGGCGTTGATCGCGCCTGGG
>JAHWKO010000025.1 GCA_019347855.1 Actinomycetota bacterium
CGCGTGTTCCACGGACCTGGCGGACCGGCGCGAACGTACCACTGGTCCGGAGGGGTCCAAAGGAACCGGTACCGGGTGAGGAAGACCGCCGAGGTCGGCGGCAAACCCACTCGTACCACAGACGAGGCGGGGCCCACCACCGGCCGAGCGTCCACCGCCCCCGACCCACGAGCGGAGAGGCGCTCGTCAGGTGTCGGAGGACCAGTCCCCCCGGGTCCCCCCGGTCTTGCGGACCAACCTGACGTCGGTGACCACCGCGCCCCGCTCGACGGCCTTGACCATGTCGTACAGGGTGAGCGCCGCGACCGTGACCGCCACGAGCGCCTCCATCTCGACCCCGGTGCGGTCGTGGGCACGGACGTCGCTCGTCACGGTCACCATCCCCGCCTCGACGTCCACCTCGATCGCCACCTCGACGTCGTCCAGCGCGATGCCGTGGCACAGCGGGATCAGCTCGTCGGTGCGCTTCGCGGCTTGTATCCCGGCGATCCGCGCCACCGTGATGGCGTCCCCCTTGGGCAGGTCACCCGACGCGATCAGCTCGGCGGTGGACGCCGACATGTGGAGCTCGCAGCTCGCGCGGGCGGTCCGGTCTGTGGCCGCCTTGTCCCCCACGTCCACCATCCGGGCGCGACCGGACTCGTCGAGGTGGGGAGCGCTCATCGGCCGCTCACGGCGCCACCACGAGGTGCACCCGTACGGCCTCGCCGGCCCGGACGGTGGTGCGGTCCTCGGGGATCTCCGCGAGCCCGTCGGTCGCCACGAGCGTCGCCACCTGGTGGGAGCCCTGGCCGCCGGCCGGCCGCGCGAGCCAGCGCCCACCGTCCTGGCGGAGGCTCACCCGGATGTAGGTGCGCTTGTGGGGCGGGGTCTCGATCGGCTCCTCCAGCCTGGCGGTGACGATCGGTCGGTCGATGTCACGTCGCCCCTGCATCCGACGCAGCGCCGGACGGACGAACACCTCGAAGGACACGAACGCCGACACCGGGTTGCCGGGCAGGCCGAAGATCGGAACACCCCGGGCGTGCCCGAACAGCTGCGGCATCCCGGGCTTCATCGCCACCTTCGCCCGGTGGGACCGGTCCCCGAGCATCGCGACCACGTCACGGACGTGGTCGTGGGTCCCCGCACTGACGCCCCCGGTCGTGATCAGGACGTCGGCGTGGCCGAGGTTGGAGTCGAACGCGTCCACCAGGGCCTTGCGGTCGTCCGGGACGATGCCGGACCAGAACGGCACGGCGTCCGCCTGTCGGACGAGCGCGGAGAGCAGCGGTCCGTTGGCGTCGCGGATCATCCCCGGCCCTGGCTCCTGGTCGGGGCGGACGATCTCGGACCCGGTGGACAGGACGACCACGCGCGGGCGTGGATGACAGCGCACCCTCCCGCGACCGAGCGACGCAAGCATGGCGATGTCCCCGGGGCGTAGCCGACGTCCGGTCCGCAGGATCCGTTCACCGACCTGAAGGTCCTCGCCGACCCGTCGGATGTGCTCGCCGGGGGCGGGCGCTCGCAGCACCTCGATCGCACGGCCGTCCGTCCTCCGCGTCACCTCGACGGGTACGACCGCGTCGGCTCCCGACGGGACCGGGGCGCCGGTCATGATCCGCACCGCCGTACCCGGCTCGAGCCGGGGCGGGACGCCCGATCCGGCCGGGACCTCCCCTGCCACCGGCAGCGTCACGGGCGCGGATCCGGACGCGCCCGCCGCGTCGGCGGCCACGACCGCGTACCCGTCCATGGCGGAGTTGTCGAAGGCCGGCAGCGATCCCTCCGAGACCACATCCTCGGCGAGCACGAGATCCAGGACGTCGGACAGTCCGAGCTCGATGGCCTCGAGCGGTTGCACCTCATCGAGGATCCGGTGGCGGTAGCTGTCGACCGGTTCGAGCTCCTCGGGGTCAACGACCTCCGTCCGCCCCAGGTGGCGGAAGCCGCTCGCGTGGGGATCAGGGCTCACGCGGTGTCCTGGCGTTCGTCGATGAACCCTCGCAGCCACTCCAGGAAGTCGGGCGCCAGGTCGGCGCGCTCGGCAGCGAGCGCGACCGTTGCCTTCAGGAAGCCCAGCTTGTCCCCCACGTCATGGCGCGCCCCGTCGAACTCCACGGCGATGATCGGTTCGCGTTGCGCGAGGGTCCGCAGCGCGTCGGTCAGCTGGATCTCACCGCCACGGCCCGGCTCGGTCTCGGCAAGCACCTCGAAGATGTCAGGGGTGAGGACGTAGCGTCCGATGACCGCGAGGTTCGACGGCGCATCCTCCGGGTCGGGCTTCTCCACGAGGTCGTCGACCTGGTGCACGCCGTCCTCCGATGGCTGCTCGTCCGCGGCCGGTGACACGACCCCGTACAGGTGCACCTGGTCCTCGGGGACCCGCATGACGGCCACCACGGGACGGCCGGATCGTTCGAAGACGTCGAGCATCCGCTCGAGGAACTTCTCGTCCGGATCGATGATGTCGTCGCCCAGGAGCACCGCGAACGGCTGGTCCCCCACGTGCTGGCGCGCCTGCAGCACCGCGTGTCCCAGCCCGAGTTGCTCCGCCTGCCGGACGTAGTGCACCCGGAAGCGGGCGAGCCGCAGGATCTCCTCTAGCTCGGCCTCCTTGCCCTTCTCGCGCAGGACGTCCTCGAGCTCCGGGTTGCGATCGAAGTGGTCCTCGATCGGTTGTTTGTTCCGCCCGGTGATGATCAACAGGTCGTCCAGGCCCGCCCGGTCGGCTTCCTCGACCATGTACTGGATCGCCGGTCGGTCGACGATCGGCAGCGTCTCCTTCGGCTGGGCCTTGGTCGCGGGCAGGAACCTCGTTCCGTACCCGGCGGCGGGCAGGACCGCCTTCCGGACGGTTCGATCGGTCACGGTGTGATCCCCGGTATCGGTGGCGGTCCGAGCCTAGTGACGGCGGGCACCCCGACATGCCCTCGTCAGTGCCCGACCGTCGGCGACCTCTCGATCGCGTCCAACCGTCGGGCCTCGACCCGGTCGCGTCCGCTCTCCTTCGCGGCGTACATCGCCTTGTCGGCCGCTTGCAGGAGCTCCGCGGCGCTCCGGCCGTGCATCGGGTACCCGGCGACCCCGAGCGAGACGGTCACGCGCACCGGCCCGGCGTCCGTCTCGATCGGCTCGGCGCTGACGGCGTTGCGGATCCTCTCCGCGGTCAGGCGGGCACCGTTGAGGTCGGTCTCCGGCAGGACGATCACGATCTCCTCGCCGCCGTACCGGGCCACGGTGTCCACCTCACGGACCTCACCGGACACCCGGCGGGCAACGTCCACGAGGACCTGGTCACCCACCAGGTGCCCGTGCTGGTCGTTGACCGACTTGAAGTGGTCGATGTCGAGGATGGCGAGTGACAGCGCGTGGCCGAACCGTTCGGCACGTTCGACCTCCTCGTCGGCGCGCTGCTGGAAGTAGCGCAGGTTCCACAGTCCCGTCAGACCGTCGGTGACCGAGGCCTGCTGGGTGGCCTCGTGCAGGCGGACGTTCTCGATGGCGACCGCCGCCTGGACCGCGAAGCTGCGGAGCGTGTGGAGGTCCGCCTCATCGAACGGCTCGCCGTCCCCACGGTCGAGCAGCTCCAGGACCCCGATGATCTGTCCACGATCCGGACTGAACAGCGGGACGGCGACGACGGTCTCCCCAGCGGCTTCCCGCTCGAGCGGCTCCGGGACCCGGTCGGCGTCCTGGGGGAGACGCACGCTGGAGCCGGTCTGGGCGACCCACCCGGCGAGCCCCTCGCCGACCGGGACGCGGGCGTCCACGACCGACGGGCGCAGACCCCGGGCGACCTTCACGTAGAGCCAGCTCCGACCGGGTGCCAGCATGTACAGGACCGCGCGTTCCGCGGTGAGCGCCGAGGAGGACGCGTCCACCACCGCCGTCAGCGTCTTGTTCAGGTCCAGCGTGGAGGACAGGGTGTCCCCCAGCCGGTCGAGGGAGTGCTGGAGCGCGTCGCGCGAGACCTCCAGCTCACGGACCTGGTCGCGGAGCGTCGCGGTCATGCCGTTGAGCGCCGCCCCGAGCTGGGCCATCTCGTCCCTGCCCTCGACCTCGAACCGGCGGTCGAGGTCGCCTGAGGCGACATCCGACGCCGCCTCGGCCAGCTCCCGGACCGGCCGCACCACCACCTGCGAGAACAGCCACCCGAGCAGTGCAGCCGCCAGCCCGGCGGCGAGGAGCACCCCGATCGACGCCAGGGTGATGAGGCTCCGTGCGGCGTCGATCGCCTCCTGGGAACGGCTCGCGACCGCGGTCCATCCGCCGAGGTCCACCGCGCGGACCATCGAGCTGTCCTCGACGGCCCGGACCTGCTCGCGCGGGGACTCGGTCGCCCCTGCATCAGCCACCTGGTCGCCGGTGGAGCCCACGGGGCGCTGGCCCACGAACAGCGTGACCTCGACCGGCAGTGACCCGGCGAGCTCCTCGGCGAGGTCGGCGTCGACCCAGCGACCCGCCATGATCGCCCCGAGCGTCCGTCCGCCCGTGTCCTGGACGGTCCGGACCTCGCCCACCACGAACGGGCTGTCACGACCAACAGCGGCCAGCTCCGCGAGCTCCTCGGCCGACGGGAACGCAGCGTCCGAGGGGCTCGTGGGATCGACCCTGGTGGACGCGAGCAGCTGCCCCTGCGGCGCGGCGACCACGACCACGTCGGCCCGCTCACGGTCCCGCAGCATGCCGTCGAGGGCGTCCTGGAGGGCCGACCGATCGTCGTTGGCGAGTGCGGTGCCGAGCCCGCGTTCCGGGCTCGACAGGTCCTCGGCGACATCGCCCGCACGGCTCGCGATGAGCTCCACCTGCTGGGAGACCGCCTGCAGACCGAGCCCGATCTCGTCAGCCGCGCGACGCTCCAGCTCGTCGACCAGGACGACGCGCGCCGTGATGACGGCGACCGCCAGCGGCAGCACCACCACGACGCTGAAGTACACGGTCAGTCGGACCCGCAGTGACACACGTTCCCTTCTCCCCCGACCAGCCTACGATGCCCGGCCCCGGCCTGGGACCCTCCGTGGAAGACAAGCACCAGCTCCGTGCGGCGTTCGACGCCCGCCGACGAGCGCTCCCGGAGACCGAGCGACGTGCCCGGTCCGTAGCGGCCTGCGACCGGCTGGTCGATATGCCGGAGCTGGCGGCCGCTGAGCTCGTGGTCCTGTACGCCGCGCTGCCCGACGAGGCCGACCCCGGGCCTGCCCGGGACGAGCTCGAGCGCATCGGCTGCAGGATCGCCCTCCCACGGGTGACCGACGCCGGCTCACTCGTCGTGGTGGCGGCGGACGGCGAGCTGGCCCCCGGCTACCGAGGCGTGCTCGAACCGACCGGCGATCCCCTGCCGGTCGACCAGCTCGACGCGATCGTGGTCCCGGGTGTCGCCTTCGACCGGGACGGCGGTCGGCTGGGGCGCGGCGGTGGTCACTACGACCGCCTGCTGGCATCCGCGGCGGCGTCCACGACCTCGATCGGGTTCGCGTTCTCGTTCCAGTTGATCGAGCACGTCCCCGTCCTCGACCACGACCAGCTGGTCGACGTGATCGTCACGGACGAGGAGGTCGTCCGACGGACGGGACCTCCGTCTTGAGTCTGAGGCGGGAACAACCGATACTGACGGTGCGTTCGCACTCGCTGATGGCGAGTGCCAGCCAGCCGTTGCGGGCCGAACGGGACCGTCTCCCGTCGAGCGCGTCCGCCCGACCCACCGGAGGAGCTTGGGAGCATGCCGACCTACGAGTACGCCTGCCGCGACTGTGGAGAGCACCTGGAGGTCGTCCAGTCCTTCAAGGACGACGCGCTCACCGTCTGCCCGGCGTGTGACGGTCGTCTGCGCAAGGTATTCAGCGCGGCCCCGATCGTGTTCAAGGGGTCCGGCTGGCACATCAAGGACTACGGGACCCCGGCAGCGAAGCCGGAGGCCTCGGGAGCGAAGCCGGACGCCGGGTCGTCCGACAAGTCGTCCGCCGCGAGCAGCGCATCCTCCGACAGCACCACCACGGACAGGTCCAAGAGCAGCGGGGGTTCCTCCTCCGAGGAGAAGCGCACCGCCTGACCGGGCTTTCCACAGCCCGACCGCCTGAGAACGTGCAGCGCCGTCAGGCGCGTGGTGTCCTCTCACCATGCGTGGGCTGGGTCGTATCCGAGCGCTCCTCGATGGAGGACCGCCGACGCTGCCGGGCGCCCTCGATGCCGTGGCCGAGCGCTGGGCGGCGCTCCCGCCGCGGGTGCGGTTCGCCGTGGCGTCGGCCGCGGCGGTCGTGATCCTGCTCGTCGCAGGCGCCGGGGCCGCGCGATCCCCGTGGGGCCCACCGGTCGACGTGTTCGTGGCGGCTCGGGACCTCCCTGCGGGTCACCTCCTGTCCTCCGAGGACCTCCGTCGGGTCCCATGGCCGGCTGAGCTGGCTCCAACGCGCACCGTGCCGCCGGAGGGTCGGACGCTCACCGTCGGGCTCCCCGCCGGCACCCCCCTGGGGGACGCCCACCTGGGTGACGGTGGGCTCGCGTCCCTGTTGGAGCAGGACGAGGCGGCCTTCCCGTTGCCCGGTGGGGACGTCGCCGAGCTGCGGGCCGGCCAGCGGGTCGACCTCGTCGCAGGCGATCCGGGAGGGGCCGGTCTACGGCTGGCCTCGGAGGCGAGGGTCCTCACGACGGCCGGCGACATCGCGTGGATCGCGGTCCAGCGCGACGAGGCCCCGGCCCTCGCAGGCGCCGCCGCGTGGGGACGTGTCGTTGCCGTCCCGCTGCCGACGTCCGGCCAGGGGAGTGGTGGGTAGGCTCCGCGCCGACCCGCACCTCCTCCCCCTGGGACACGATCGATGCTGCGCGCCATCATCCTCGGCATCATCCAGGGGCTGACCGAGTTCCTGCCCGTGTCCTCGTCCGGGCACCTGGTCGTGACGCCGTACCTGTTCTCGTGGGAGACGCCCGGCCTGCCGTTCGACGTCGCGCTGCACGCCGGCACCCTCGTGGCGGTCGTCGGTTACTTCGCGAGCGACGTCTGGTACCTGGCCACGCGGTCGGTCGGCGTCGGGGTCATCGAGGAGGGCGAGGCGTCGCGTGCCCGGCGCACCGTGGCGCTGCTCGTGGTCGGTTCCGTGCCCGCCGCGCTCGCGGGGCTCACCCTCGAGCGGGTCTTCGCCGGCGCGTTCGAGCAACCGGTGTGGGTAGCCGGGTTCTTCCTGGTGACCGCGGCCCTCCTCACGGCCGCCGAGACGATCCGGACACGCAGGGCTGCGACCGGTGGCGACACCGACCGCGTGCCTGCCCACGTGGACCCCGGACGGGACGAGACCACGATCGGGTTCGTCGACACCCTGACGATCGGCGCGTTCCAGGCGCTCGCGCTGTTCCCGGGGATCTCGCGTTCGGGCTCGACGATCGCGGCCGGGATGTTCCGAGGGTTGTCGCGCGAGGCCTCGGCCCGCTTCTCGTTCCTGCTGATGATCCCGGCCGTCGCCGGTGCGACCGTGCTGAAGGTGCCCGAGCTGTTCGACCAGGACAACCAGATCTTCTCGAACACCGAGATCGTCGCCGGGATGCTGGCCGCTGCGGTATCCGGCCTGTGGGCGATCCGCTACCTGCTACGGCTCGTCCAGACCGACGACCTGAAGGGGTTCGCGCGCTACCTCGTGTTCTTCTCGATCCTGATCCTGATCGGGCGGTTCACGTGGATCGGCCCACCGACGCAGGGGTGAGCGGGGCGTGGAGGTCGCTGCGACCTAACGGCCGCTGATCGCCATCTCGCCGACGAGGACCGTGGAGCCTCCGAGCGCACCACCGAACGGGTAGAAGCGCAGGTCCGATCCGACCGCACGGATCGCCTGGAGGACGTCGACGATCGTCGACGCGACGGTCGCTTCGCGGATCGGTTCGGCGAGCTCGCCCTCGCGGATCACGAGGCCCGTGATCCCGACCGAGAACTCGCCGCTGATCGGGTTGGCGCCCGAGTGGATGCCGACCACGTCCTGGACGTACACGCCGTCGCCCGCTCGCCCCAGGATCTCCTGCTGGTCCAGGCTCCCAGGTTCGAGGTAGAGGTTCGTCGGTGCGAGGCCGGGCGACGACCGGTAGCTCCCTCTGGACGCGTTGCCGGTCGAGGTCGTTCCGTCCCCCGTGCGGTGTGCGGTCCAGGTGTTGTGCAGGAACGACCGCAGCACGCCGCCTTCGATCAGGTAGGTCGTCTCCTGCGGTACCCCCTCCCCGTCCCAAGGTGCGGTCGCCGGACCGTCGGGGCGCACACCGTCGTCCGCGAGCGTGAGCTCGTCGGATGCCACCGACTCACCCAGCCGGTCCGCGAACAGGGACCGTCCCTTCAGCACGGCCTCGGCGGACAGCGCCTGGGACAGCACCCCCAGGAACGAGGCGGTCGCGTACGGGTCGAAGACGACCGGGGCGCGACGGCTCTCGGGCTTGGTCGCGCCGAGCAGACGGGTCGCCCGCTCGGTGCCTTCCCGGCCTGCGGCCTCGACGTCGAGCTCGGACGGTGCGCGACCGATCGTCACGCCGATACCGGTCTGGGTCTCGTCCCCGTCAGCAGCCATCGGCATGACGTACGCCCACGCGTCGGTCCGTTCGGTCGTGAGCGCCAGGCCACGCGTGGACGCGAGCGCGACCTCCACGTGCACGTCGCCGTACTTGGCGACGTCGATCCCGCGGATCCGCGGGTCGGCGTCTCGCGCAGCTCGTTCCATCGACACCCCGAGCGAGATCTTCTCGTCGACCGGGACGTCGTCGAAGCCCGACCGGGCCAGCTCCCCCACGTCCGGAGCCTCGGCGGGCTCGGGGAGCACGTTGGCCTCGTCGGGTGTGGCGACCGACGCGTTCGAGCGCGCTTCCTCGAGCACGTCGTGCAGGCCCTCGTCGCTGACGATCGCCGTGGAGGCGTAGCCCTGCCGGCCGCCGACGATCACTCGGACCCCGATCCCGCGGGTCTCGGCACGGGACAGCGAGTCGACCTCACCGTCGAGGATCTCGATGTCGGTCTCGACCTCGCGGAGCACGAACGCCTCGAGCGACTCATCGCCCTTGGCGCGATCCACGACACGTCGGGCGAGCGCGAGCAGGTCGTCAGGTGCCTCGCTCATCCCGTCCCCCCCACGGTGATGCGGGCGATCCGGAGCGTCGGCGTGCCGGTCGAGGCCGGGGCGCTCTGCCCGTCCTTCCCGCACGTGCCGGGCCAGTGATCGAGGTCGCTGCAGACGGCGTCGATGCGCCGCAGGGTCTCGGGCCCGTTGCCCACGAGGTTGGCACCTCGGACCGGGTGCTTCACGTCACCACCCTCCACGAGGTAGGCCTCGGTCATCCCGAACACGAAGTCCCCGTTCGCCGGGTTGACCTGGCCACCGCCGAGCCCCTTGCAGAGGATCCCCCGGTCGAGCTCGGCGATGACCTGGTCGGGGTCGGCCTCGCCCGGGAGGATGTAGGTGTTGGTCATCCGCGGGATCGGCAGGTGCTGGTACGACTGCCGGCGCGCGTTGCCCGTGAACGACACCCCGAGCTTGCGGGCGCTGCGGCGGTCGGTGAGGTAGTCGACGAGGACCCCGTCCTCGAACAGGGTCGTGCGCTGGGCGGGGGTGCCCTCGTCGTCGAAGGCGAACGAGCCCCAGCCGTTCTGAACGGTCGCGTCGTCGACCCCGGAGATGAGATCGCTCGCGAGCTTCTCGCCGCGCTTGCCCGCGTAGACGCTGGCCTCCTTGGCCACGAGGTCGCCCTCGAGGCCGTGGCCGCATGCCTCGTGGAACAGCACCCCGCCGTCACCCCGCCAGAGCACGACCGGCATCTCACCGGACGGGGCGGGTTCGCTGTCGAGCATGAGGACAGCTTGATTGGCCGCGGTCCGGGCCACGTCCTCGGGTGGCCGGGCGTCGAACAGCTCGTGCCCGCCGCTCGTCCCCGGCCCCTCGAAGCCCGTCTGGATGATCCCGTCGCGCGCGGCGACGACCTGGACCGCGAACCGGGTGCGGGTGCGCCGGTCGTCGACCAGACGTCCCTCGCTGGTGGCGATCAGCACGTCGGTGGTGACGTCCGCGTAGCTGGCGACCACCTGCTGGACATCCCCGGAGACCTCCCGCGCGGCCTCGTCGGCGCGGGTCGACAGCTCGACGAGCTTCGCCTTGTCCGCCTCGAACGGATCGATCTTGACCGGATGCTGGACGCGACGGTCGGGGCGCGTGAGATCCGCGGTCTCCCGCTGACCCTGACCCTGGACAGCTGCGCCCGCCACCTTCGCGGCTTCGAGGAGCGAGTCCCGGTCGAGCAGGTTCGTGTAGGCGTAGCCCACGGTGTGGCCGGCGATGACCCGCACGCCGGCGCCCAGGTCGAGCATCGACGTGAGCTCCTCGACCCGGCGGTCCTCGAGGCGCAGGGAGCGGGCCCGCTTGTGCTCGGCGTAGAGCTCGGCGTAGTCCGCGCCGCTGCCGAGCGCCGCACGGAGGACCTCACGGATCAGGGACTCGTCGAGCCGTTCGTACAGGTCGCTCAGCCGGGTACCTCTCACAGGGGACGACGCGGCGTGAGTCTACGAACCCGTTCCGCGACCGTCCCCGGACGCCTGACCACCCCACCCCCCACCTCACCCCCGTTCGTGCTCGCGCCTCGTTCCCCGTACGGGAACGAACGGCGAGCACGACCTGTCAGGGCAGGTCCGCACCGGCGGCCACGAGCGCCCGTCGGACCTGCTCGGCCACGCGGTCCGGGTGGAACCGGAGATCCCACTCGTCGAAGCGCAGGGGGATCCACGCGTGGATGAGATCGTTCTGACGGGAGCCGTCCCCGCTGCGCCCGAGGGTCGTGGCGTGTAGCGGATCGACGTCGATCTCGATGAGGATGCGCAGGTCGCGGTACGCGAAGTCCAGGTAGCGCCGCACTCGTCCAGCCGCGTCGATCACGCGGACGTTGCCTCGGGTAACGGCAGGCCCGCGTCGCGGAGGATGCGGAGGAAGGCGCGTTCGGCCCGCGAACGCGTCCACCGCACCTCCGGTAGGTAGCGGAGCAGCGCGGCACGGATCGTCGGGGCGCCGGTGCACCAGTCGAACCGTTCCGCCGTCGCCGCCATGCGCTCACGCGTCGTCCGTCCTCGAGCGACGATCCCGGCCAGGGCTCGCTCGAAACGCTCGAGACCGAGGCCGAACGCGAGCGAACACAACGTCCACTCCACGGATGTGACCCGGAATGGACCTTGCTCCACCACGTCGATCGGGCGGATGTGCAGCGACTCGTGGATCTTGAGGGGGAGGCTCCACCGGCGCCGACCTCGCGGCACGGTGAGCTCGAGCTCGGGGGACCTCGGGATGCGGAGGTACGGGAGACCGAGCACGAGGGCGGCCGAGAGGTGGGACAACGCGGCCGACGCTCCTGCAACCAACTGCGCCGCTACGGCACGCATCTCCCACGTGTCCGGGAACAGCGTGAACGCGTACACGCCGCGGAAGAGCCGCACGACCTCCCCCTGTTCGCGGAGACGGAGGATGTCCTTACGCAGGACCTCCGCCTGCTCGGCCTGTTGCGTCGAGAACGCCCCGAACTGGGGTCGAGCGACAGCCGCGAGCCGAGCACGCACCGATTCCATGAGCCCACCCTCGCGGGGCGGGGCGACGCGGCCAAGCCGGTGCGAACCGAGGCTGTGGACGACCTCCCACCCCCCGCGGTCGTGCCCGCATCTGGTTCCCGATATGGGAACGGACCGGGAGCACAACCGGAGGGGTCAGCGGCGGAGGGGCTTGTACTTGATCCGGTGCGGCTGCTCGGCCTCGGCCCCGAGCCGTCGGCGGCGGTCGGCCTCGTACTCGGTGTACCCGCCGGGGTAGAAGAACACCTGGCTGTCACCCTCGAAGGCGAGGATGTGGGTCGCGATCCGGTCGAGGAACCAGCGGTCGTGGCTGATGACCATCGCGCAGCCCGCGAACTCCAGGAGCGCTTCCTCCAGCGCCCGGAGGGTCGCCACGTCCAGGTCGTTGGACGGCTCATCGAGGAGGATCAGGTTCCCCCCGCTGCGCAGGAGCTTGGCGAGGTGGATGCGGTTGCGCTCGCCGCCCGAGCAGTTGCCGACCCGCTTCTGCTGGTCCGCGCCCCGGAAGTTGAACGTCGCCACGTACGCGCGTGCGTTCATCTCGCGCCCCCCGACGTCGAGCGTCTCGCGGCCGTCGGTGATCTCCTCGAACACGGTCCGTCCGGGATCCAGCGCATCGCGGTGCTGGTCCACGTACGACAGCTGCACGGTCTCCCCCACGTTCAGGGTCCCGGAGTCCGGCTTCTCCTCGCCGACGATCATCCGGAACAGCGTCGTCTTGCCCGCGCCGTTCGGGCCGATGACGCCCACGATCCCCCCTGGTGGGAGCGAGAAGCCCATGTCCTCGATCAGCAGCCGGTCCTCGTAGCCCTTCGACACGCCGTCGGCTTCGACCACGATGTCACCGAGCCGGGGCCCGTCGGGGATCACGATCTCCGCGTTCTTGGGGCGGTCCTGCGGCTTGCGTGCCAGCAGCGCCTCGTACTCGCGGATCCGCGCCTTCGACTTGTCCTGGCGGGCCTTCGGCGACGACCGCACCCACTCGAGCTCGTGCTGGAGCGTGCGCTGGCGCGCGGACTCGGCCTTCTCCTCCTGCTCGAGCCGCTGCTGCTTCTGCTCGAGCCACCCCGAGTAGTTGCCCTCGTAGGGCTGGCCCTTGCCGCGGTCGAGCTCCAGGATCCAGCCGGCGACGTTGTCCAGGAAGTAGCGGTCGTGGGTGACCGCTACCACCGTGCCGTCGTACTCCTGCAGGTGACGCTCGAGCCACGCGACGGACTCGGCGTCGAGGTGGTTGGTGGGCTCGTCGAGGAGCAGGAGGTCAGGCTTGCTGAGAAGCAGGCGGCACAGGGCGACCCGGCGACGCTCGCCCCCCGACAGCGTGTTCACGCAGGCATCGCCGGGCGGGACCCGCAACGCGTCCATCGCGATCTCGAGGGTCCGGTCGAGGTCCCACGCGTCCTTCGCCTCGATCGCGTCCTGGACCTCGGCGAACTCGTCGTAGACCTTCGCCATCTCGTCGTCGTCGAGCGGCTCGGCCATCTTCGCGGACAGCTCGTTGAACCGTTCGATCAGACGCGCGGCCTCGCCGACGCCGTCCATCACGTTGCCACGGACGTCCATGGTGTGATCGAGCTGAGGCTCCTGGGCGAGGTGCCCCACCGTGTAGCCGTCTGCGAGCCAGGCCTCGCCGTCGAACTCGGTGTCCTCGCCGGCCATGATCCGTAGCAGCGAGGACTTGCCCGCCCCGTTCGGGCCGATCACCCCGATCTTCGCGCCGGGGTAGAACGACAGCCAGATGTTCTCGAGGATCGTGCGGTCCGGGGGCACACGCTTGGTGAGCCCTTTCATGACGTAGATGAACTTCGGCACGTTGAACTCCACGGACGATGAGATGATGAGACTGGAGCGACCAGGGTATTGACGATCGCGCGCCTGGTCGGGCGACGATCCTGCCCTCACCTAAACCGGTCGGGGTGCTCCTGCGTCGTTACGGGTGAGGACGATGACGGGGAGTCGATGCCGGATCCGCTCGACGAGGTGGCCGCGTTCTGCGCGGAGCATCATCGGCGCCTGGTGGGTCTGCTGTCCATGCAGCTCGGGGATCGGGATGTCGCCGAGGAGCTGGCGCAGGACGTGCTGCTACGGCTGTGCGAGCACTGGCCGAGCCTGGACAACCCGCGTGCGTGGCTGAACCGCGTCGCGATCAACCACGCGAACTCGTGGTTGCGCCGACGCGGAGCCGAACGGCGGGCCAAGGCCCGTCGCCGCGCTCAACAGGTGTCCGTACCACCCCCGGAACAAGCGGATGCGATCGCGGTGCGTGCCGCCGTGGCCGCGTTGCCCGGCCGGCAACGGACGGCGTTGCTGTGCCGCTACTACGCGGATATGACGGTGGCAGAGACGGCGTCGGTCATGTCGTGCGCTCCGGGAACCGTCAAAGCGCTGACCCATCACGCCCTCGCTGCCCTGCGTGATCACGCGGGGCTGGTCCCGACGAGGGAGACCAGCGATGCGACCTGAACCCACGGACCTGCTCGAACGGGCAACGCCCGTCGACGTCGCCCCGGTCGACTACCACGGCCTGGCGCGCCGGGGGCGGCGCCGCCGTCTGGTCAAGCGCATCGGCGGTTCGGTCGCCGGGCTGGTGCTGCTGGCGGCAGCAGCGCTCACCGCGGTGTCGCTACGCCCCGCCCCGACGCTCGAGGTCGCCCAGGAACCGGCCTCGGACGCCGCTTCGCAGGACGCGCCTGCTGGCCGATCGGCTCCTGCGGGAACCTGGAGCCAGCCCGTGGAACTGTCGAGCGGCCGTAACGGAGCGTTCGCTGCTGCGACCGACGACGGGCGGCTGGTGGTCTACGGCGGCACGACCGACATCGACGGCACGCCAGCAACCGGGGGCCTGGTCCTCGATCCCGCGACCGGCTCCTCGACCGACATCCCCCCAGCCCCGATCGTGGATCGCCCCCTTCCTTGGACCGCGTTCGCCGGTGACCGGCTGCTGGTGTTCGGAGGCAACGGGGGCCAGACCACGGGGGCGTTCTACGACGTGTCCGACGGGACGTGGACGACGATCCCATCGGCCCCGACAGGCGACGTCGCGCCCAACGTGCGCGTCTGGGACGGGACCACGCTGGTCGTCGGCGACGCGTACCGGATGGAGGAGTCCGCCTACGGCAACGTCGACCTGTGGCGCTGGAACGTCGGTGAGCCCGCGTGGGAACACGTGCCCGACGTCGCCCTCGACCCGGGCCACCCAGGGTTCGCGTTCGCCGACGGGCGACTCGCCGTGTGGGTCGACCCGATCCCCGGGCCATCCACCGACGATGACGGTTCGGTGGTGGGCGGGCCGGGGGTCGCCGCCGACTCGACCGCGGGACGGTCCCGGCTGGCGATCCTGGACGTGGCGACGAACGAGTGGGAACTCGTCGACCGGGAGTCTCTCCCCGAAGCCGATGGGGCAACCGTGGCGTGGCTCGGCACCCACGTCGTCGTGATCCCCCACCCTGCGCGCGGTGCAGTGATGGAGGTCAGCGGGACCGGTGAGCCCGCGCGGTTCGCCGATCCGGTCCGGTTCGACCTGGACGCCGGCACGACCGAACAGCTCGCCCCGATGCCCGAGGAGCTCCGTCGCACGAACCTGATGGTGACCGTTGGCTCGGAACCCAAACCCCCGGCGATCGACGGCCGATCGACGGTCATCGCGACCGTCGCCAAGCGAGCCGCGGCACTGCTCCCCGACGGCACGTGGACGGATCCGGTCGAAGCCAACCACATCAGGCGTGTCGGTGACGCCCTGGTGGCGGTCCACAGCACCTGGAGGGCCGAGACCCAGCTCACCGCCCACGTCTGGTCCGCGACCGGATGGCACCAGGCGTCTGACCCTGACCTCCCGAGCCGAGGCTTCGCCGCCACCACAGCTACGGACCGCGCGTTCTACCTCGTCGGCGGAGCATCGATCCGTTCCCCCGAACCCGGCGAGGAGCCCGACGCGTCACCCAGCGAGGACGGTGAAGGCGGCCCCTGGGTCTTCGATGTCCACCAGGACGTCGTCGCCTACGACGTCTCCGACTGACCTGCTACGCCGCAGCCTTCGGCATCACGATCCACAGGAGGATGTAGGCGAGCTCGCCCGCCCCCACGAAGCCGAAGATGACGAACAGCACGCGGACCGTCGTGCGGCTCCAACCGAAGTGGTCCGCGAGCCCCGCACACACACCGGCGATGACCCGCCCGCGTCGGGGCCGTACCAGTCGATCGGTTGCCATCTCGTCCTCTCCGTACGTGCTGGGGCCGGTCTCCTGGAGGTGGGAGGCGGCCGAGCCACGGTACCGGCGAGGACCGTCGGCACGGCGGGGGAGCGTTGACCGGCCGGGTACGGTTCCGGCGATGCCCCGCGCCGCTGCCGGCCTCCTGGTCTTCTTCACCTCCGCTGCCGTCCTGGTCCTCGAGATCCTGGCCGGCCGGCTGCTCGCGCCGTACGTGGGGGTGACGCTGGAGACCTACACGGGGATCATCGGCACCGTCCTGGCCGGGATCGCGCTCGGCAACTGGCTCGGCGGCCGGGCCGCGGACCGCTTCGATCCGCGGCGCCTCCTGGGTCCGATCGTCACGGCCGGCGGGATCCTCGCGCTGCTGTCCGCGCCGGCCGTGATCGTGATCGGGGCGGGCATCAGCGGCCGGGGCGGACCGGTCCAGATCGTCCTGCTCGCCGCTGTCGGGTTCTTCGCCCCGGCCGCGGTGCTGAGCGCGGTCACGCCGACCGTCGTGAAGCTGCAGCTCGACGACCTCGGCGAGACCGGCTCGGTCGTGGGGCGCCTCGCCGCGCTCGGGGCGGCCGGGGCGATCCTCGGCACCTTCGTCACCGGGTTCCTGCTTGTGGCGGCCTGGCCCAGCCGCACGATCGTCGTGGTCGTGGGTGGGGCGCTGGTCGTCGCCGGGCTCGTGCTCTGGTTCGTCCTGCGGTCCGGGAGCCGCGGCGGGATCGTCCCGACGCTGCTCCTCGCGCTGGCGACGGGGTTCCTGTCGATCGGCGCCTCGGGGCCCTGCGAGTACGAGAGCCCGTACTTCTGCGCACGGGTCGTTGAGGGCGAGGAGCTCACCCGGTTCCTCCCGCACCTCACGGAGGACACGATCGACTCGGGGCGCCTGCTCCTCCTCGACACCGTCATGCACACCTTCGTGGACGTCGAGGATCCCACGAACCTGGTCTTCACCTACGCGAGGACCGTGAGCGACGTGCTGGCCACCGTCGCGCCCGAGGGCGAGCCGCTCGACGTGCTGAACGTCGGGGGCGGTGGCTTCGCGTTACCCAGGTACGTCGCCGCGACCCGTCCCGGGTCGACCTCGACCGTCCTCGAGCTCGATCC
Organism: Actinomycetota bacterium; assembly: GCA_019347855.1. The sequence continues at coordinate 16,855 of JAHWKO010000025.1, forward strand.
CACGCTCGTGGAGGTCGCCGAGGACGAGCTCGGCCTCGTCACCGGACCCGACCTGCAGGTCGAGGTGGGCGACGCACGGCTCACCATCGCTGACCAGCCGACCGATGGCTTCGACGTCGTCATCGGCGATGCGTTCGGTGGGCTGACCGTCCCGTGGCACCTGACGACCGTGGAGTTCCTCGAGGAGATCGACCGGACCCTCGAACCCGAGGGCACGTACGTGATGAACCTGATCGACTTCCCGCCGTTGGGGTTCGCTCGCGCCGAGGTGCGCACCCTCCGCCAGGTGTTCGACAACGTCGTCGTGCTCGCGCCCCGACCCCGCCTCGAGCGCACGGCCGGTGGCAACTTCATCCTGGCGGCGTCGGACGGCCCGATCGACGTCGGGGCGATCCTCGACCGCAACTCGCGGCGGGGGGACGACGAGGAGGCGCTGGTCACAGATGAGGAGCTCGACCGCTTCAGTGGGACCGCTCCGGTCCTGACCGACGCCTACGCCCCCGTCGATCAGCTGTTCACACCCCGGCGCTGACCGTCCCCCGTCACCCGTCCTCGGGGTTCCGGGCGGGATCGCTGAACGCCTCGGCGTTCAGCACGACCCGGTGCTCGGCAACCGCATCGGCATGCGCTTCGTCCCCCTCGGGGCCCGCGGCACGTCGGTCCAGCTCCGCCACCCTCGAGCCTGGCCCGTAGACGATCAACGTGTCGCCGGCCTGGACCGGGAGGTCACCCCGTGGCGCCCCCAGGTACTCGCCATCCTCGCGTTGAACCCCAAGCACCAGCACCCCCTCGTCGGTGAGGGCGAGCTCGGCGAGCGTGGAGCCGGTGACCCACGCTCCCTCCCCGACGTTCATCTCGGTGACCACGTACTCGCCATGCAGCTTCAGGAGACGGGCGTAGTCGCGAGTGTCGAGGTCCGTGTACTGACGGAGCATCCGGGCGATCAGCTGCGTCAGTGCCCGGTCGATGCGCTCGTTCCGCGCCAGCAGGAGGACCGCGAACAGTCCGGCGATCAACAGGCCCAGCCGGATCAGCGTCTCGGTCGTGGCTTGGCTGCCGACGAACGACAGCATGAGCGACGCGACGATCGTGACGATCCCGGCGTTCCCCACGAGCATCAGGATCATGACGATGCGCCGCCGCACCGGATGATCAACGACACGCTCGGCCTCGGACGTCGTGAACCCGGTGCCCGTCAGCGCCGACCGCGCCTGGAACCGCGCGGACTCGCGAGACAGACCCGTGACCGTCAGCGCCACGGTCGCCACGCGGGAGATGATGATCGATACGACGACCGCGATGATGACCGTCGCGACCGCGACCACGGGCCCCTCCTCCTCGTCACGCCCCGACCCGGCGCGGGTCGTACGCTCGTCCCACGTCTAGCACCAACGTCCGTCCGGAGCCGCCACGTGTCGCCGTCCTCCGTCCTGCGTTCCCGCGCGGTGTGGGTCATCCTGCCGCTCGTTGCGGTCGTGGTCGCTGCGCTCCTCGCGGGCGGCGACAGCCAGCCGACGGACCCCACCGAGACCCGGATCATCCCGGCTGCGCAGCGTGAGCCCGCTCCCGACCGGGCCGCTCCGCTGTTGATGGAGCAGGGCGACCTCAGCCTCACCGAGTACCGCGGTCGGGTGGTCGTGCTCAACTTCTGGGCGTCGTGGTGTGGGCCGTGCCGGCGCGAGCAGCCCGAGCTGAACGACGCAGCCGCGCGGCTCGAGGACGGCGACGTCGCCTTCCTGGGGGTCGCCGTCAACGACCCCGAGGCCAACGCACGCGCGCACTGGCAGGAGTTCGCCGTGCCCTACCCGTCGGTCGTCGATCGGGACGCCAGCTACGCCGCAGCCTTCGGGGGGATCAGCCCCGCTGCTCTGCCGACCACGCTGATCATCGATGACCAGGGGCGCGTCGCCGCACGGATCTTCGGTGAGACGGATGCGGACGAGGTCACGCAGCTGGTCGGGAGGATCCTCGGCGAGTAGCGCACGATGCGCTGTCCGACCTGACGTACCCGCCCGGCATCGGACACCCTCCGACGCGTTACATCTGGAGGTGAGCGACCGCAGGAGGGCCAGTTGTCCCGGACCGGGATCATCATCACGGCCGTCGGCGCCGCGCTCGTTCTCGCCCTGATCGCGGTCCTGCAGCTGGGCGGGGACGGTTCGGGGGCGGCCGCGCCTGACGACGCGGTCGAGGTCGTGTTCTCCGAGAGCGAGCTCACGCGCGAGATCTACGAGCTGCCGATCCGGTCCGAGGAACGGCAGGACGTCAGCCTCGTGGTGCGCAACCAGGACGTCGGGCGATCGCACGGGATCGGCATCTACCCGGAGCAGGATGGCGAGGCCCTGATCGATCAGCCGATCGTCGAGAGCGACCCGATCGAGGGGCAGGCACAGCGGGTCATCTCGTTCTCAGCGCCGGAGGAGCCAGGGACCTACACGATGCGCTGCACCGTGCACACCGACGAGGTCGCGACGGTGCGGTTCGTCGATCCTGACGCGGAGCAGTGAGGCACGCTCGCAGCCGCCGAGTCAGCGGTTGAGCACTCTGCGGCGAGTATCCTCTAGCCGGATCACGGACCCGGACGTGCATCGTTCCGGCCGGCACAGCCGGTGCCCGAGCCCCCGGCCCCCGTAGCTCAGTGGATAGAGCAGTGGTTTCCTAAACCGCGTGCGCAGGTTCGACTCCTGCCGGGGGCGCTGGTGCGCCAGCCGGTCCTGCCCTGACCCCTGTCCATCCGTGCCCCCTCGGATGGACCGCGGCCGTCCAGTCACGACACACCGTTCTGGCCCCCCCACGCGCGCGTACGGTGGTTGTTCCGTCGATAGAGGTGGCCAGATGAAGGTCGGATCCGCGAGTGATGTGGGGCTCGTCCGGTCCCGCAACGAGGACGACCTGCTGGCGGCCGAGGACCGCCGGCTCTTCGTCGTGGCTGACGGGTTGGGAGGGCACCCCGCGGGCCACGTGGCCAGCAGGATCGCGATCGAGACGATCGATGACCGACTCACCCTCGAAGCGCTGGCCGAGGACGGTGACCGGAGCGGACTGCTCACGCGGACCCTCCACGAGGCCCACCGGGCGATCATGGACGACAGCCGCACGAACCCGGATCGTTCGGGGATGGGGACGACCGCCGTGCTGACGTACCTCGGCGAGGGGGCCGAGGAGGCATGGGTCGCCCACGTCGGCGACAGCCGGGCCTACCTCTCCCGCGAAGGACAGCTGAGACGGATCACCACGGATCACCGCAGCGGTGCAAGTGGACGGATCACCCAGGCCCTCGGGACCACCTCCGACATCGACCCCGACGTCACCCGCGTCGACCTCGAGCCGGGCGACCGGCTGCTGCTGTGCACCGACGGGCTGTTCGACATGGTCGACGAGGGCCTGATCGAGAGCGTCACGGCGGACACCGACGCCCCGCAGGAGACGTGCGACGAACTGGTCGAGGCCGCGAAGGGCGCGGGTGGTGCCGACAACATCACCGTCATCGTGGTGGACGTCACCCCGTAGACGATGGGCGCGACAGTCACCCCGAAACGAGACCGGGGCGTGACGACCGTCGCGGAGCTCGAACGATCCATGCGTCACGCGGGCCTGTCACCTCGGACGTTCCGGAACGCCCCCGGCGACACCTACGGCCGCCACGCCCACGACCAGCACAAGATCCTCTACTGCGTGGTCGGCGGCATCACCTTCCACACCGACGACGGCGACCACGCGATGGGGGCCGGCGACCGCATCGACCTCGAACCGGGGACGGAGCACTGTGCGACCGTCGGTGACGAAGGGGTCGTGTGCACCGAGACCTACGCCGACGGTCCGGAGGGCTTCCCCTCGTAGGGATCAGCCGTCCTGGCCTCCGCACCGGTCGCGGGCCCGCTCGTTGGCGTTCTCCCGACACACGTCACGACCTGGCGGGACGTGTGGCTCGTACCGGACGCCCTGCTCGGCCAGGACCTCCTCGAGGAGCGACGGGACGTCGGTCATGATCCCGTCGACCCCGATCCCGATCAGCCACTCCATCTCCTCGCGATCACCGATCGTCCACACGTGGACCGCGAGCCCGTTGGCGTGCGCATCCGCCACGAAGTCCTCCGTGACGACCTGGATCCCCTCGTAGGTGATCGGGACCTGCAGCGCCTCGTACCTCGGGTTCGGGGCGCCCGGTGCGGCCTCGACGGTGCTAGCGAAGAACCCGGCGGTCTGCCCCGTCTCCGGCGCGCTGCGCTTGATCTCGATGTTGATCATCGTGTCCGGGAACCGCTCGAGCACCTCGCGCAGCGACGGGATCGTGAAGTCGTTGGGCTCGAAGTCGCCGAGCTCCTCGGGGATCGACCGCTCCTCGGTCGCGTACCCCCGGTAGACGTAGTCGCTGTCGGGGTGTCCGGGGCACGCCCCGCACCCGGGGACGAACCAGTACGCGGCGTCCAGCTGCTTCAGCTCGTCGAGTTTCTTCTGGTCGACCCGCCCGGACCCGTTGGTGGTGCGGTCGACCGTCGTGTCGTGGATCACCACGAGCTCGCGGTCCTCGGTCGCGTGCACGTCGATCTCGAGGACGTCCGCGCCCTTCTCGAGCGCGGTCTCGAGCGCGAAGAGCGTGTTCGACGGCGCCTCGGTCTCGCCGCCCTGGTGCGCGATGTGCAGGACGCGGCGTTCGAGCCACGGGTTGTCGCCGGTGATGTCGTCGACCGGTCCGACGAACCCCGAGGACCAGCGGCAGTGCGACGAGGACGGCGACGAGACGGTGCACGGGGACCTCCGGAGGGTGGTGAGGGACTCCACCTGAGAGGTTCGCCGGGCCACGGTCGGGTCCCTGCCGCCGGGCGCCAGGCGTACGCGATCCCCGAACGGCTTCAGGCGTCCGCGTAGGAGTGCTGCGGTTCCTCCTCTGGCGCCCACTCGACCGTGCCCGTGTCCAGGTCGATCGACGCGATCTTGGGGATCGGGGGCTGTCGCTCGGATGGGCACTCCGCGCCGAGGTGCGCGGCGAACTCCTCCGCGAAACGGTGCAACGCCGACCCGACGGTCAGCTGCTCGCCGACGGGGAGGTAGCAGCGGTTCTGGTCGGTGACGGTCGCGCACCGTTCGAGCAGCGCGTCGAGGTCCTCCTGGACCCCGTCGCCCCGATCGATCTTGTGGAGGGTCTCGGTGATCGCCTGGGTCCCGAGCTTGCACGCGTTGCACTGCCCGCACGACTCGATCGCGAGGAACTCGGAAAGGGTCGCGACCACGCGCACGATGCAGTGCGAGGAGTCGTAGACGATGAAGCCGCCGGACCCCATGCCGATGTCGCGCTCATCGAACTCGTCGAACCCCAGCGGGGTGTCGAGCAGGTCGGGGGTGATCACCGCGTTCGAGGTCCCGCTGAAGATCGCCTTCACGTCCTCGGCGCCGGCGATGTCCAGCAACGTCGACAGCAGGGTCCCCAGGGGCAGCTCGTAGACGCCGGGCGTGTCGACGTCGCCGACGACCGTGAACAGCATCGTCCCCGGTGAGGACTCGGTGCCCGCCTCGCGGAACCACTCCGGGCCGTTGGCGATGATGAGCGGGACGTTGGCGTACGACTCGACGTTGTTCACGACGGTCGGGTTCGGCTCGTTGATCGTGGCGAACAGCCCGATCTCGAATGGCGGCAGGATGCGCGGCATCGCCAGCTTGCCCTCGATCACCTCGAGCATGGCCTTCTCCTCGCCGAACAGGTAGTCGTCCGGTCCGGTGACGAGCTCGATGCGGTCTGCGCCCTCCCACCCCTCGTTCGCCAGCGCCCCGATCGCGCGTGCGGCCCGGTCGAGCTCCACGTCGAACCGCCGCTTGAGGCACACGTAGCCCGCCTCGGCACCCGTCGCGTGCAGCGCGATGAGCAGGCCCTCGATGATCTGGAACGGGTTGTACCGGAACAGGGTCCGGTCCTTGTACGTGCCCGGTTCGCCCTCGGCACCGTTCATCACGAGGTACAGGGGCGTGCCCGACTCGGCCGCGTTCCGCTTGACCGACCGCCACTTCACCCCGGTCGGGAACCCGGCCCCGCCCCGACCACGGAGCCCGGCCGCCTCGACCCGATCGATCACCTCGTCCGGGTCCATCTCGAGCGCGGCCAGCAGCCCCTCACCACCGCCCCGCTCCAGGTAGTCCTGGACGTCGACGACGGGCTCGTCCGGCAGGAGCCGGTGTTCGATGTCCGCCATCCGTCAGCCCAGGTCGTCGAAGGCGCGGCGGAGCAGCTGGTCCTGCTCCTGCTCGTGGACCGTGTGGCTGCCGGTCGCGGGGCTGGCCGACTCGGGGCGGGCCACGTGCGTCAGCTCGAGGTCCCGTGGGCGCAGCAGGTCGTGCAGTTGGTGGTGCACGAACGGCCACGGCCCCATGTTCTCGGGCTCCTCCTGCAACCACATGACCTCGGAGGCGTTCGGGTAGCTGTCGAGGAGCTCGCCGAGCTGGTCCTGGGGCCACGGGTACAGCTGCTCGACCCGCACGATCGCGGCGCCCGTGTGGTCCTCCTCGTCACGGCGCTCCATGGCGTCGTAGGCGACCTTGCCCGAGCAGAGGATCACCCGCTCCACGGCCTGCCGGTCCGCGATCCTCGGGTCGTCGAGGGTCTCCTGGAAGTGGCCGCTGGTGAAGTCCTCGACCTGCGACGCGGCGTTCGCGGAGCGCAGCAGCGACTTGGGCGTGAACACCACCAACGGCTTGACGACCTCGCGGTGCATCTGGCGCCGCAGGAGGTGGAAGTACTGTGCCGCGGTCGTCGCGTTGGCCAGCTGGATGTTGTCCTCGGCGGCCAGCACCATGAACCGTTCGATCCGGGCCGACGAGTGCTCAGGGCCCTGGCCCTCGTAGCCGTGCGGCAGCAGCAGCACGAGCCCGGAGGTCTGACCCCACTTGTCCTCGGCAGCGACGAGGAACTGGTCGATGATGATCTGGCCCCCGTTGACGAAGTCGCCGAACTGGGCCTCCCAGATCGTCAGGGCGTCCTTGTTGGCGACCGAGTAGCCGTACTCGAAGCCCATCGCCGCGTACTCGGACAGCAGCGAGTCGTAGATGAAGAACTTGCCCTGGTCCGGGTCCAGGTTGGCGAGCGGGGCGTACTCCTCGCCCGTCTCGTGGTCGACGAGGATCGCGTGCCGCTGCGAGAACGTCCCCCGGCGGCTGTCCTGCCCGGCCATCCGGATCCAGGTGCCCTCGAGCAGCAGCGTGCCGAACGCCAGCTGTTCGCCCAGCGGCCAGTCGACGCGACCTTCCTCGCGGTAGCGCTCCTCGGCCCGGTCGAACAACCGCTTGAGCTTCGGGTGCATGTCGAAGCCCTCGGGGACGCCGAACACGTTGGCGACGACCCGGTCGAGCTCGTCCTTCTTGACACCCGTCTCGACCGGTGGAAGCACCCCGCGGGGCGGCGCCGGCTTGCGCGCCTTCGGGGCCGTCTCCGGTTCGGTGGTCTCCTTGGTCCTCTCGAAGGCGGCATCGAGGCGTTCCTGGAAGTCGTCCAGGGCGGCCTCGGCCTCCTCCATCGAGATGTCTCCGCGCTTCACGAGCCGCTCGGTGTAGACCTTGCGGGTCGACCGCTGGGCCTCGATCTTGTCGTACATGAGCGGCTGGGTGTAGCTGGGGTCGTCTGCCTCGTTGTGCCCGAGCTTGCGGAAGCACACGAGGTCGACGACGACGTCCTTGTTGAAGGCCTGGCGGTAGGCGAACGCGAGCCGGGCGACGCGGACGACCGCCTCGGGGTCGTTGCCGTTGACGTGGAAGATCGGCGCCTGGACCGCACGGGCGATGTCGGTGGAGTACTCCGAGGAACGGGCGGCCTCGGGACCGGTGGTGAACCCGAGCTGGTTGTTGATGACGATGTGGACCGTCCCGCCGGTGCGGTACCCGCGCAGCTGGCTGAGGTTGAAGACCTCCGCGACCACACCCTGACCGGCGAACGCGGCGTCACCGTGGACCAGCACCGGCAGGACGCGGAACGTCTCGGGCTCGTCGATCAGGTCCTGCATCGCCCGCGCCATCCCCTCGACGACCGGATCGACCGCCTCGAGGTGCGACGGGTTCGACGGCAGCGCGACCTCGACCTCACCGCCCTCTACGATGCCCACCGGGACGGCGATGCCCTCGCCACCCTCGCCGTCCGCGATGCCCGGTCCGACCGATACCTGCTGTTCGATGACGAAGGGCTCTACGGCTGGGCCTACGAGGGAGAGGAGCACACCGTCCGCGGTGCCGTGGGCCATACCCGGCGCCTCGATTTCCTCGGCGTGCAGGTCATCGAGCCGGCGCTCCTCGATCGCTTCGAGCA
>JAHWKO010000026.1 GCA_019347855.1 Actinomycetota bacterium
GCCCCCCTGGCACCGCGTCCCCCACCCCATCATCCCCGGCAGCCGCGACGCCCCCCGCAGCCACCGGCCCGGCGCCTGCCCGCAAGCCATGCACCTCAACGAAGGCTGGGCCAACGGCGGCACCACCGAGCTCGACGCCACCGCTCCCGGCTGCAAACGACACCACGACCTACGCGACATCGTCGGGTGGCACGTCGACCTCGACCCCGACACCGCAACCACCACATGGACCAGGCGGGTTCCCGCTGGCTCGCGGGAACACCGCTCCCCCGACCGCAGGACCGTCCTGGTCACCCATCCACCGGATCCGTAGGTAGCCCGTTCCCACCCGTGCCGTGCGCAAGGAAGTCGACCACATCCTCCTCCCCCTCGAGCGCCCCGTCAGGGCTAGCGGGCGCCCTTGCGCACCTCGTTCGCGGCACGGCGGACACGCACCGAGTTCTGCGCCATCCGGATCGCGTTCGACAAGCCCTTCTCGCGGATCACCTCGAAGAACCGCTTCGCGAGCTGGACCGGGGATCGGCGTGGGTACCTCACCTTGCCCACGTCGATGTAGGGGTTGTCGGGCCGCTCGATGTCCGGGGCTCGACGGGGGAACCGGCAGAAGTCGAGGAGCGGGGCAAGCGACCGTTCCCACGTCATGTCCGGGGCGAGCTCCTCGACGTTCGCCTTCGCCTCGGCGTACCGGTCGGGCTGGGCGATCCGCACCAGCGCCGCCGCGAGATCATCCACGTCCTCGGCGTTGACGACCTCACCGAGATCGTGCAGCCGGACCATCCGTGACAGCGAGTCGCCCTCGGTGCAGACGATCGGCAGGCCAGCCCACAGGTAGTCGAGGATCCGGGTGCGGAACGACAGCTCCGTCTCGAGGTGGAGGAAGTGCGTCGACACCCCCACGTCGGAATCGAGCAGGTAGTTGGCACGGTCCTCGTAGTCGACCCACCCGTCGTTGAAGAACACGTGCTCGCCGAGCAGGTCCAGCTCCTCGGCGACGCGGAACGCCTCACCCGCCCGGGCCATCTCCGGCACGTCCGGGTTCGGGTGCGCCGTGCCGAGGAAGAACAGCTTGATGCGGGGCTCATGCTCGACGGCCTTGCCGACCGCACGGATCAACGTCGCCGGGTCGAACCAGTTGTAGATCCCGCCGCCCCACAGCAGGACGAAGTCGTCCTCGGAGATGTTGCCAGCCTGGCCGGCGCCTGACGCGGAGAGAGCGGCACCCTTGATCGCGCGGCGCTCCTGCTTGGGAGGCTCCGACGGCAGGCCGAACGGGGCGACCTCGAGGAACCCCTTCAGGTCGGGGTCGTGGTCGTAGGTCGCCGGGTTGATCCGGCCCACCGCCGCGAGCTGGCCGAGCCAGAAGTCACGTTGCTTGTCGGAGGCGCAGAGGAACAGGTCGCCGCGCTCGAGCTGGTCGTTGATCACGTCCTTGTCGGACTTGAAGGTCTGCCAGCGCTCCTGGGGTGACTCGTCACGGCGGAGGACGATCGCCTCGATGTGGAACGGGTCGTAGATATCGACCACGATCGGGGTGTCGGACTCGGCGATCTCGGGGTAGTGGAAGAGCGTGAACCCCTGGACGACGATCACCTCGGCCCACTCGATCAGGTCGTCGACCTTGCCACCGGAGAAGTGCACGGTCCGGAAGCGCTCGTGGCTGATCGACGGCTCGGACATGCCGCCGAGCACGACCTCGTGCTCGACGGACAGGAGCTTGGCCATCTCCCACGCCCGGATCGCGGGGCCGGCCATCTTCGTGCTGAGGGTGTCGGCCGTGATGACGAGGACGCGCTGACGCACGGTCGCGTGCCACTTGAGGTCGAAGGCGTCGACCGCTTCCTGGAAGACGGCGAGGAACGTGGGTTCCGGGACGTTCGGCATGACCGGCTGCTTGAACAGCCGCATGATCTCGCGGTCGCCGCGACGGCGAAGGAGCTGGATCCTGCCGCGCTTCTCACGCAGCTGGTCCAGCCACAGACCGAAGTCGCGCAACGCGGCGAGGTGCGCCCCGGTCATGGCGGACACCTGCGGATCGGGGACGGGTTCCTCCTCGGTCCCGATCCGATAGTCGCCGAGGTCGGTGTCCTCGTTGTAGAACCCGCGGAGCATCGCGAGGATCACGCTGGCGGGCAGCGTCCGGGCGAGCATCTCGTCGCCGTAGTTCTTGAAGATCGTGGCCAGCGCGTTGCGCTCGAGGAGGTAGCGGCGGCGGGGCTCGCCGAACCGCTCGACCGTCCCGTGGTGGCGGTGGTACATCACCGCGTCGGGGACGAAGAGCACCTCGTAGCCGAGGACCCACAACCGCCAGCCGAAGTCGACGTCCTCGAAGTAGGCGAAGTAGTCCTCGTCGAAACCGCCGACCTCGTTGAAGACCTTCTTGCGGACCGCCATCGACGCCCCGGTCACGAACAGCGACGGCCGCTGGGTGAGGTCGTCCGGCGGAGCCTCCTCCCAGTGGTCCGCGAAGCCGTGGCCGTAGAACGCCATGACCCCGCCTGCGAAGTCGACGGTCTTCCCCTCCTCGTCGAGGACGAGCCCCCCGGTGCAGGCGACCTTGTCCCGCATCGTCATGGGGGTGACGAGCTCGCGCAGCCACGACGGATCGGCGACCGCGTCGTTGTTGATCAGCGCGACGATCTCGCCGTCGGCGGCCTTGGCACCCTGGTTCACCGCGGGGGCGAAGCCGGTGTTGGTGTCGTTGACGATGACCCGTACGTCGGGGAACCGCTCACGGACGAACCCGACCGAGCCGTCGCCCGACGCGTTGTCGATGAACACGATGTCGTACCGGTCCGACGGGTAGTCCTGCGCCATCAGCGACCCGAGGCACCGTTCGAGGTAATCCCGACCGTTGTAGTTGATCACGACGACCGTCACGGTCGGGTGGTGGTCGGCGGCCATGCGGATCCTCGGGAGAAGGGTGGGAGTCTCGGAGCTTAGAGGCTGAGCCCGTGGGGTCCCGAGCGCGTGGACCGCGACCGGCGATTGGCTAGTGTCGACAGCCGTCCGCGCCGCCAGGATCCACCGAAGGTCAAGCGATCAGCGCCGCTCCCGACGTCTCCGTGGTCCTGCCCGTCTACAACGAGGCCGGACACCTCCGCGACGAGGTCGACCGGATCCGGCGCTCGCTCGACGCCTCGGAGTTCAGCTACGAGCTGATCGTGATCGACGACGGCTCCACCGACGGCAGCGGCGAGGTGGCCGCAGGGATCGAGGGCATCCGTCTGCTGCGGTTCCGCGACAACCGGGGGTCGGGATCGGTGCGACGCATCGGCACCCGGGCCGCGCGCGCCCCGGTCGTGGTGTGGACCGACGCGGACATGACCTACCCGAACGATCGGATCCCCGAGCTGGTCCGATCCCTGGAGGGCTACGACCAGGTGGTCGGGGCGCGGACGACCGAGGAGGGCAGCCACCGCTTCCTGCGCAAGCCCGCGAAGTGGATCATCCGTCGCATCGCGATCATGCTCAGCCGGACGGACATCCCGGATCTGAACTCCGGGTTCCGCGCGTTCCGCAAGGACGTCGCCGAGCAGTTCCTGCACCTGCTCCCCGAGGGGTTCTCGTGCGTGACGACGATCACGCTGAGCTTCCTCACGAGCGGGTACTCGGTGAACTACGTGCCGATCGAGTACGCCGAGCGGGCGGGCCGTTCCAAGTTCCACTGGTACCAGGACAGCAAGCGGTACCTGATGCAGGTCGTGCGGATGATCCTGATGTTCGAGCCGCTACGGGTCCTGGGGCCGTTGGGGCTGGGCCTGCTGACGCTCGGCGTCGGCAAGGTGGTCTACGACGTGATCGCGCACCCGCTCCGCATCGCGGGCAACACCCAGCTGATCCTGCTGGCGGCGCTGATCACGATCCTGATCGCGCTGCTGTCGGACCTCGTCGTGCGGTTGACCCGACCGCGACTGGAGGTCATGCCGGTCGCCCAGGTCGAACGCGACCCCGCGACGGACCGCGCGGCCTCCGCCGCTGAGCGCTGACCCGTGACCCGGCCCCGGGTCGTCGTCGCGACCACGAACTTCCCCCTGCAGCGCCGCGGTGATCGCACCGGGACGTTCGTGGTCGATCCCGTCCTGGCGCTGGCCGACGAGGTCGATCAGGTCGTGATCATGCCCAACGATGCACAGGTCGGGGCGCCGCGCGAGCGCTGGGCGGACCGCGTGCCGGTGATCCGGTTCAACTACTGGTGGCCACGGTCGGCGATGTGCCTGGCGCACGGGGACGGCATCCCGACGAACCTGCAGCGGTCGTGGCTCGCCCGGGCACAGCTGGTGCCGATGGTGGTGCTGTTCGCGTGGTGGATCGTCCGGCTCGCTCGGCGGGCCGACGTGGTCCACGCGCACTGGCTCCCGGTCGCGCTGCTGGCGCTGCCGGCCCGGTGGCTGTGGGGCACACCGATCGCGGTGACCGTGCACGGCACCGACATCACCCAGTTCCCGGACGGGTTCCTGCGGTGGGCGCTGCGACAGGTCGACGTCGTCGTGTCCGCGCACGACGATCTGCTGAGCACGGTCGAGGACCTGGCTCCGGGCACGCGCACCGAGCGGATCCGCCACTTGGTGCAGCCCCAACCTGCGGACCCGGACGGGGAGGGGCTGCTCGACCGGCTCGTCGGCGACGCCCCGATGGCGCTGTTCGTCGCCCGCCTGTCACCCGAGCGTGACCCGGTGACGTTCGTCCGCGCCGCCCCCCACGTGCTCGACGAGGTACCGGACGCCCACCTGGTCGTCGTCGGTGACGGGCCGGTGCGAACCCACGTGGAAGCGGAGGTCGAGCGGCTGGGGCTGGGAGGACTCGTGCACATCGTGGGCCACCGCCCCGATGTGTGGACCTTCTACCGACGTGCGGACGTGTTCGCGGCGGTCTCGGACCGGAACAACGTCTGGGTCACGGTGGTGGTCGAGGCGATGCGCGCGAGCGTGCCGGTCGTGGCGACGACCGCCGGCGTGACCGCGGAGACCCTGCAGGACCGGCACGACGCCATGCTCGTCCCCGTCGGGGATCCTCCCGCGGTTGGTCGCGCCATCGCGGAGCTGCTGACGGACGACGAGCTGCACCGTCGGGTCGCGGCGAACGCCGCGGACACGCTGCGCCGGGAGGGGTTCGATCCAGGCGAGGTACGCGACCGCACCGTTCGGCTGTACCGGGAGCTGGCCCGGTGAGCGACGCGACGACCGAGGCCGGTCCGGTGACGGCCTCCGAGGGACGGCTCGCACCGTTGCGGCTGGCGCGAGCCACCCCGGCCGCCGTGTGGTTGCTGTGCGCCCTGCAGTTCCTCCTCGCGGTCGGGTACGCGGTCGCCGTGCCGCTGCTCCACGCCCCGGACGAGCACGCGCACGTCGACCGGATCCTCGCCGGGGACCCGTCCGACCTCGATCCGCTCGAGGACGACGCCGACCTGTCGCAGCGCACGATCGCGATCCTCCCCCGCGTGCGGCTGCACGCGATCGACTGGCGGGTCGCGCCGATCCAGCCGTGGGGTGGGCTCGAGGCCGCGGCGGCACCTCCCCGGGAGGACCGACCGGCCTACCCGGAGCTCGCCCCCGCGGCGTCAGCGGGGATCCTCAACAACACGGCCAGTCACCCGCCCCTCTACTACGTGTACGAGGCGGGCGGGCTGGAGGTCCTGCGGGCCAGTGAGGGTCTGGTGGGGGACGGGGACGCCTGGTCGTGGGATCGGACGCTGCTCGCGCTGCGCGTGCTGTCGGCGTTGCTGGTGCTGCCGATCCCGTGGCTCGCCTACTGGACCGCGGTCCGCCTCGCGCGCCGGCGTTCCGTGGGGCTCGTCGCCGCCACGGTCCCAGTCGCGATCCCGCAGCTGGCACACATCACGGGGTCCGTCAACAACGATGCGCTGCTGGTGCTGACGACCTCGGTCGTCGCGCTGGGGTGCGTGTGGATCGCGACCGGCGACCGGTCCCTGCGGACCGGGGCGCTGACCGGGGGCGCCGCGGGGCTGGCGCTGCTGACGAAGATCTTCGCGCTCGGGGCGCCGCTCTGGATCGGGGTGGCGTACGCCGTTGCCTGGTTGCGGCACCAGACGGATGACCCGGGTTCGCCGGGCCGCGCGTCGGCGGGGCTCGCGATCGCGGCGGTCAGCACCGTCGTGTTCGGCGGCTGGTACGTCCTGCGTCTGCTCGTGCTGTACGGCACGCCCGCGCCCCGCCCGTTCGCGTACCCACAAGAGACGATCGACCCCGAGGTCGGCTTCTGGCTCACCGAGGTCTGGTTGCGGACCAGCGCGACCTTCTGGGGGTTCTTCGGGATCGAGCAGTTCCACCTCCCCCGATGGCTGATCCTCGTGCTGACGCTCGCGGTCGTCGCGACCATCGTTGCGGCACTGGTCGGCGGTCGGTGGGCCGCGCCCCTCTCGCGGATCGCGGACGTGGGGGTGCTGCTGCTGCCCGTCGTCACGGCCGGCGCGATGATGCTGTACGCGTCGTGGCAGGGCTACATCCAGACCGGGCTGCCGGTCGGCCTGCACGGTCGCTACCTGTTCGTGGGGCTCGTCGGGGTCGCGGCCGCCGTGGGCCTCGGGATCGGGCCACTCGGCGGCCGGCCCGCCACGATCCGCTGGGTGGCGATCTCCGTGTTCCTGGTGGCCGTCGTCGTCCAGGCGCTCGGGGCGTGGACCGTCGTGCGTTCCTTCTACGCCGGGCCGGATCTGGCCGCGGAGGTCAGGGCGCTACTGGAATGGTCCCCGGTACGCCCCCGCTACCTCGGGGCGATCGGGGCGCTCGCTGCAGCCACGGGATCCGGCGCCCTGTGGACGCTGCGTCCGGGCTGGACCCATGACGCGGAGATGCGTGACCGGGCCGCTCGGACCTGAGGTGGGGCGGGTTCAGGCTGCGGGCTTCACCGCCCGGGCCAGGGCGAGCGAGACGAGCTCCGCGACGATCTCGGCCAGCCGGATCGCGGTGACCACCACCAGGGCGGGCCCCGCCCCGATCGTCGGAGCCAGCACCAGGGCGGTTGCCCCCTCGCGGGGCCCGATCCCACCGGGGGAGAAGACGGCGATGCGCCCGACGAACTGTCCGAACACGAACGCCCCGACGGCCAGGCCGAAGACGCCGGTGAGGCTCCCCACCGTGCCTGCGACCATCACGAGGAACGCCGCGAGCCGCAGGCCGAAGTTGGCGAGGAAGTAGACGGTGATCCGGACAGACGTGCCCGATGCCACCTCGACCTCGTCCACGCGCTCGGCGAGCGTGCCACCGCGGATCCGTCGCACCCCTGGCAGGCGCAGCGCCCACGCCGCCATCCGGAGCAGGAGGGTTGGGCGGACCATCCCCATCACGAGCACGACGGCGGGCAGCGCCCCGACCGCGGCGACCCACCCCCAGCCCTCGGCCACCTGGAGCCACAGCGGTAGGGTCACGAACACCAGGACCGCGTCCACCGCCGAGAACCACGCCAGCTCGACAACGGCCGTGGAGCCCGCCACAGCCGTGGTGATCCCGTAGCGCCGCGCCATGACCGCCCGGGCGCCAGCCTGGGCGGTCGACAGGGTGAACCGCGCGAGCTGGGAGACCGACCAGACCCACATCGCCGACCGGAACGCGATCCGCGGGCCGACGACGGCGACGATCTCCCGCCAGGTGTAGGCGAGGATGAGGTTGCCCACGATGTTGAGCGCAACCGCGACGGCCACGGGAACGACCCCGGGGAGTCCCCCCGCGGACTCGACGTCCGACCAGCGGCCACGGATCGCCAGCACCACCGCGACGAGGATCGCGATCGATGCGATCCATCCCAGGACGCGGACCCACCGGCGACGCCGGGGCGCTCGGCCTGGTCGCTCGTCGTCGGTCAGGAACCGCCCTCCTCGGGTTCGAGCGCAGCCCGCAACGAGGTCACGACCTCGTCCGAGATCGCCGCGCTGCCCCCCGAGACCAGCAGCTTCGCGTCGGCCCAGTCCAGTCCGTCCACCCACTCCCGGCTGACGTCGGCGAGCGTCGCCGACGGGACGAGCAGGAGCGTGACGTCCAGCCGGGCAGCCAGCGCCCCAGCGCCGAGGCCGTCAGGGAACGCGTCACCCGTGGCCGTCAGCAGCGTGCCTGGCGGCGCCCCGTCCTCGCTCGCCACCTTCACGCTCGTGCCGTACCGGTTGTCGCCGGCGAGTCGACGCGTCTGGAACCCGGCCTCCTGGAGCTGGGTCTCCACCTCGGCCGGGATCACGACGGGACCCCCCACGAGCACCACCTGCGTCACGCCGAGCTGCTCGAGCTCCTGGGACGTGGCGTCGGGCAGGGTCTTGCCGGTGACCAGGACCGGCCACGGCGCTCCCGCTGCGGAGCGGCGGGCGGCCGTGCCGGAGATGGCCAGCGCATCCGGCCAGCTGCGGGGGTCGCCAGGGGCGCTGAACACGAGGTACGCGGCGTCCGTCGTGGCGTCCTCCGAGAACAGCCGGTCCGAGATCGCGGCAGCCGTCCCCACCCGGTCGGGTCCGGCGACCCGGTCGAGCGTCTCGACGCCAGCGGCTTCCAGTCCATCCGCCACCGCGGGCGTGAGCGCTTGCTCGCCGCCCAGCAGGTAGGCGGTCTTCGCGCCCAGCCGTTCGACCTCGGCCCTGATAGCGGGGTGCAGCGCGTCGCGGTAGGTGATCAGCAGCGGTGCGTCGAGCTTCCCGGCGAGGGTCGCCCCGGCCAGCGCATCCGCAGGATCGTCGGCACGAGCGACGACGATGGTCGCCGCGCCCTCCCCCCAGCCGTAGCGCGACATGGCGACCGAGGTGCCGATGCGGTTCTGCTCCTGCTGGTCGATCAACCGCGTGAACGGCACGTCCGACAGCGGATGCACGTGGATCAGGCCGGAGAACACGCCCAGCTTCGAGCGCAGCTGCTCACCGGAGTACCAGCGGTGCACCACCGTGCCGGCGCTGTCGCGGCCGGTCGCGACCGCGCCATCCGGCGCCTTCGAATCTCCGTTGACGTCTCGGACCGTTGGCCGCCCCCCTTCACCGCGGTTCTCGATCGACAGCTCGATGAACTCCGCGAACCCGAACCTGCTCGCGAGCTCCTCGTCGGTGAAGCCGTTCGTCCAGCGCTGGCGGGGGTTGTCCGACCGAGCCTCCCAGTTCGAGGTGTCCACAGCCTGCAGGTACGGCACGTCGCTGCCCCACACGTCCGCTGCGGCATCGCTCCAGCCGCCGTGGGAGGACGAGTAGAACCCGTCCGCGACGGACGTGTTGCCGTCGCGGTCCGTGTACCTCATGACCCGACCGGCGGTGTCGTTCACGGCGCGCTTCCACGGCGCCTCGCCGTCACCGTTGTCGACGGTGGCGTCCGCGGCCTCCTTGTCCCACCCGCTGTAGTGCTGGTCGCGGACGGTGGCGTACAGGTGGCACCGACAGCGCTCCTTCGGGATGTCGGTCCGGATCCGGGCGTACGACCGGGCGGCGATCGCCTGCGCCTCCAACGACGCGGTCGGCCAGGACGACGGAACCTCGGCGAGTCCCCACAGGTAGCGCTCCATGGCGGAGTGCTGGTCGGTGCCGTCGATCTCCTGCACCACGAAGAGCTTGCCGCGACCGTCCTGGGCGGTCTCGGCGTACGAGTCGAACTCGGTCGCGCCCCACCGGACGGTCCGCTTCAACCCCGGGACGTCGATCGTCACGACCGTCCCGTCGTGGTCGGCGATCAGCACGCTGTCCTTGTCGGCGCCGCGCCACACCTCGGCCCCGTCCCCGTTCAGGACGTGGTAGACGCCCGAGGCGTCGCTGTAGACGCGCCAGGTCGCTCCCGCGGGCAGAGCGTCGGGGGGGGTGCACCGGTCCGGGTCGTCGGGGTACCGCGCGGGGTCGCACCCCTCCAATCGCCAGGTGACCGGGTCGGTGCCGCGGTTGGTGATGCTGGCGACACCACCGTTCGTGGACTGCACGCTCGGGTCGAGGAACCCCACCCGGACCTCGGTGGGCATCTGGAACGGCTCGACGCGGACGCCGCGGTAGTAGGTGGTGAGGATCTGCTCGTGCGTGCAGCCGAGGCGGGCCGCGCCCTGCGCCCCGTACTGGCTCATCCCGACGCCGTGCCCCCAGCCACCGCCGGTGATGGCCACATCGTCCTCGGGGGCGATCTCACCCAGGTCCGGGTCGAACGAGCGGTCGACGCCGCCAGCCGGCGGGCAGCTGTCCTGGGCCACCGCCGACGGGGCCACGGTCGCCACGAGCGTGCCGACGAGGGCGAGCACGGTGACCAGGATCGCGAACCGACGCATCGACCTCATCCCCACCACGAGCAACGATGTTTCACAACGTCAACAGGCTAACGGAGCACCTGGCGTGTGCCGCGGTGGTTCCCCCGTCCCCTCGGAGTGTCGACGCGACGGGCTCGCGGGTTGAGAGGCTGGCCGTCAAGCGCGCGACCAGCCGTCCTCCTCCGAGTACGCGAGGTCCCGGGGACCGGGTCGTCGCTCGTCGTCCGCGAGGACCTCGCCCTCCCCCACCTCGGCCTCGGCTCCCAGCACGACACCGCGACCCAGCTTCGCGCCCGCACCGATCCGCGAGTCGCGCCCGGCGATCAGCTCGGAGACCGCGACGTCCGTGCCGACCTCGACCCCGTCATGCAGGACGCTGTCGCGCAGCACCACCCCCGTCTCGATCCGTGCGTCGCGCCCGACGACGGTGTTCGGTCCGATCGTGGCCCCGGCCGCGATCGTGGCGCCTTCGAGCACCAGCACCGGCCCTTGGATCGTCGCCCCGGACGTGACGTCGGCACCCGCGGCGATCCGCACCCCATCCTCGCCCGGGGGGACATCCCGCAGCGACGGCCAGTCGAGCTCCCCCTGGAGCGCGGAGCGGTGCCCCTGGAGGTAGCGCTCGGGCGTGCCGAGGTCCTGCCACGCGCCCTCCCAGACGAAGCCCTCGACGCGTCCGCCGCGATCGAGCAGCGCCGGGAACACGTCCCGCTCGAACGACAGCCGTCCCTCGGGGTGGGCCAGCATCACCTCGGGTTCGAGCACGTAGGTGCCGGCGTTGACCGCGTTCTGTCCCGGCAGGGTCCCGGGGTCGGGCTTCTCCACGAAGCGGGTGATCCGCGTCCCATCTCGGACGGCGACCCCGTACGACGAGGTGTCCTCGACCTCGGTCAGCACGAGCGTCGCCTCCGCGCCGCTGTCCCGGTGGCGGGCGAACACGGCGCGGTAGTCGACGTCCGTGAGGATGTCACCGTTCAGCACGGCCACCGCCCGGTCGAAGGTGTCAGCGACGGCCCTGACGCCCCCCGCGGTGTCGAGCGGCTCGGGCTCGGGCACCGTCGAGATGTCGATCCCGAGGCGTTCCGCGAGCGGACGCACCGCCTCGAACGGTGCGGTGTCGGAGCCGACGATGAGGTGCACGTGACGGATGCCGGCGTCGGCCAGGCGACGGATGACCCCTTCCA
Source organism: Actinomycetota bacterium (assembly GCA_019347855.1). The sequence goes on from JAHWKO010000026.1 coordinate 11,385, forward strand.
GGAACGGGGCGCCGCAGAACGGCACCAACGGTTTCGGCAGGCCGCGGGTGAGCGGCTGCAACCGTGTCCCGCGGCCGCCGGCCACGATCAACGCGTCTTCGATCGGTCGGTCACTCACCGGTGGGGCTCCTCCCCTGTCGGACGCCAGCGACCACGCCCCAGATCAGGACCAACCCGACCCACACGGCCAGGCCGAGTCGGACGAGGGGCCGCAGGAGTCGTCCCGGGCCTCGGTCGTACACGCGACCGTAGAAGCGGTCGAGGCTGCGCGCGTGCTCGATGACCATGGCCGCGCGGCGCCGCTGCGTCGACGCCCCGACGTGGTGCACCACCTCCGCAGATGGCTCGTACCGGATGCGCCACCCGGCTTGCCGGAGCCGGTAGCCCAGATCGACGTCCTCGACGTACATGAAGTACCCGGGATCGAAGCCCCCGACGACGGTGAACGCCTCGCGCCGGACGCCCAGGGCGCAGCCCGACAGCCAGTCGACGTCCCGCGGTTCCCGCGGGTCCAGGTCGCTCATCCGGTAGGCGCGGGTCCACGGGTTCTGGGGGAACCAGAGCCCGAGGAGCGCGTGACCGACCGCCTGACGCATCGTCGGGAACCGTCGCGCGCTGGCCTGGGGACGCCCGTCCGGGTAGCGCACCATCGGCCCGATCGCCCCGGCGTCCGGGTAGGCCTCGAAAGACTCGGCGAGCCGCTCGACCGACCCCGGAGCGAACCGCGTGTCGGCGTTCGCCACGACGATGTAGGGCGCCTCGGTCCTGGCGATCCCGACGTTGGCGGCGCGCCCGTACCCCACGTTGGACAGCTCCACGACCGTGACCTCCGGGTGCGCCACGCGGACGGCCTCGGCGGTCCCGTCGGTCGACCCGGAGTCGACCAGGACCACCTGCGATGCCCCCGCGGGCTCGAGCGTCGCGAGACAGCCGAGGGCCTCGTCGCGCGTCTCGTGCGTGACGATCACCACCGCGACCTGCGGGGAGCTCACCGTCACCGCTGCCCGATACCGACCAGCGAGATCCCCAGCATGATGAGCACGACGCCCGCCCACACCAGGCCACTGGGGCGTTCGTGGAGCACGAAGTAGCTGAACGCGATGATGAGCACGTACGACAGGCTCACCGCCGGGTACGCCGTCGAGAGCGGGACGCGGGACAGGGTCAGCAACCAGAACACCGCGGACAGACCGAACACGGCGAGCCCGCCGACGACCTGCCACGTGGTGAGCATCCGCGCGACCAGCCCGGTGGCGCCGGCGGCGCCCAGCACCTCGCTGAACTCGCCGACCTCGGTCATCCCCGCCTTGAGCAGCAGCTGGCCCGACGTCGCCAGGCCGATCGAGGTGATCAACAGCACGACGGTGCTCACGGGGATCCTCCGGTCTGGGTCTTCTCGGGACTGGTGTCGAGCTCCGCCAGCATGCGCGCGAGCCCGTCCCGCCAGTGCGGCATCTCGCGCAGGCCGGACAGGACGCTGTGCCGCTCGCTCAGGACCGAGTAGCTCGGGCGGGGCGCGGGACGATCCAGCTCGTCGCTGGAGATCCGGGTGAGGTCGACGTCGACCCCGGCCAGCTCGTACGTGGCCTCGGCGAGGTCGTACCAGGAGCAGGTCCCGCTGTTCGTGCGGTGGAAGGTGCCGTAGCGCCCCGTCACGGACAGCTCCCGGATGGCGGCCGCGAGGTCTCGAGTGAACGTCGGCGAGCCGACCTGGTCGTCGACCACCCGCGCCTCGCCCTGCTCGCGCCCCACGCGCAGCATCGTCCGCACGAAGTTGCTCCCGCGCGCGCCGCACACCCACGCGGTCCGGACGATGTGGTGCTCTCGCAGGGTCTCGCGGAGGAGGCGTTCACCGGCTGCTTTCGACGCGCCGTAGGCGTTCAGGGGATCGATCGGGTCGAACTCCGTGTACGGGCGGGGCTCACCGTCCGCGTCCCGGGGGGCGGTGCCGTCGAACACGTAGTCGGTGGAGACGTAGACCATCGTTGCGCGGGCCAGCCGGCACGCGCGGGCGACCCACCACGTCCCCAGGGCGTTGATCCGGTGAGCGCGGTCGGGGTCCCGCTGGCAGCCGTCGACGTCGGTCCAGGCTGCAGCGTGCACGACCAGGTCGGGCTCGTGATCCCGGACGGCCGCGACGATCGCTGGCTCGTCGGCGACGTCGAGGTCCGCGTGCGTCAGGCCGACCACGTCGTGGTCGTCGAAGGCATCGAGCAGGTCGAGGCCGAGCTGGCCTCCTGCTCCCGTGATGAGGACCTGCACGGCTCAGCCCGACAGACCGCGACGGTCGGACGCGCCCTGCTCCTTGAGGGGACGCCACCACCACTCGTTGTCCCGGTACCACTCGACGGTGGCGTCCAGCGCCTGGTCGAACGACAGCTCGGGCTCCCACCCCAGCTCGCGGATCCTGGCGGTGTCGACCGAGTACCGCAGATCGTGCCCCGGCCGGTCGGCGACGAACTCGATCATCTCGTCGCCGGCGTCGAACCGGTCGAGGATCGCGTAGGTGAGCTCCTCGTTGCTCATCTCGTTCCCGGCGCCCACGTTGTAGACGGTCCCCGGCTCGCCCTCGGTCAGCACCAGCCACTGGGCGGCGGCGTTGTCGACGACGTAGAGCCAGTCCCGCACGTTGCTGCCGTCGCCGTACAGGGGGACCTTGCGGCCGTCCATGAGGTTGGTCGTGAAGAGCGGGATGACCTTCTCGGGGTAGTGGTACGGGCCGAAGTTGTTGGTGGTCCTGGTGACGAGGATCGGGTAGTCGTACGTCTCGCGGTACGCCCGCGCGAGCAGGTCCGCCGCGGCCTTGGATGCCGAGTAGGGGCTGTTGGGTTCCAGCGGATCGGTCTCGTGGAACGAGCCGGGTTCGGCGATCGATCCGTACACCTCGTCGGTGGAGATATGGAGGAACCGCTCGACGTCGTGCGTGCGAGCGGCGTCGAAGACCGCCCCAGCGCCGGTGACGTTCGTCCGCAGGAACTCGGTGGGACCCTCGATCGAGCGATCGACGTGGGACTCCGCGGCGAAGTTCACGACCGCGTCGTGGCCAGGGACGAGCTCGTCGAGGTGCCGGGCGTCGCAGATGTCGCCCTTCACGAACGTGTAGCGGTCGGCGAACCGGTCCTCGATGTCGCGCAGGCTCGCCGGGTTCCCGGCGTAGGTGAGCGCGTCGAGGTTGGTGATCGTGGCGACGTTTGTGTGTTCGAGGACCCACCGGATGAAGTTCGATCCGATGAAGCCCGCTCCCCCGGTGACCAGGATGCGCATGATCAGATCCCCACCTGTGAGTGATCGCCGAGCATGAACCGGTACGCGGCGGGCTTGCGACCTGCCCGACCGATCTCCACGTCCCGGCCCAGCAACGAGCCGTCGATCCGCGGGATGTCCCGGACCTGACAGCGTTCCAGGACCACGGAGTGCTCGATCTCGGTCCGCTCCAGGACGCACCGGGCCGCGATCGACGTGAACGGTCCCACGTAGGTGTCCACGATCCGGGTGCCCCGCCCGATGATGGCGGGACCTCGCACCATGGAGTTGATGATCTCGGCGCCCTCCTCGACGACGACGGGCCCGACGATCTCGGAGTCCTCGTCGACCTTGCCGTCGATACGGGCGATCAGCGTCCCCAGGACGATCCGGTTGGCGTCGAGCAGCTCGTCCTTCTTCCCGGTGTCCAGCCACCAGCCGGTCACGACCGAGCTCGTCACCCGGTGGCCGTCGTCGATCAGCCGTTGGATCGCGTCCGTGATCTCGAGCTCCCCCCGATCGGACGGCTCGATCCTCTTCGCCGCCTGGAGGATCGACGACCGGAACAGGTACACGCCCACCAGCGCGAGGTTCGAGGGCGGGTCGGCCGGCTTCTCGAGCAGGCGGACGACGCGTCCCTCGTCGTCGAGCTCGGCCACCCCGAACCGCTCGGGATCCGACACCTCCTTCAGCAGGATCTGCGCGTCCGGCCGGCGCTCCTCGAAGTCCCGCACCAGGTCGGCGATCCCTCCCTCGATGAGGTTGTCCCCCAGGAACATCACGAAGTCCTCGCCCCCGAGGTAATCCTCGGCGGTGAGCACCGCGTGCGCGAGGCCGAGCGGTTCGTCCTGGCGGATGTACGTCGGGTCGATCCCCAGCGCCGACCCGTCACCGACGGCGGCCCGGATCTCGTCCTCGGTGTCGCCCACGATGATCCCGATGTCGGTGATCCCGGCGTCGCGGATCTGTTCGAGGCCGTAGTAGAGGATCGGCTTGTTGGCGACCGGCACCAGCTGCTTCGCGCTGGTGTGCGTGATGGGACGCAACCGCGTCCCCTCGCCTCCGGCGAGCACGAGCGCTCTCATGGCTTCCTCCTGGTCTCCGCGGCCGCGGCGGCATCCTGCCCGGTCACGACCAGCACATCGGCGTCTGGGGGTTCGATCCCGTCGGGGAGGGAGGTCGCGAGTTCAGCACCGAGGATGGCAGCGACCCACTCCGCGTGTTCCTGGTCCCCCGTGACGTACACCGTCGTCCGTTCCACCGGTGGACCGTCACCGACGGGGTCCACGGGGAACCCCGCCCAGAACAGCGTCCGTTCGATCGCGTCCGCTCCGTCAGCGAGGCCGGCCTGCCACAGGGCGACCTGGACGTCCTCGTGCTGGTCGGAGGACCCTCTCGGATCGATCGGACGACCGTCCTGCAGGGCACCGTACAGGGACCGCGCCCCGGGCTCGTACGGCACGACGTAGCTCTTGGACTCGATCTGCGCGGTGTACCCGGGCACGGTCGTCATGGGGATCCGGCCGCTCGCGAGGCCCCGCAGCTCCCGGGCGAGTCGGCGCATGTCACCGACGCCCAGGCCCGAGTCCGTGGTCACGTTCTCCGCCGTGCGTTCCACGACCCGGAACAGTCGGGGGAGGTCCACCAGCATGCGGGTGGCGACCAGCCGGTCGAGCATGGCGCGCATGAAGATCTGTTGGCGTTCCATCCGGTCGAAGTCGCCCCGGGCGGTGCTGCGGGATCGGACGTAGGACAGCGCCTCGGCGGGCCCCATCGCGTGGCAGCCCGCGCCGAAGTCGGCTCCCGCCTTGCGGTCCCGCAACGGCCGCTCGAGGCAGATCTCGACGTTGTCGACGGCGTCCACCACGCTGATGAACCCGAGGATCGACACCTCGACGTAGTGGTGGATCGGGACGCCGGTGTTCTGCTGCAGGACGTCGACGACGTGGTCGGGGCCGCCCGCGAACGTCTCGGTCAGCTTGCGTCGCTCGCCCCCGTCGAGCACGAGCAGATCACGGGGGAAGCTGACGACGCTGACGTGGTCCCGATCCGAGGTGACGGACACCAGGATCACGGTGTCGCTGCGCTGTCCGTCGAACCCGCCCAGGTTGTAACGCTCGATCTCGGCGTCCGACAGCCCCTCGCGGGAGTCGGAGCCGACGACCAGGACGTTCATCGGCTCGCGCTCGCTGGTCCGCTCGGCGAGCGCCGGCAGGTCCACCCGGTCGAGGTTGCTCTCGGCGACCGTGAAGAGGCTCGCGCCGACCGTGACCGCGATGACCACGAGGACCCCGACGGCGACCGCCGCGACCAGGCCGATCCGGCGCAGCCGGCTCGACCCGCCGTTGACGGTGGGGCCCCAGATCCCCTCTGGCACGTCCGTCATCGGTCGCTGTCCTCGGCCGACCCGACCTCCTCGCGCCCCAGCACCACCACGATGCCGATGTTGCCGTCGACCTGCTCGAGGTCGGCGCTGCGGAACTGGTCCGCGACGAGGCGAGCCTTCGCCTCGTCGCCGGGCCCGTACCGCACGACCGTTCCCGGCACGTCCTGCCGCTCGGCGTTGCCGATCTCCGTGACGACGAAGCCGCGCTCCTCGAGCGCGTCCTTGGCCCTCGCAGCCAACCCGGACACACCGGCGCCGTTCAGGACCGTGACCTGGATGTCCGCCGGGGTGAGCTCCGAGGGCGTCTCGGTGCTGTCTGCGATCCCCTCGCCCGGGAGCGCGGTCCCCGCCCGGACCGCCTGGAAGACGGCCTCGGCCTCCTCGGGTTGGGCGACCACGTAGAAGGTGCCGTCGATCCGCTCGTTCTCGGCGGGGAGCGTCACCGACTCGACGTCCTCGGGGCGCAGGTCACGCAGGGACCATGCCACACGGAACATGCGGGAGGTACCCAGGCTGTCGTCGGTCACGACCGCACCGGCCACCGCGTCGATCAGGCGCTTGACCCGCACCGGGTTCACGAGGGTCCCCGCGGAGATGACCTCCTGCATCGCGGCACGGATGAACATCTGCTGCCGTTCGATCCGGCCCAGGTCCCCCCGCGGGTCGGACTTGCGCGCACGCACGAACCCCGCGGCCTGCGCTCCATCGAGCTCCGAGCAGCCCGCTGGGAGATCGACCCCGGCGTAGCGATCCTGGAGCGGTTCCTGGAGGCAGACCTCCACCCCTCCGAGGACGTCGACGACGTCCAGGAACCCCGCGATGTTGACCTGGACGTAGTGGTCCACCTGGATCCCGGTGTAGCTCTCCAGCGTCTCGACCACCAGGTCCGGGCCGCCGAGCGCCAACGCCGAGTTGAGCTTGCCGTCGCCGTGCCCGGGGATCGTGACGAGCAGGTCACGGGGGAAGGAGATCATGACCGCCTCGGGGCGCTCCGGGGAGAGGTGCACCAGGATGATCGTGTCCGCGCGCTCCCCGGACACCTCCTCGGTCCCGAGCTGCAGCAGCTGCTCCTCGGTCAAGCCCTCGCGGCTGTCGGTCCCGACGGCCAGCACGTTGAGCGTCCCCTCGATCGGAGGGGGCGTCTCCCGCTCGAGCGACGACAGGTCCTCCTGTTGCAGCTGCCGGTCCGCGTACCCCCAGAAGAGCGCGACGAGCACGATGCCCAGCACGGCGAGCGCCCCGACCCCCAAGCCCGCGTACCTGAGGACCGTGCGCCAGTCGGTCCCTTCGGGGAGACGGACCGACGAGAACGGGGATGAGCGTGGTTCGGTCACAGGCGTGCGAGGCTCCGTCGGGGTCCGCGGGGGGCCGGATCGTGGCCGGCAGCCTGCACCAAGGGACCGGCTGCGCCACCGTCCCAGGCTATCAGCGGATGCGGCGTCCCCCCGGGTCATGCGCTCCGGCGCCCCGTGTCGCATCGACCTGCCTACCATCTGCGCTGGATCCGCCAACCCGACCGAGTCCGAGGCCACCGTGCAGCTGTCCGACCCCACCGGCCCGGTGTCGGACGTCGACGACCTGGCGACGGCGCTGCGTGTCGCGGCGGAGCGCTTCGGTCACCGGCCCGCCCTGACCGTGGTCCGAGCGGACCGGCGCGACGAGCAGGGGTTCGCCTCGCTGGCGCGGTGGGCCGCGAAGGGCGCCCACCTGCTCCAGCTCGACGCGCTCCTGGACCCCGGCGACCGTCTGCGTCTGCACGCGTCCGCGGACTGGCCCGCGGCCACCGTCCTCCTCGCCGCCTGGTGGGCGGGCGTCGAGGTCACCCTGGACGGCGATGCCGACGTCATGGTGGTCCACGAGTCGCTGCACGCGCCGGACTCGGCATCGCAGGTGTTCGTGCTGGGCGACGAACCGGACGGCAGCTCGACGTCGAGCAGGTACGAGCCCTGGGCGATCGCCGTTCAGGCCTTCCCCGACCAGCCTCCCGAGCCCGCCGCATCGCCTGATCGCGTGGCTGCCGAAGCCGCGGGCGGGTCCTGGACGCACCGCCAGCTGATCGACGAGGCTGGGCGGTGGGGCGCCGACGGTCGGCTGGGACTCCAGCACGACGAACCGGCGGCCACGTGGCTGCCTGCCATCCTGCGACCGCTGCTCACGGGGCAGGCCACGGTGATCCTGGCGGGCGGCGAGCACAACGACGCCGACGACGAGGGAGTGGCCACGTGGGCCTGACGCCGGCAGATGAGCACGCCCGGACGGTCGCGAACAACGTCCGACGGCTCCGCGAGTCGCAGGGGATGAGCCTGTCGGCGCTCTCCCGGCGGTCGAGCATCGCGAAGGCCACGCTGTCAGCGATCGAGCGAGGCGACGGCAACCCGACGATCTCCACGTTGCAGTCCCTCGCGGTGGCGCTGCAGGTCGGCGTCGCGGAGCTGGTGGCGCCACGCGAGCTCGGCGTCGCACGGGTGGTCCGAGGAGCCGGAGGCGACCCCGGCACCGACGACGTGCCGATCGAGTCGTTCGTCCCCGAGGGCATCGTCGAGCTCTACGACATCCGGTACGAGGCCAGCGACCACTTCGAGTTCCCGGCGCACCAGCCGGGCGTGATCGAACGCGTCCTCCTCCAGACCGGCACGTTACGGATCGGGTCCTACGACGACCTGACGGTGCTCGAGTCGGGCGACTACGTGGCGTTCCCGGCCGACCGTCCCCACCGCTACGAGGTCGTCGGCGACGAGCTCGTGCGCGGGACCCTCGTGGTGACCTACCCCGTGGCGTCGCCGTCCGGGTCCCCGGTGCACGACGAGACGCGCGAGTAGTCCGAGCGCTCAGAGGCGCTCGAGGACGCCCTCGATGTCCTTCCTGTAGCGCCCGAACCGCCGCGGGTGGAGGATCGACAACGTGGCCCTCGGGCCATCGTGCCCCTCACGGGGCTGTCCGGCGCGACCGATCCCCGGCCAGTCCAACGGCAGCTGTCCCCACGCCTCGAGGACCGGGACGAGGTAGATCGGCGTCCCATCGGGCAGGCTGAGCTCGGCCTGCAACCCCCGGTCCAGGATCTGGGGGTGGACGTGGCGGAGGACGCGTTCGGCACCGTCGAGCTGCGCGCGCGTCACGCCGTACAGCTCCAGGTCGGGGACGTCGAAGCGCGCTGCCCCATGCGTGTGGACCCAGAAGGTCCCCTGGCCCTCGTGGTGCACGCGCACCGCGTCCTCGAGGGCGACCTTCCCGCCGGCGACGCGCTCGAGCCAGGCGAGGTCGTGCTCGCGGTCGGCGGACAGGTCGCGGACCGCCTCGACCGACCCGGCGGGTCCCGCCAGCGCCCGCAGGAGCTGTGCCTGTCGGCGCATGCCCTGGCGCACCCCTTCGGCGCCGATGTAGGTCTCGGCCCGCAGCAGGGGTCGGCCGTCCTCGTCCTCGAGCCGACGGATCACCGCCTTCTGCATGCGACCGCCCCACGCGACCTCCGCGGCGTCGGCCGGGTCACCGACCGGGGCGTGCCGGTCTACCTCGCCCGCGGTCCTGGCGTGCTCGACCACCCGCCGGACGTCCTCGACCTGGCGACCCAGGACCAGCGCCATCAGGGACGTGTACTTCTCTGCCATCGTGGTGCGACGCTACAGAGGGGGCGGGTTCACAACAGCCCGAGGTCCCGGGCGATGAGCAGACGCTGGATCTCGGAGGTGCCCTCCCCGATCTCCAGGATCTTGGCGTCCTGGTAGAAGCGCGCGACCCGGTACTCGGTCATGTACCCGTACCCGCCGAACACCTGGCACGCCTCGCGTGCAACGGTCACGGCCTGCTCGGACGAGTAGAGCTTCGCGATCGCCGCCTCCTTCTTGTACGGCAGCCCCTCGGCCTTGCGCCACGCTGCGTTCCAGTACAGGTGCCGCGCGGTCTGGGCCGCGACCTCCATATCGGCGATCTTGAACGCGACCGCCTGTAGCTTGCCGATCGGTTGCCCGTAGGCCTCCCGCTCGTTCGCGTAGCGCGTGCACTCGTCGACGCAGCCTTGGATCAACCCGACCGCGAGCGCGCTGATCGCGATGCGGCCGTCGTCGAGGATCGCGAGGAACTGGGCGAGCCCGCGACCGCGTTCCCCGAGCAGGTGGTCCTCCGGGACGCGGCAGCCGTCGAGGATCACCTCACGGGTATCCGAGGCGTGCCACCCGACCTTCCGGTACTTCGGAGCGACGCTGAACCCGTCGCTGTCCACCGGGACGACGATGCAGGAGATCTCGTCCTCGCCGGTGCGCGCGGTCACGGTGCAGAGCGACGTCATCGGCGTACCGACGTTGGTGATGAACACCTTCCGGCCGTCGATCACCCACTCGCCGCCGTCGAGACGCGCCTTGGTCGAGGTCGACCGCCGGAGGTCCGAGCCACCGGACGGTTCCGTGAGCCCGAACCCCCCGATCCGTTCGCCCCGGGCCAGCGGGGGCAGCCAACGCTGCTTCTGCTCCTCGGTCCCGAACCGGAAGATCGGTTCGGCCCCGAGCCCCACGCCCGCTTCGAGGGTGATCCCGAGCGATTGATCGACCCGTCCCAGCTCCTCGATCGCGAGGCACAGGCTCAGGAAGTCCCCGCCCATCCCGCCGTACTCCTCGGGGAACGGGATGCCGAACAGGCCCATCTGCCCCATCCGCTGCACGATGTCCACGGGGAACGCGCGCTCGGCGTTGATCCGGTCGGCCTCCGGGTCGATCACCGTGTTGGCGAAGTCCCGCACGACGTCGCGGAACTGCTCCTGCTCGGGGGACAACGCGAACGAGATGGCCACGGGGCGCTCCTGGCGCGACGGGGGCGTGTGACCTTATCCCGCGGACCCACCCCCGAGGGCGCGCGAGGCCCTACGATGCCCGGCGGGTCCCTCGGGGGGACGGACGGGGGGGTTCTCTACCTGGGGGCACGGAGCCGGACGTGCAGGTGACACAGACGAGGATCCGGCGGTTGCGCGAGATCGAGACCGCGGTCCGCGGCTTCCGCTGGTTGGGTGTGGCGTTCGCGCTCGCCCAGATCGGTCTGCTCTACCAACCGCCCGAGGGCGTCGCGGTGCCGTTCCCCCGTCTGCCCGTCGCAGGCGCGTTCGCCGGCGTACTGATCGTGCTCAACCTCGCCTCACGCTGGATCGCGCGATCCGACGACGAACGCGCCCTGCGTGTGTGGGGTTGGATCCAGCTCGCCATCGACACCCTCCTGGTGTTCACGATCGTCGCCCTCTTCGCGTTCGACGACGAGTCCCGGTTGTGGCCCCTCTACGTGCTCCCGATCCTCGAGGGAGCGCTCCGCGCCCAGATCGTCGGGGCGGTGAGCGGGGCGCTGGCCGCACTGCTCGGCAACGTCGTCACGTTCGCCGACCGGTTCTCGACCGGCGAGCTGCTGTCGTCGACGGCGTTCCAGGCCGGGATCCTGCTGATCCTCGCCGTCACCGCCGGGTCGCTCGCGCGGCGGTTCGAGGAGGCCCGCCGCGATGCCGAGCGCCAGGCCGTGCGTCTCCGCGACCTCGCCGAGCAGGCGAGCACCCTCGCGGCCGCGCGGGAGACCACCGCGCTCCTGCAGGTACTGCGCGACGCGGCGTGCGGGCTGACCGGGCTCGAGCGGTGCGAGATCCACCTGCGAGGGACCGACGGGTGGCGGCTCGTCGAATCCAACGATCCCGACGACGAGCTCCCCTCGCTCGTGGACAGCTTGCTCACCGAGCCTCGGGTCGACGACGTGGTCGTGATCTCCCCCGACGGCCCGCGTGCTCGGTCCGTGTCCCACCTGCTGTTGGCGCCGATCGGGGGCGGCGATGAACCGGCTGCGCTCCTCGCCCTGGCGACCGCCGACCCCGAGCGACGGATCACCGAGACCGACGAGGACCTCGTGCGGTTGCTGGTCGGACATGCCGCGGTGGCGCTGGACAACGCCCGGATCGCCGAGGCCCGAGGCGCGCACGATCGCCGACCTGAAGGCCCTCGACGCCGTGAAGGACGAGTTCGTGCACATCCTCGCGCACGAGCTGAAGGCACCGATGACGGCCATGACGGGCTACGCAGCGCTCCTGAAGCACCGGTGGGAGGACCTGTCACCTGAGCGGCGCCAGGAGTTCCTGGACAGCATCGAACGGGGGACCAACCGGCTGGCACGGCTGGTCACCGACGTGCAGGAGGTCACACTCGCCGAGCGCAACGACCTCCCGGTCCACCGGCGGCCGGTCGAGCTCGCACCGCTCGTGCGCCGGACCGCCGAGGAGGAGGTCGGCGGGTCCGACCTGCATCGCCTAGAGCTGGTCCTGGACGCCGAGCTCCCGCTCGTCGCTGCCGACCCGGACCGGGTCGCGCAGGTGCTCCACAACCTGCTGTCGAACGCCGTCAAGTACTCACCGGACGGTGGTCGGGTCCGGGTCGAGGCGAGCGCCGACGGGGACGTCGTCACCGTCACCATCACCGACGACGGCTTCGGGATCCCGCCCCATCTGACCCCGCACCTGTTCCGGAAGTTCAGCCGTCTGCCCACGCCCGAGAAGGTGCAGGGCACGGGACTGGGCCTGTACCTCACCCACCACCTCGTCGAGGCCATGGGAGGCACGATCGACGTGCGCAGCACCGAGGGGCGGGGCTCGACCTTCCGGTTCACCCTGCCGAGGGCGAGCCTCGCTGACGACGTGGTCCCCGCCGACGCGTGAGCGGTCGGGCCGGACGCAGGTGGTGGACGTCGCCGGCCTGGACCTCGACCACCCCGTCGTCCGTGCGCACGTGGAGCGAGCCATCCGTTCCGACATCCGCAGCCACACCCTCGATGGACCCCCGTGCCAGCTCGACCCGCACGTCGCGCCCCAACGTGGCGCAACGTCCCCGGTAGGTGCCCACGAGCGCGTCCGGGTCCTGCCCGAGGTGGCCGTCGAGAGCCCGCAGGAGATCCGCGAGCACCTGCCACCGGGCGATGTCGTGGCCGGCGCCTTCGGCGAGACTGCCCCAGGCGTCGTCGACCTGCCCGTCCCGGTCGCGCCAGTCGACGTTCACCCCGATGCCGACCGCTAACAGCCCCCCCGCCACGGTCTCGACGAGGATGCCGCTGGCCTTGCGTTGATCGATGAGCACGTCGTTGGGCCATTTGAGGGTCGCCTCGACGCCCTGCGCCGCAGCCGCGTCGACCACGGCGAGGCCAGCGGCGATCGGGGCGAGCGTCGCCGGGTCGGGAGGCTCGATCAGAACCGTCACCGCCAGCGATCCGCCAGGTTGATCGAGCCAGGACCGGTCCAACCTGCCGCGCCCCGCGGTCTGGCGCTCGGCGACGACGACCAGACCGGGAGCGTCGCCCGCCTCCGCGCGGCGGCGAGCCTCCGTGTTCGTCGAGTCCACGACCGACTCGAACGCGACCTCGCGCCAGCGGGGTGACGCGGTGATCCGCGCGGAGATCTCGGGTGGGAGCGCGTGGACCATGGGTTCCTCCGGATGGACGGCCGCGAGGAGCCTAGGACCCACCGCCTAGGATGCGGCTCCCCGACCGGAGGCCACCCCGGTGTCCCAACCGACCACCAAGGAGCAGCTCGAGGAGTTCCGCCGTCGTCACGAGGAAGCCCTCACGGCCGGCGGCGAGGAGTCCATCGAGAAGCAGCACTCACGCGGCAAGAAGACCGCACGGGAACGCGTCGAACTCCTCCTCGACGAGGGCTCCTTCGTCGAGACCGACATGTTCGCCCGCCACCGCTCCACCTCGTTCGACATGGAGGAGGACCGTCCCTACGGGGACGGAGTCATCACCGGGTACGGCACGGTCGACGGTCGCCAGGTGTGCGTGTTCAGCCAGGACTTCACGGTGTTCGGCGGGTCGCTCGGCGAGGTGTTCGCCGAGAAGGTCGTGAAGATCATGGATCTCGCCCTGAAGATGGGCGTGCCCGTCATCGGCCTGAACGACTCCGGGGGCGCCCGCATCCAGGAAGGCGTGGTGTCCCTGGGGGGGTACGGCGAGATCTTCTACCGCAACGTGCTCGCGTCGGGCGTGATCCCCCAGATCAGCGCGATCATGGGG
>JAHWKO010000027.1 GCA_019347855.1 Actinomycetota bacterium
CCCGTACCCGGGCACGTTCCCTCGCAGCTCGTTCGGCGCGGCGGGCGCGTTCGAGGTGCTCTGCGTCGATCCGGAGCTCCGCGATCCGGACGCGGACGCTCATGTAGCTACACGCCCCGGTGCGCGACCGCAGCAGCTCCACCACCTCCGTGTAGGTGTTCGCGTGTGCGACCGCCGCTCGCAGGTCGTCGTCGGTCCAGGTCCGCTTCCTGCCCATCGGTGTCTCCCTCTCGCCCCGCGGGCGAGCCAAGCGGGACCCTGTGACACTTCGGAGCCACACCCCGGCGTCCGCGCGCGACGAACGCACCGTCCGGTAGCCAGGGGAACCTACGAGCGTGCTCGTACGTCTGCGTTACGATGCACCACGTTCACGTCCGCCTCCCGTCCCCCCATCGGATGGAGCCTCATGACTACGCGTTCACGCCTCCTGTGGACCGCCTTCCTCGCCGCGGGTGCCTGGGCCCTCTTCATCCCTGCCGCATCCGCCTACGTGGACCCGGGTTCCACCTCGTTCGTGTTCCAGGCGCTCATCGCCTTCGCCATGGCCGCTGGCCTCACCCTCAAGACCTTCTGGCGCCGGCTCAAGAGCTTCTTCACGCGTACGGAGGACCGCGAGGTCCACGAGGTTCACGAGGTCGAGGAGCACGAGGTCTCGTGACCTCCCCAACGGCCGGGGGCGACGTCGCCCCGGTCGCCGGCTCGTTCCGCGACCCCGCTGGCTTCGTCTTCACGCGGGACGGTGGGGTGTACCGACACGTGGCGCGCAGCTTCGCCGACGACTACGACCTCCTGGGTTCATCGGGGCTGTACGACGCCCTGATCGACGCTGGGCTCCTGATCCCCCACGTGGAGGTCGAGGCCGGCCTGTCGCCGCACCCGGCCGATGCCCACCGTGTGCTGCGTCCCGAGCAGGTCGCGACGATCTCGCACCCGTACGAGTGGTGCCCCGGACAGCTCCGGGACGCGGCGCTGGCGACCCTGCGCGCCCAGGAGGTCGCCCTCGATCACGGGATGTCGCTCCGCGACGCTTCGGCCTACAACATCCAGTTCCACCGGGGCCGCCCCGTCCTGATCGACACGCTGTCGTTCGAACGCCTCCCCGAGGGGCGGCCGTGGGTCGCCTACCGCCAGTTCTGCGAGCACTTCCTCGCCCCGCTCGCCCTCATGGTGCACGTGGACGTCCGTCTCGGACGCCTGCAGCGCACCGACGTCTCGGGTGTCCCCGTCGACCTGGCGAGCACGCTGCTGCCGTTGCGGACCAGGTTCCGTCCGTCGCTCCTCACGCACCTGCACCTGCAGGCGCGGGCGCAGCGCAGCCGGGCGGGGGACGGCGGTAGCGGCACGCGCGAGAGCAACATGTCGATGCAGGCGCTGCGAGGCCTCATCGACAGCTTGCGCGGAGCGGTCGACAAGCTGCGCTGGGAGCCCGACCGGTCGACCTGGTCGGACTACTACGCGCAAGCCGACCACTACACCGACGAGGCGATGCAGGCCAAGGAGCGGGTCGTCGCCAGCATGCTCGACGCCGCCGGGCCCTCCACGGTCTGGGACCTGGGAGCCAACACGGGCAGGTTCAGTCGCATCGCCGCTGACCGAGGCGCACTGGTCGTCGCGTTCGATCAGGACGAGGCGGCGGTCGAGCTGCACTGGCAGGCCGTGCGGGACAGCGACACGGAGGTGGTGCTGCCGCTCATGCTCGACCTCGCCAACCCGAGTCCAGCGGTCGGCTGGGCGAACCAGGAGCGTTCGTCCCTGGCCCAGCGTGGACCGGTCGACGCCGTGCTGGCGCTCGCGCTGGTCCACCACCTCGCGATCGGCAACAACGTCCCGCTCGATCGGGTCGCCGCCTTCATGGCCGAGCTGGGACGGGACCTGATCGTCGAATGGGTCCCCAAGGACGACCCGCGGGTTCGCCAGCTCCTTGCGACGCGCGAGGACATCTTCGAGGACTACGACCACGAGACGTTCACGCGCGCGTTCGAACGGCACTTCGAGGCCGTCTCCGACGAGCCGTTGCCTGGATCCGATCGGATCGTCCACCACTACCGGCGGCGGTGATCGTGTGACCAGACGGTTCGCGGTGCACCCGTTGCTCGTCGCTGCCTTCCCGGTGCTCTTCCTGTGGTCCCAGAACCTCGACGAGGTCCTGTTCGGCGACGTCGTCGCTCCCCTGCTCTGGACGCTCGGGATCACCGCGGCCGTGTTCCTCGTCGCGTCGTTGGCGTTCCGGGACCATCGCCGCGGGGCGGTCGCGGCGTCCGGCCTCGCGTTCCTGTTCCTGGCCTACGGGCACGTCTGGGACGTCGTGAACAGGGTGATCGCCGAGCACTGGATCCTCCTCGCGATCTGGTTCGTGTTGGCGGTGGCGGTCATGGCCGGTGCCGTCGTCGTGCGTGACCGCCTCCCCGAGGTGACGGGCGCTCTCAACCTCGTGGCGGTCGTGATGCTCGTCACCACCCTGGTCCCACTGGCACCCCGGGTCGTGGGTTCCGGCGACGACCGTGGGCGGACGACGGCGGCTGCGGATCCCGTCTCGGGGCCCGCTGTCGCCGACCCCAACGACCGGGACATCTTCTACCTCGTCCTGGACCGCTACCCGAGCGCGACCAACATGGAAGAGCTGTTCGGGGCGGACAACGCGGCGTTCACCGGGTTCCTCGAGGAGCGCGGCTTCGACGTGGCCGAGGACAGCATCGCCAACTACCCGAAGACGGCGCACTCCCTCGCCGCCTCCCTGAACATGCGGTACCTCGACCACCTCGCGGACCGGTCCACGATGTCCGGGCCCTTCGACATCGAGAGCAGCAACTGGCAGCCGATCTACCAGATGTTGGCGGAGCACCGCGTCGGACGGTTCCTGAAGGACCGCGGGTACCGGTACATCCACGTCGGCACCTGGTGGGACGCGACGGGGAGATCCCCGATCGCGGACGTCAACCTGCGGTACGGGACCTCGTCCGAATTCACGACGGCGTTCGTGAACACCACGCCGATCCCAGCGGTGAAGGCGATCCTGGGCGATGACGGGGACCAGGACACGAGGAGCCTCAAACGCAGCTCGACGCTGTACCAGTTCCGCCAGCTCGACGAGATCGCACGGCACGACCCGCGACGCCCGAGGTTCGTGTTCGCGCACCTGACGATCCCCCACGAGCCCTACGTCTTCGATGCCGAGGGGGGATTGGTCACCCGTCGGCAGGAGGCACAACGCTCGTTCCGGGAGAACTTCATGGGTCAGGTCGAGTACGCCAACGCGCGGATCTCCCGGATCGTCGAACGGTTGCTCGCCGGTCCCGATGACCAGGATCCCATCATCATCCTGCAGGCTGATGAAGGGCCCCACCCGTACCGGTACCGGCTCGAGGAGGACGACTTCATCTGGACCGAGGCCACCGACGCCGAGCTCCTCGAGAAGTTCCGGATCCTCAACGCCTACCACCTCCCCGGGCTCGACGGTTCACCGATCTACGAGGAGATCACCCCGGTCAACTCGTTCCGGGTGATCCTCGATCGGTACTTCGACGCCAACCTCGAGCTGCTCCCGGACAACGCCTACGTGTTCTACGACGAGCAACACCTCTACGACTTCACCGAGGTGACCGAACGGATCCGTGACGCCGGCCCGCTCCCGGATGACTTCCGGCCCTGACGTCGGGTTCAGTCGACCTCCGGCACCAACGCCGGGAGGATCTCGCCGACCCCACCCCGGAGCACCGCGTCGGCCACGCCGTCGAAGGGGGTCGGCTCCCGGTTCGCGATGACCACCTTGGCGCCGTGGTGCCGCGCGACGCTGGGCAGGAACGCGACCGGGTAGACCTGCAGTGACGTGCCGGCCGCGATGAACACCTCGCACGCCGCTGTGGCCTCCCGCGCCCGATCCATCGTCCGTTCGTCGAGCGCTTCGCCGAAGTAGACCGTCGCAGCCTTCAGGATGTCGCCACAGTCGGGACACGGAGGGTCCTCCTCTCCGTCCTCGATCCGGGCCAGGGCGGTCGCCATCGGGGCGCGGTGATGACAGCCGACGCACTCGACCTCTCGCATCGAGCCGTGGACCTCGATGACCCGTTCCGGATCGTTGCCGGCCTGCTGGTGCAGGCCGTCGACGTTCTGGGTCACGACCGCCTGCAGCCGTCCGGCCCGCTCCAGCTCGACCAGTGCCCGGTGGGCGGCGTTCGGCTCGGCGTCCCAGGCGGGGTGCTCCATCCTCCAACGCCACGAGCGCCGTCGGACGTCGGGGTCGTTGAGGTAGACGTCGAGCGTCGCGAGGCGCTCCGCCTCGGGGTCGCGCGTCCAGAGGCCATCCGGACCGCGGAAGTCCGGGATCCCCGAATCGGTCGACACGCCGGCGCCGGTGAGCACCGTCACACCGCCATCGTCCCCCTGGCGGGCCGCGCGGACCCAGCCACGCACCTGCGTGATCGTCGCCTCCGCGGTACCCGACATGTCCCGGCCTCCCGATCGCGACGGTATCCGCGACCTCCCCGGTTCGGCGCGTCGCGACTGGTACGTTCCGCGGCCCCTCCCACCGGAGGGGCCGCATCGCCGCATCACGGGGGCCGAACGCATGGGCGACACGACGACCGATCCGGACGGTCCCTCTGCTCGGCGGTGGGCGTACCGGTCGATCGGGGTGGCACTCGCCGTCGCGTTGGCGACATCCGGCGTGTTCCTCGCGGCTCGTTCAGGCACGGCTCGCAGCGCGGCGGGCCCCCCGTCAGCAGGTCCCTCCAGCCCAGGCCCGTCCGAGGTCCGGGCGACCGCCGGTGCGGCGCCAGCCCCCGCTCCATCGCCGACGGCGACGTCGGCGTCGCCATCCGGTCCCGCCCACATCGCGGGGACCGACGTGATGACCGGGATGCTCGCGGACATCCGGCGCGAGATGCGCGGGTTGCCCGCCGAGTGGCCCGTCATCCGCGGGGTGTACTCGACGATGTGGAGCTTCGCGGGGAGCCGCTGGGAGGAGCTGATGGATCTCGTCCGCACCACCGAGATCAACGCGATCGTGATCGACGTGAAGGACGATGACGGGCGCGTGGCCTGGCGGGGCTCGGATGTCGCGGTCGCGCGGGAGACCGGCGCTGACAGCCACACCATGTTCCAGAAGACGGCCGCGCGCCGACGTATCCAGGAGCTGCGTGACGCCGGCGGCTACCCGATCGCGCGGATCGTGTGCTTCAAGGACCCGATCGCCGCGCCCGCCATGCCTCAACTGGCGATCCGGTCCCCGGACGGCGGCGTCTGGCGTGACCGCAAGGGCCTCGGGTGGCTCGACGCCAACAAGCAGGAGACCTGGGACTACCTCGTGGACCTCGGTCGTGAGGCGGCTCGGATGGGGTTCCTCGAGGTGCAGTTCGACTACGTGCGTTTCCCCACGGACGGCAACACCACCTCAGCGGTGTACGACGACGGAAAAGGGGTGGACCCGGCCAGGATCCGGGAGTTCCTGGCGTACGCCCGCGAGGAGCTGCACGGCGAGGGTGTGCGTATCAGCGCGGACATCTTCGGACTCACCACCTACAAGGCCGAGGGTGAGGGCGACGGCGACGGCACCGGGCAGCTCTTCGAGGACGTGATCAGCGAGGTCGACTACGTCTCCCCGATGGTCTACCCGTCGCACTACTACCCCGGGAACTACGGGCTCTCGAACCCCGAGGCGGCCCCGTACCAGGTCGTGGTCAACGCGATGCGCGAAGCGCAGGAACGCGTGGACGGCTACCGCGCCCAGGTCCGTCCGTGGTTGGAGGACTTCTCCCTCACGGTCCCCCACCACCCGGGACGCGTGGCCGACCAGCTCCGGGCCACCTACGAGAACGGGGTCTCCTCCTGGATGCTCTGGAACGCCAACAACCGCTACAGCCGGGCTGCCCTGGGCCCCGACGAGAGTTTCGAACAGGCGGGATCGTGAACGGCCGCGGTCGCTTCCGCTGGCTCGCGGTGTCAGCCGTACTCGCCGTGACCGTCGGCGCCTGCGCCGGGCCCACCTCCCGTGCGGCCGCCCCGACGTCCACATCGACGAGCTCGTCCGTCTCCGACCCCTCGCCGGGCTCGTCCGCTCCTGGGGCACCGTCCCCCACGGCCTCCTCGGCGCCGACCCCCGATGCCACGGCCGGAACCCCAGCCCCGGCGCACACCGACCAGGAACTCGCGGAGCTCGGCGTGAACGAGATCGGCCGGGTCCTGGTCATGGAGTGGCACGACATCGGGGATGTGGACAGCCGGTGGGACAACGCCCTGTCGACGTTCCGGGCCCAGCTGCAGGAGCTGTACGACCGGGGCTACCGGCCCGTCTCGGTCGAGGAGTTCGCCACCGGGCGGTTCGACATCCCCATCGGCACGACGCCGGTCCTGCTCACCTTCGACGACTCGTACCGGCAGCACTTCCACTTCGCCGAGGACGGCGTCACCCCGCACCCGGACTCGGCGGTCGGGATCCTGGAGGAGATGGAACGGCAGGACCCGACCTGGCGTGCCCTGGCGGTGTTCTCGTTCTACTGGCCGGTGCCCTTCCGTGACACCGACCGGGACGTGATCGAGCGGAAGCTGCGTTACCTGGTCGAGCACGGGTACGACCTGGCCAACCACACGTACAACCACGACGACCTGTCGAAGCTCACGGACCCAAAGGTCCAGTCGAACCTGGCGCGAGCCGAGGCTGAACTGGCTGCCGTGGTCGGTGACGACTACCGGGTCCGCGCGATGACCCTCACCCAGGGGATCTGGCCCCAGAACCACGACCTCGCGGTCCGCGGCGAGGCTGACGGGTTCCGGTACGAGCACGATGTGGTGTTGCTGGTCGGCTTCATGCCCACGAGGTCGCCGAACCACGTGGAGTACGACCCGATGCAGGTGCAGCGGGTCCAGGCGTACGTCCCGGAGTTCCGCAAGTGGGTGGACTGGCTCGACGCGGAGCCTGGGCGTCGGTTCGTCTCTGACGGGGACCTGGACACGGTCACCTTCCCCTCGGACTTCGCCGACGTCGCGGCGCCCCGGCCGGGCCTCACGGTCCGGACCTACCAGCCGCTCCCCGAGGACTGACGGCCGGTTCGAGCGCCACCAGCCTCCCGCCGTCCGCGTCGAGTCGCACATGGACCCCGACTGGCACGGCGAGCTGACGGGCGAAGTGCCCGATCGGCAGGCCTCGGAGGACGGGGATCCCGAGGTCGCCGAGGCGCTCGTCGATGACCTCGTCGGTCGTCAGCGAAGGCCGGCCCCTGGGCGGGTCGCAGCGGACGAACCGCCCGACCGCGACCCCGTGCACGCCATCGAGCACGCCGGCCCGGAGCAGCTGGGTCAGCATCCGGTCGACGCGGTACGGGGCTTCGTTCACGTCCTCGAGGAACAGCACCGCGCCGGAGAGATCGGGGTGATCGTCGGTGCCGACGAGCGAGCAGACGGTGGCCAGGTTCCCCCCGAGCAGCGGTCCCTCGGCGGTCCCGCCGGCAACCGTGTGGATCCCGTCGCCGGTGCCGATCCCACCGATCGGTCCGACCGGAGCCGGATCCGTGAGCAGGTGCTGCAGTCGACGCACACCTCGATCGTCCAGCGCGGGCAGCCCCCCGACGAACGGACCGTGGATGGTGATCAGTCCGATCCGTCGCCAGGCGGCGAGGGAGAGCGCGGTGACGTCGGAGAACCCCACCAACGGCTTCGGGTCGGAGGCGAGGATCTCCCAATCGAGCCGGTCGAGGAGCCGGGTCGACCCGTACCCGCCGCGCCCCACGAGCACGGCACGGAGCTCGGGGTCCGCGAAGGCTGCCTCGAGGTCCGCGATGCGGTCATCGTCCAAGCCGGCGAGGTGGCCACGTTCGTCACGCGCGTGCGGCATGACCACCGGGTCGAACCCCCACGACCGCAGGGTGCCGAGCCCAGCCTGGAGCCGCTGCGGGAACGGCGGGCTGCTGGGCGATACCACCGCCACGCGGTCCCCGGGCCGCAGGCACGACGGTCGCAGCGTCACGATCGGTCGGCGGCCTCGATCCCCCGGCGCAGCTCTCCGACGAGCTCTCGCACCCGCGAGGGGGCTTCCTCCCCCCGGCCGTCCCCCACCGTTTCGACGATCGCGGATCCGACGATCACGCCGTCCGCGTAGCCCGCCACGTCCCGCGCCTGGTCGCGGGTCCTGACCCCGACTCCCACGCAGACCGGCACGTCGGCGTGGCGACGGATCCGAGCGACGAGGCCTTCGGTCGCGGCTTCGACGGTCTTCACCCCGGTCACGCCGAGCAGACCCACCGCGTACACGAACCCGGTCGAGGCGCCGGCGATGCTCTGGAGGCGGTCGTCCGAGCTGACCGACGAGGCGAGGAACACGGTCTGGAGTCCCGCGTCGCCCGCGGCCTCGAGCCAGGATCCGGCCTCGTCGGCCGGCAGGTCCGGCAGGATCGCCCCCGACAGTCCGGCCCCGCGCGCGTCCGCCGCGAACCTGGCCACACCTCTGCTGTCGGGGATCGTGTAGTAGGTCATCACGAGCGCGGGGACCTCGACCTCCTCGGTGACCTGGCGTGCGACCCCGAGGAAGTCGTCGACCCGGTAGCCGGCGTCGAGCGCGTGCTGGCTCGCCGCCTGGATCGTCGGGCCGTCCATGATCGGGTCGCTGAAGGGGAAGCCGATCTCGAGGACGTCCGCGCCGGCCTCCGCGGCGGCGACCAGGCAACGCGCCGAGGTCCCGAGATCCGGGTAGCCGGCAGGCAGGTAGCAGATCAGGGCGGCCCTGCCTCCGTCGTTCACCGCCTCGATCGCGCCGCGGACGGAGGTCACGCCGGTCCGCCGGCGTCGACCTCCAGGAGACGGGCGACCTCGTCGACGTCCTTGTCGCCGCGGCCGGACATCGTCACGACCACGCGCGCGTCGTCCCCGAGGTGCTCACGGCCGTGGTCGAGCAGCCATCCGATCGCGTGGGAGGGCTCGAGCGCTGGCAGGATGCCCTCGAGTTCCGAGACGACCGTGAACGCGCGGAGCGCCTGCTCGTCGCTGGCGGCGACGTAGGTGGCGCGGCCGGAGTCCTTGAGCCACGCGTGCTCCGGACCCACGCCCGGGTAGTCCAGTCCGGCCGAGACACTGTGCGCAGGGAGCACCTGGCCGTCGTCGTCGACCAGCGCCCAGGATCGCGCCCCGTGGAGGACGGCCTCGCGCCCCTCGGTGAGGGTGGCCGCGGTCCGGCCGGTCCCGAGCCCTTCCCCCGCCGCCTCGACGCCGATCAGCGCCACGTCCGCGTCCTCCACGTACGCGTGGAAGGACCCCATCGCGTTGGAGCCTCCCCCGACGCACGCGACCACCGCGTCCGGGAGGCCGCCGGCCTGCTCCCGGAACTGCTCCCGGGACTCGTCTCCGATCACCCGTTGGAGATCCCGGATCATCTCGGGGAACGGGTGCGGACCCACCACGGATCCGATCAGGTAGTGGGTGGTCCCGACGTTGGTGACCCAGTCCCGCATCGCCTCGTTGATCGCGTCCTTGAGGGTGCGGGTGCCCGCGGTCACCGGCACGACCTCGGCCCCGAGGAGGCGCATCCGCACGACGTTCAGCCGCTGTCGCCGGCAGTCCTCCTCCCCCATGTAGACGACGCACTCCATCCCGAAGAGCGCCGCCGCCGTGGCGGTGGCGACGCCGTGCTGACCGGCGCCCGTCTCGGCGATGATCCGCTGCTTGCCCATGCGTCGGGTCAACAGCGCCTGCCCGAGCACGTTGTTCAGCTTGTGGCTGCCGGTGTGAGCGAGGTCCTCACGCTTGAGGTGGACCTCGACCCCGGCCTCCTCGGACAGGCGCTCGGCGAGGTACAGCGGGGTCGGGCGTCCGCCGTAGTGGCGCCGCAGGCGGCGCAGCTCGGCGTCGTACGCCTCGTCCTCGCGCGCTGCCTCCCACGCCTCGACGAGCTCGTCGATCGCGCCGGAGAGGGACTCCGGGACGAACCGTCCTCCGAACCGGCCGAAGTAGCCGGGACCGGTCATCGGTACTCCGTGGCGGTGAGGGGGGCGGACCCGGCGGAGACGAGCATGGCGACCGCCGCCCGCGGGTCGGCGGCGGTCACGAGCGACTCGCCGACGAGCACCGCGTCGGCCCCGTCGCGTGCAGCCGCAGCGACGTCGGCCGGGCCCCGGATGCCGGACTCGGCGACCGCCAGCACGCCCTCGGGCAGCAGGGGACGGATGCGCGCGAAGGATCCGCGGTCGACCTCGAACGTCCGGAGGTCTCGGGCGTTGACGCCGACCACACGCGCACCCGCGTCGACGGCGACCGCTGCCTCGTCCTCGTCGTGAACCTCGACCAGCGCGTCGAGTCCGGCTCCGTCACAGGTCGCCATCAGCTCGCGCAGCATCGCTTCGTCCAGGGCGGAGACGATCAGGAGCGCCGCGGATGCCCCGGCGTCGCGTGCCTCCCAGACCTGGTACGGGTCGATCACGAAGTCCTTGCGGAGGGTGGGGATCCCCTCCCCAGCGACGCCACGGAGGTCGTCGAGACCGCCCTTGAACCGGTCGGGCTCGGTCAGCACCGACACGGCCGCCGCCCCACCATCCCGGTAGGCGCGGGCCTGCGTCACAGCGTCCAGGGACGGCGCGAGGTCACCCTTAGACGGGGAAGCCCGTTTGATCTCGGCGATCACCGCGACCCCGGGTCCCGCGAGCGCGTTCCGGAATGACGGCACGGGGGCGCTGACGCGGTCGCGCAGGTCCTCGAGCGGCACCTGGGAACGTGCGCGGTCGACCCGGACCCGGGCGGCATCGAGGAGATCGTCGAGGTAGGTCACGGCCAGCCATGGTAGGCCCCACCCGGTCAGGGCCCGTCACCCGGGTGGAGTCCGGAGCGATCCCGGCTGTCGAGATCGCGCGCGAAGGCGAGCGCCAACGCACCGGCCCGCCGCAGGTCCTCCGCACGCAGGTGCTCGGCCGTGTCGGCCGGGGAGTGGTACCGGCCGTCCCGTCCGGTCCACAGGAGGGCTGCGGGGACCCCACGGAGCGCGAAGGGCCCGTGGTCGCTGATATCGCCGGGGGTGCGGACCTCGTAGCCGCTGTCGGGCGCCAGCGACGCGAGCCTGACGGCGAGGGTGTCCGGTCCGGCTGCCAGCCAACAGATGCAGGTCAGGTCGCCGTTGCCGACCATGTCCACCACCAGCGCCGCGACCACCGACCCGGCGTTCGCCTCGGCGTAGGCGTCCGAACCCAGGTGGTGCTCGCGAGGCTCGGACGGCTGGTACTCCTCCGCTCCGAACCCGACGATCGCCACCGGGACAGCCGGGGACTCGTCCGCTAGTTCCTCGGCGAGGGCGACGAGCACCCCGATCCCGCTGGCGTTGTCGTTCGCGCCGGGTGAGCCCGCGACGGTGTCCAGGTGCCCTCCGATGACCACGTGCGGCCCCCCCGCGGGTGCTCCCGGTCGCCGGGCGACGACGTTCGCCGAGGTCCCGCCCTGCGGCAGCGGGAACGGGACGCCCTCGACCGACCAGCCCGCGTCGGTGAGCCGTTCCTCCAGAAGGTCCCGCGCGGCTGCGTCGGCCTCGCTGCCCGCGGGTCGCGGGCCGAGCGCAGCGACCTCATGAGCCACCGCGAGCGCGCGCCCGGCGTCGAACGGGTCCAGCCGGGCGGCGAGTGCTGGTGTCCTCGATGGCCTGGGGGCAGGCCGGGGCGCGCCGGTCGCCGATGGAGCGGCGCTGGCCTGCGACGGCGAGGAGGTCGTGGCGTCTCCCCCGGAGCCGGGGCTGCACGCCGCGACAGCAACGAGCGCCGCGGCTACCGCCGGCAGCGCGCGCGGGATCGCTGACATCAGACCACCCGCAGTTCCTCTGCGGCGCGGACCGCCGCCAGCAGGGCGAGCGCCTTGTTGCGCGTCTCGGTCTCCTCGGCCGCGGGGTCGCTGTCGGCGACGATCCCGGCTCCGGCCTGCGCGTACGCGACCCCGTCCCGCATGACGAGGGTCCGCAGCGCGATGCACGTGTCCACGTTGCCGGACAGGTCGACGTAGCCGATCGCGCCTCCGTAGATCCCCCGCCGGGTCGGCTCGAGCTCGTCGATCAGCTGCATCGCCCGGATCTTCGGGGCGCCCGAGACGGTGCCGGCCGGGAAGACGGCGCGCAGGACGTCGACCGGGGTCACATCCCCCCTGGCGATCCCCGTGACCCGGCTAACCAGGTGCATGACGTGGGAGTAGCGCTCGACGACCATGAGGTCCTCGACCTCCACGCTGCCGGTCTCGCATACCCGGCCGAGGTCGTTGCGGCTGAGGTCGACGAGCATGACGTGCTCGGCGCGTTCCTTCTCGCTGGCGAGGAGCTCCCGCTCGTACCGCGTGTCCTCGTCGTCGGTACGGCCTCGAGGGCGCGTGCCCGCGATCGGCCACGTCTCGACCCGTCGCCCCTGCACGCGTACGAGCGCTTCGGGTGAAGAGCCGACGATGTGCAGATCCCCCAGGTCGAAGAGGAACAGGTACGGGGACGGGTTGATCACACGGAGCATGCGGTAGATGTCGAACGGCGCAGCCTCGGTCGGTAGTCCGAACCGCTGGCTGGGCACGACCTGGAAGACGTCCCCCGCGGCGACGTGCTCGAGGCTCTCCTCGACCATCTCCTCGTACCGGCCGGGCGGCACGTTCGAGGGGATGTCCTCGACGGCGTGCACGTGCGGCGGCCGGATCGGACGACTGGGGGCGGCCACGTCGAGCTGGGCGATCAGCTCGTCCGTGGCCGCGACCGCCCTCCGGTACTGGGTGGCCGGGTCGTCTCCGACCACGACGTTGGTAACGACCGTGAGCACCTGCCGCAGGTGGTCGAACGCGACGAGGTGCCTCGGGAACAGCATGACGACGTCGTGGACACCGAGGTCGTCCTCGCCGCCCGCCGGGATGTCCTCGATCTCGCGCACGGCGTCCCAGCCCACGTACCCGACGGCGCCCCCGTGCAGCGGCGGCAAGCCGTCGATCTCCGGCGCGGATAGGGCCCGGGTCGCCCGGTCCAAGGCGTCCAGCGCCCCCTCGGCCCCCTGCACCTCAGCCGGAGGTTCCCCCTCCCACGTGACCTCGCCGTCCTTCCCACGCAGGACGAGGAACGGGTCGACGCCGACGAACGAGTACCGGCCCCATCGCTCACCGTGTTCGGCCGATTCCAGCAGGAAGCTCGGGCCACGGCCGCACAGCTTGGCGTACACCGACAGGGGCGTCTCGAGGTCGGCGAGCACCTCGCGCCAGACCGGCACCACCCGGTGCTCGGCGGCGAGTTCCTCGAAGTCCGCAGGATCCGGTCGGGCGCCCGTCAAGCGTCCTCCGCGGACCCGTCGAGCTCGTGGTGGAAACAGGTCCGCTCCCCGGTGTGGCAGGCCGCCCCCTCGCCAGCGTCCACCTGCACGAGCAACGTGTCGCCGTCGCAGTCGTACAGGACCCGGTCGACCTTCTGGGTGTTGCCGGAGGTGGCGCCCTTGTGCCAGATCTCCTGACGGGACCGCGACCAGAACACGGTCTCACCGCGCTCGAACGTGAGCCGCAGCGACTCCGCGTTCATCCACGCGACCATCAGCACCTCGCCGGTGTCGTGCTGCTGGACGACCGCGGGGATCAACCCGCGATCGTCGAACGTCAGCTCGTCGAGCTGGGCCTCGGTCAGGGCCACGGGGTCTCCTACGGTGCGGGACGCGGGACGGCGCGGCAGCCTACAGCCGCGCACCGGGACTCACCGCAGGAGGGACGGGACGTGCGCGATCGGATCCACGTGGGCGTGATCGGCTCCCAGCACGCCGCGGGAGCGATCGAGGCGCTCGGCGAGGAGGTGGGGCGGGGCGTGGGGCGCCGCGGGGGGGTGCTCGTGTGCGGAGGGCTCACCGGGGTGATGGCGGCAGCGTGTCGAGGCGCGAAGGATGGCGGCGGCACCACCGTCGGGATCCTGCCCGGCCTCGACCGGGCGGCCGCGAACCCGTGGGTCGACGTCGCCCTCCCCACGGGGCTCGGTGAGGTGCGCAACATCCTGGTCGTCCGCGCCAGCGACGTGATCGTCGCTGTCGACGGGTCCCACGGGACGCTCTCGGAGATCGCGTTCGCGCTGAAGCAGGCGACCCCGGTCATCGGACTGCGCACCTGGGCGCTGACGGCCGGGGACGCCGAGGACCCCGATCCTGGGGTCACCGTGGTCGACGGCGCGGACGAGGCGGTCGAGGCGGCGTTCAGAGCTGCCGAACTGGCAGGCCAGCCTCCGACATCTCCCGCTTGACCTCGCCGATCCGCAGTTCTCCGAAGTGGAAGATCGAGGCGGCGAGGACCGCGGCTGCGCCCCCGTCCACGACCGCTTCGACGAGATGCGAGGCGTCGCCAGCGCCGCCGCTCGCGATGACCGGCACGTTCACCGTCGACGTCACCGCGTCGAGCAGCTCGAGATCGAAGCCGTCCTTGGTGCCGTCCCGGTCCATCGACGTGAGCAGGATCTCCCCCGCCCCGCGACGCTCGCAGTCCGCCGCCCACGCGACAGCATCGCGCCCCGTCGCGGTGCGTCCGCCGTGGACGTACACCTCCCAGCCGTCGTCGCCGACCCGCCGAGCATCGATCGCCGCGACGACGCACTGGCTCCCTGCCGCGTCCGCCATCTCCGAGAGCAGCTCGGGGCGCTGCACCGCCGCCGTGTTGACGGCGACCTTGTCGGCCCCGGCCTGGAGCATCCGTCGCACGTCCTCGACGCTGCGCACGCCGCCCCCCACGGTCAGCGGGATGAAGACCTGTTCTGCGGTCCGGCGGACCACGTCGACCATGGTGTCACGGCCCTCGGCTGACGCGGTGATGTCGAGGAACACCAGCTCGTCCGCACCTTCCTGGTCGTAGGTCCGGGCGAGCTCGACCGGGTCCCCCGCGTCCCGTAGCTCGAGGAACCGGATGCCCTTCACGACGCGGCCATCGGTCACATCCAGACACGGGATCACCCGGACCGCCAGCTCCGACGTCACGTTGCCGGATCCCGCGCGGCGTCGAGCGCTTCGGCGAGCGAGAGGTTCCCCGCGTAGAGGGCCTGGCCGATGATGGCGGCGTCGACCCGGGGGTGACAGGACGCGAGCGCCCGGACGTCCGCGAGCGACGCGACGCCGCCCGATGCGGTCACCGCCGCGCTGGTGGCGTCAGCGACCTCGACCAGCCGCTCCACGTTCGGACCCTCGAGCATCCCGTCCCGCTCGACGTCGGTGTAGACGAACCGGCTGACGCCCATGCGGGTGAAGGTCTCGAGCCGGTCGAACAGATCGCCGGCCTCCTCGGTCCAGCCACGCGCCTGGAGCGTGCGACCGCGGGCGTCCAAGCCGACCGCGACGGCGTCCCCGAAGCGCACGGTGCAGGTCTCGACGAAGCTCGGTTCGCGAAGCGCCATCGTCCCGATCACGACCCGCTGGGCGCCGAAGTCCAGGGCGGCCGCCAGGTCGTCGACCGAGCGGACCCCACCGGATGCCTGCACGGGGAGCCCGGTGGCGTCGATGATGTCGGCGATCAGGTGCCGGTTGCGGGGCTCTCCGGTGAACGCCGCGTCGAGGTCGACCACGTGGAGCCACTCGGCGCCGCCGTCCGCCCACCGTTCAGCCGCAGCGACGGGATCGGTGTCGTAGACGGTCTCGGCGTCCGCCCGACCCTGCGTCAGCCGAACGGCCTTGCCGTCCTTGATGTCCACGGCCGGGTAGAGCGTGAGCCCCACCTCAGGCCGCCACGTGCGCGCCGACGGTCGCGACCCAGTTCGACAGCAACCGGGCGCCGACGTCGCCGGACTTCTCGGGGTGGAACTGCGTGCCGACGGTGTTGCCGACGCGGACGACGCACGGGATCTGCTCCGGGTAGTGACACACCGCGGCGACGTGAGACGGATCGGTCGGGACGGCGTGGTAGGAGTGCACGAAGTACGCACGTTCGCCGTCGATCCCGTCGAGCAGCGGGTCGCCGCGTCCCGCGTCGGTGGCGTGGACCACGTTCCAGCCCATGTGCGGGACCCGGACGGTGTCCGGCAGCCTGACGACCCTGCCTGGCAGCACACCGAGCCCGTCGTGGTCTCCCTCCTCGCTGTGCTCGTACAGGAGCTGCATGCCGACGCAGATCCCGAGCACGTCACCGCCGCCCTCGACGCGGTCGGCGACCAGGTCCGCCAACCCGGACGCGCGCAGGCGGTCGAGGCACGAGCCGAAGTGGCCGACACCGGGCACCACGAGCGCATCCGCACGCGCTGCGGTGGCTGCTTCCGTCGCGACGACGACCTCCGCTCCGGCCCGTTCGAGGCCGCGCCGGGCCGAGCGGAGGTTGCCCGCTCCGTAGTCGAGCAGTGCGACCGTCACGCTCACTGCAGCACGCCCTTCGTGGATCGCACCTCCGCCCCGGTGACCGCCACGGCTCGGCGCAACGCCGTCGCGACCGCCTTGAAGGCGGCCTCGTGCACGTGGTGGCTGTTCCCGCCCTCGAGGAGGTGCAGGTGCAGGGTCATCCGGGAGTTCGCCGTCACGGCCTCGAGGAAGTGCTTCGTGAGGGTCGTCTCGTAGGTGCCGATCAGCTCGACGGGCGTCTCGACCTCGTACACGAGGTACGGGCGGCCGGACAGGTCGATCACGGCCCGCACCAGGACCTCGTCGACCGGCACGGTCGCATCGGCGAACCGCTCGACGCCGGCCCGGTCCCCCCACGCCTCGGCGAGCGCCTGCCCGATCGCGATCCCCACATCCTCGACCGTGTGGTGGGCGTCGACCTCGACGTCACCCTCGGCCTCGACCCGCAGGTCGAGCCGCCCGTGCCGGCCCAGCTGGTCGAGCATGTGGTCGAAGAACGGGACGCCCGTGGCGACCATGGTCGTGCCCCTGCCGTCCAGGTCGACCTCGACGTGCACCCGCGTCTCCCCGGTCTCCCGGGTGATGGCCGCGTGGCGGTGATCCGACATGGACGGTCCTGGGTCGTCGAGGCGACAACCGTACCCGCGGCGCCGAGCGGGCCCGTCAGGCGCTCAACACCTCGCGCAGAGCCGACAGGAACGCGTCGTTCTCGGACCCGTCCCCGATGGTCACCCGCAGGCACCCCTCAAGCCTCGGGTAGCTCGAGAAGTCCCGGACGAGCACCTCACGCTCGAGGAGCTGCTCGAACACGCCGGGTCGGGTGCGGAAGAGCACGAAGTTGGCCTCGGATGGGAACACCTTCAGGCCGCCCAGGTCCGAGAGCTCCTGGGTGACGCGCTCACGTTCCGCGCGGATCCGCGGGATGTGGTCGAGCATCGCAGATCCGAGGTCGAGCGCCACGAGGGCCGCCTGCTGCTTGATCGTGTCGAGGTGGTAGGGCAGGCGGACACGCAGCAGGTCATCGACGACCCACGGACGGGCGAGCAGGTACCCGAGCCGCAGGCCGGCCAGCCGGTAGGCCTTCGAGAACGTGCGCGTCACGACCAGCCGGGGCAGCTCGTCGAGCAGCGGTCGCAGGCTGCCTGCGCCGAACTCCACGTAGGCCTCGTCCACGACGATCAGGGCGTCCGATCCGTCGTGCAGGGCGCGCACCGCCGCCGGGTCGACCGGGATGCCGGTGGGGTTGTTGGGGTGGGCGACGAGGACCACCTCCGGCTCGTGCTCGGCGACCGCAGCCGCCGCCGCGTCCTCGGTGAGCATCAGGTCCTCGTCGAGATCGTGCTCCACCGTCGGCGTCAGGGTGACCTTCGCGAGCAGCGGGTACATCGAGTAGCCGGGCCGGAACAACAGCACACGACGCGCCGGCCCGCCGTACGCCTGCAGGAGCTGCTGCAGCAGCTCGTTCGAGCCGTTGGCGGCCCAGACGCCCCCGGGGTCGAGCCCCTCTGTCGCCGCCAGCCGGTGTCGCAGCTCGACGGCATCGCGGTCGGGGTAGCGGTGCAGCCCCTGGCTGCGCAGACGACCGGCGAGGGTCTCGAGGAACGCGGCGGGCGGGGGGTAAGGCGTCTCGTTCGTGTTCATCCGGACCGCCACGTCGAGCTGTGGCGCCCCGTACGGTTCGAGGTCCACCAGGTCAGGCCGGACCGGGACCCGGTCACCCACGGTCGTCCTCCGACCGCATCGCCACAGCTCGGCCGTGCGCCGGCAGGTCCTCGGCCGCTGACAGCTCGCGCACGACCGGTGCCAGGCGCGCGAGCTCGTCCGGCGCGTACTCGACCACGTTCACCGTCACCAGGAAGTCCGCCGTGGTCAGACCGCCGCGGAACCGCGCGGTCCGCGCGGTCGGTAGCGTGTGGTTGGGACCTGCGGCGTAGTCCCCGAGTGATACGGGCGTGGACGCGCCGACGAAGACCGCGCCGGCGAAGCGCACCCGTTCCGCCACGGCGCGCGCATCCACGGTGTGGATCTCGAGGTGCTCGGGGGCGAACGCGTCGACCACCGCCACGGCCCGTTCGATGTCATCCACGAGCACTGCGGTCCCCTGCCCCTCTAGCGCCTCGCGCACACGCTCCTGGTGTCGGGTCCCGGAGATCTCCCGATCGAGCTCGTCCTCGACCCGCGGAAGCAGGTCCGGATCGGTGGTCACGAGCAGGCAGGTGGCCAGCTCATCGTGCTCCGCCTGGGCCACCAGGTCCGCCGCGATGAGCGCGGGATCGGCGGACGCGTCCGCGATGATCGCGATCTCCGTGGGGCCGGCGAAGCCCTCGACACCGCACACGCCGTCGGCCTGGACCTGCAGCTTCGCCGATGCGACCCAGCGGTTCCCAGGCCCGACGATCTTGTCGCACCTGGGGACCGAGTCGGTTCCGTACGCCATCGCGGCCACGGCCTGAGCGCCGCCGATCCGGAACACCCGGTCGACCCCGAGGAGTCCGGCCGCAGCCAGGATCGTCGGGTCCGGCCAGCCGTCCCCTCCGCTGGGGGGCGTACAGAGCACGATCTCGTCGACGCCGGCGACCCGTGCGGGGACCGCGGCCATGATCACGCTGGACGGGTAGGCCACCAGCCCGCCCGGGACGTAGGCCCCCACCCGCGCCAGCGGACGGAAGCGCTGCCCCACCCGGGCACCCCCGCGTTCCTCGGTCCAGTCCTGAGGCATCGCGTGCTCGTGGAACCAGCGCACCTGGTCGGCGGCGGCCCGCAGCGCATCCCGCAGGTTCGGGTCGACGTCGGCGAGCGCCTGGTCGATGCGCTCGCGGGGGACCTCGACGGTGTCGACCTCGACGCCGTCGAAGCGGGCAGTTAGCTCACGCACCGCACCGTCCCCGCCGTCGCGGACGGCCTCGAGGATCGCTCGGACGTCCGTCTGGACGTCGCCGAGGGCGACGAGGGGACGTGGCAAGCGGTCCGTCGGGTCGGAACGGTCGCCGCGCAGATCGAGCACGTCGAGGTGGCGCATGATGTCCGGAACGGTCGGGAGGATCGGGCGCGAGACTAGCGCTCGCCTCCTCCGCCGAGGACGCGGCGGGAGGCGCTCAGGGCGCGGTCGGAACGTCGAGGTCAGCGGGATCGCTGTCCTCGTCCGTCTCGAGCCGGACCGGCAGCCGCACCGTGAACGTGGTGCCGTCACCGACGGTCGACCGCACCGTCACTTCGCCGCCGTGCGACCGTACGAGCACCCGCACGATGTACAGACCGAGCCCCACGCCGCCGCTCACGGTGTAGCCCGTCTGGCGGAACCGCTCGAAGATCGTCTCGAGCTCCTCCGGTGGGATGCCGGGGCCCTGGTCGGTGATGTGGACCGTCACCGCGTCGCTGTCCCGCTCGAGCTGCACCTCGACCGGGCTTCCCGCCGGCGAGTACTTCACCGCGTTCTCGAGCAGGTTCTCGAACACCCGGTACAGCGCTTGGGGATCGCCGCGGACCGTTGCCCCCTGCTCCGCTCCGGCGAGCCGTACCAGGCGGTCCTGGCCGTCGCGTTCCTGCGCGAGCGTCGCGGTGGTGTCGATCAGGCCGGTGAGCAGCTGGCCGAGGTTGACCGCTTCACGACGTGGGTCCGCCCTAGCCTCGGCGCTGGCCGTTCGGAGGACCTCGTCGACCATGTTGCGAAGGCGATCGGACTGGCCGCGGATCGCGGAGATCGCGTCCAGACGGCGTTCGTGACCGAGCTCGTCCCACTTGCGCTCCAGGACCGAAGCGAACCCGATGATCACCGTCAACGGGGTCTTCAGCTCGTGGACCATCGTGGCGACGAACTCGGAACGCCGCTCGAGCACGTCCGCGAGCTCCTGGACGGTGTCGCGCTCCTCGCCGTACCGGTAGGCGTTCGACACCGCGGTTGCCGCGTGCTCGGCGAACAGCGCGACCGACCGGAGCTGGGTCTCGGTGAACGGCTCGGCGTCGGGTGGTCGCTCCACGGCGAGCACGCCGAGCAGCTCGTGCGCGGCGACCATCGGCGCGACCAGCGAGGAGCCCGACCTGACCTTGTGCTTGCTCCCTGGGAACTGATCGTCGCCCAGCCGACCGTTGATGAGGAGCGGTCTGCCGCGTTCGGCGACCCATCCTGCGACGCCGGAACCGAACGGCAGGGTCGTGCCCACGGGAGCGGGCGAGCTCCCCGCGCTGGCCGCCACCCGCAGGACCTCACCGTCGCGGAGCATCACCGATCCGTTGTTGGCGCCCGTGAGCTCGAACGCCGACGTGACGATCGTCTCGAGGACCTCCTCGAGGGTCAGGACCGAGTTCACGACCCGGCCGACCTTCGTGAGGGTCGCGAGGTCGGCGATCCGCGCCTGGAGGGACGCGGTCAGCACGCGCTCATCGATGAGGGCGGTGGTCAGCTTCCGCAGCCGCCGTTCCTGGTCGACCACGTAGAGGATGAACGCGATCGCCAGCGCCAGGAAGCTCCACCGCCGCGCGGGAGCGTCCGGCAGGAGCGCAGCCGGGTCCTCGCCGAGGAACAGCAGGATGATCGCGAGGGCGAACGCCAGGAGCAGCAACCCCGCGACCGCCCACAGGTGGCCCCTACGGCGCTCGATCGCCTCGATCGACGGGACGGGACGCAGCTTCGGCGCGATCCGCGACGTGGGGTAGCCACCGCCGCTCAGTTCGATGACGGTGGCCTGCTCGTCGGTCATGTCGTTCCGGATCGTCCGCGTCGCGGTCGACAGATCGTACGTGCCAACACGATCGGTTGTCCGTGTCTCGCCCTCAGGCGGTCGCGGACGAGGGACCCCTCGAGGCGTCACGTCGTGGACCTGCGAGCGGGACCGTGAAGGTGAAGAGGGCGCCTCCGTGAGGTGACTCAGCCGCCGTGAGCTCGCCGCCGAGGCGGTCCACCAGCCCCTTGGCGATGGACAGACCGAGCCCTGATCCCTGGGTCGTGCGGGTGAGGTGGTGGCCCAGACGGGTGAAGCGCTCGAAGACACGCTGCCGTTCCGACGGCGGGATGCCTGGCCCCTCGTCGTGGACCTCGACGCGGGCCGACCGGTCGTCGTGGTGGATCTCGACCCGGACCTGGCCCTGGGTGTGCTTGATCGCGTTGCTGACGAGGGCCTGGACGATGCGTTGTAGCGCGATCCGGTCGCCGACGACACGCAGCGGCTCGGACGGTGCGACCTCGATGCGGTCAGGCTCCGCGAGGGGGCGTTCGACCGTCACCGCCGACGCCACGACGTCGGCGAGGTCGGTGATCTGGCTCTTCAGTCGGACGGCTCCCCGGTCCAGGTCCGCCACGACCAGGAGGTCCGACACCAGCGTCTCGAGGCGCTCGACCTGCCGCAGCATCGACCGGT
The DNA here is from genome assembly GCA_019347855.1 of Actinomycetota bacterium. Next base: position 21,608 of record JAHWKO010000027.1, read on the forward strand.
GGAACGTGGGGTACTCGTCCGGATCGATGCGGTCGCTCGCCTCGATGAGCGTGACGAGGAACCCCTTGAGCGGCGTCAGGGGGGTGCGTAGCTCGTGGGAGACGGTGGCCACGAAGTCGGTCTTCATCTCCTCGGTCTCGCGTTCGCGTGTCACGTCCCTCGCGACGATCACGACGCCGACCGCTGCGCCGTCCCGACGCACGGGCGAGAAGGTGCACCGCACCCACCGCCACTCACCGTCCCGACGCAGGACCTGGAGGTCCACCGGGTCGTCGACGTGGTCCCCGTCCAGGACCGAGCGGAGGGGTCCATCCTGATCGACGGCGAGCTCGTCGCCGGTCGCGTTGCGGAACCGTAGGGCCATGAACCACGGGTGGCTGAGCGCCTCGGGGCCGCTGGTCCCCGTGAGCTCCTCCATCGCCGGGTTCCACGCGACGACGCGGCCGTCCGCATCGACCATCGCGATGCCGTCCGAGGCAGCGTCGACGATGTCGTGCAGCTTCTGGGATTCCTCGGCGAGAGCGGACCGCTCGTGCTCGACGGAGCGGAAGAGCTGCACGTTCTGCATGGCGATCGCCGCGTCGTTGGCGATCGACGACAGCACCTGCAGCTCCTGGTCCTCGTGTGTCTCGAGTCCACGTCGGCCATGGACCGCCAGCGCACCGATCGTGACTCCGCGGTAGATCAACGGCGCGGCCATCGATCGGCGCTGGTCGGCCGCAGGAGCCTCCAGGTCGGTCCGGCCCGGCTCGAGCTGTACCGGGGCGCCGCGACGGAGCGCCTCGTTGAGCGCGTCCCCCCGCGGGGCGTCATCGGTCAGCGTGTGGAACCCATCCTCGTCGAAGCGGTGGCGGATCGGTAGCTGATCGCTGAGCGTGAGCAGCTCGACCGAGTCGGCGCCGAAGAGGTCGCGGATCGCGGTCAGGAACCGCTCGATCGAGTCCTCTGAGGCCACGGCCTCCGTGAGCGTCCGCGTCACGGTGTGGTAGTGCTGGTTGCGCTTGCGTTCCTCGAGCGCCATCGCGTACCCGCGGTAGCCCAGGTGCATCCCGATCACGAGCACGAACGCGAACAAGGTGGCGGTCCGGTCGGTCGTGACGATGACCGCGAGGAGCAGGCCCCCGAGGAGGTTGCCGACGGAGGAGACGGCGTAGACACGGACCATCTCCCGGAACGTGCGTCCCTCGAGGAGGCGGAACAGCAAGCCGTACAGCCCGATGTCGATGGCGTTGTACGCAGCGAGGGCGGCGACCACCGCGATCAGGGAGCGCGGCTCGAGCACTGCTCCTCCGAGCCAGAAGGTGTGGAACGTCACGGTCGCGCCGACCGCAGCCAGCGCGTGAGCACCGGCGTTGAACGTGACCTTGCGAGGATCGGTGATGCGGGCGGCGTTCCCGACGACCGCGGCGAGCGCGCTCAGTACCGGGATCGCACCGGGGGGCACGGTGAAGAGGAGTGCCACCAGGATCGCGTCGTTGACGTGGAGTCCTTGGACGCCACCCCGACGGTGGTACCGGATGTTCGTGTGGAGGCTGACCGCCATCGACACGAACAGCACGACCGGCAGGAACCACCCCGACGGCACCGTGGGGCGGACGAGCGCGAACGCCACCGCGAGCGCGATCCCAGCCGCAGAGACGGCAGGGATGAAGAGACGGAGCGTCCTGCCGTCATCCATCGCGGGTCCCTCGGCGCCGGGTTCCTGGTCTCACTGCCAGTTCGTCCCTTGCCAGTTCGTGCCCTGCCAGTTCGTGCCCTGCCAGTTCGTCCCCTGCCAGTTCGTCCCTTGCCAGTTCGTGCCCTGCCAGTTCGTACCGCCCCACTGGGTGTCCTGCCAGTTCGTACCTTGCCAGTTGGTCCCGAGGAACTGGTCCTTGTCGAACGAGCGCCCGGTCGCGGCCTTGCTCTTGGTCTCGTCGAGTACCTCCTCGAAAC
>JAHWKO010000028.1 GCA_019347855.1 Actinomycetota bacterium
AGTGAGGAACCGATGGTCTCCGCTGGCGATGAGTTCCGCGCCGTCGGCGAGCGCGATCCGATAGGCCGGCTTGATGGTCTCCCAGTGATCGAGGACCTCTGTGGTGACGTACCGGCGGTACCGCCCCCGCCGTTCGGTGCCGAAGACCTCTTCGCCGGGGCGCACGTCGGCGATGGGCTTGGCACGGCCATCTGCCATGAGGATGGGTGTCTCGCCACTGACGCAGAACACGCACGCATGGCTGCATCCCCGGTAGACGTTGATCGTGTAGCGGAACGGCAGGTGGGCAGCGCCGGGGACCTCGTTGATGAGGCTCTTCGCGCGCACGTGCAGGAACTCCATCCCCGCGAACTCGGGATGGGTCACACGCTCGACGTCGGACCCGAACAGGCGCCGTTGCGGGTCATCACCGACGGTGTCCCAACGCAGTCGTTCGCTCGCATCCATGAGGCGACATCGTACCGAACGTACGTTCGTCGCGCTGGTGGACCCGTCCGCATGCTGGTCACGGCTGGCACGGTCGGCGACAATCTGCCCATGGGGATGTACGGGATGTGGTGAGGGGGCGCGGCTCGGCCGTTGATGCTCGGGCCTTGACGATCGGGCTCGTCGATCCCGACCCTTACCTCTCGCTCACGGTCACGCGCGAGTACCCGGACGCCACCGTCCTGAGGGTGTTCGACGCGACGGATCCGGGCGAGCGGATCAGCCACTGCGACCTGCTACTGGTGGATGTCAACGGGGCCAACGCCCCCTCGGCGGCCGAGCTCGCCGACGGCGTCCCCGTCGTGTCGATCGGCCGACCGAACGATCCACACCGCGCGCGGTCCTTCCCGGCCGATGCGGTCCTGCTCCGCCCGTACCTCCCGCAGGATCTGCGGCGGACCGTCAGCGAGGTGCTGGGCGGCGCGGACGCCGACGGCGAGCGACGGCCAGCCGCCGATCTCGGGCGCCGTCTGCAGGTCTGGATGGGGCCAGCCCGCGTCGGGGCCATCGCGGCCGCAGCGATCGTGCAGTCCGCGGAGCACGCTCCCACCGACCTCGTCGACACGATCGCCCTCGCTGCCTCGTTCCTCTACGTCACCGCGCGGCTGCGCTTCCTGCGTGGCACCCGCACGGGCGCGTTGGTGGACACGGCGGTCGCCGCCGCGCTCATCGTGGCGACCGGTGGGTACCTCAGCAACTACCTCGCGTTCGGGTTCGTGGCTGCGGTCGGGTCTGGGCTGTTCATGCGGTCGCTGGGCGCGGTGCTCGCGGGTTCGTTCGTCTCGCTCGCGTCGGTGCCATCGCTCGTCGTCGCGTTCATCGGGGGCGGGCAGGCCAGGCCGCTCGACGTCATCGTGGTCCTCCTCCTGTTCCCGGCTGCGGCGTTGGCGGGTGGACAGGCCAGGCGGCTCCGAGCGGGGGACGGGTTGGACGCGCCGATGGTCCTCCTGCAGGAGGCCAACCGGGCCCTGTCCAGCCTCTACCGGATCGCGCGTGACCTGCCGCGCAGTCTCACCCTGCAGAGCGTGGCGCAGGCCACCCTCGACGAGGTCGCGGCCGTCGTAGGTGCTCGGGCGAGCGTCCTGTTCGTTGCCGAGTCCGGTGTCGTGTACGAGGTCGCGTCCGAAGGGCTCACGGAGCACGCGAGCGTCGTCACCGAGCGGGAGGAGTTCCCGGAGGAGCTGCTCGTCTCCACGCTGTCGGCCGATGTGGGGCACGCCGTCCCGGACACCGTCCTGGAGGCGGCGCCAGCCGAGCTCACGTGGAGCGTGATCGCTCTACCGACGGGGTCGGGGCGAGACGGGTGGGTCCTCGTCGGCGCCGATGGCCGTCTCCCCGCCACGAGCCGGCGGGCCCTCCAGCGGATCGCCCGCGAGGCAGCGCTCTCGATCGACAACGCGCGGTTGTTCTCGCGGGTGCGGGAGCTGGCCGTCGACGAGGAGCGAGGGAGGCTGGCATCGGATCTGCACGACGGCGTCGCGCAGGCGCTCGCGCACGTGCGTCTCGAGCTCGAGTTCCTGTCGCGCTACGGCCCAGATCCGGCAGAAGGCATCTCGGAGGATGCCGACCGGCTCGCGCAGGTCGTGCAACGGTCACTTGCGGATGTCCGGTCGACCATCGCTGACCTCCGCGCCGCATCACTGTCAGGAGGATTGGCGGTGGCGATCCACGACCACTGTCGCGACATCCGCCTCCTCGCGGGGCTCACGATCGACGTGCGGACCCGATCCAGCGTGCGGCTCGACCCGGCCGCGGAGACCGAGATCTTCCGCATCTTCCGCTCGGCGCTCTCGAACGCCGTGCGGCGTGCAGGTACCGAGTCCGTATCGGTGCTGCTCGAGGACGACGAAGGGCTGATCCGTCTCGTGATCGAGGACGACGGCCGGAGCATGCCCGAGCGCTACGATCGCCGGGCCGGACGCGAGGGGGCTGGGCTCCGGATCATCCGCGAACGCGCGGCGGAGCTCGGGGCGGACCTCGAGGTCACCTCTCTGCGGGGGGGAGGCACGCGGGTCACGCTCGCGTGCCCGATCGATGAACGGACCGCCATGGGAACGGGAACCTGAACGTGGAGAGCGACCGCAACCAGCGGGTGGTCATCGCCGACGACCACACCCTCGTCCGTCAGAGCCTCGTGAAGCTCGTGAACTCCGAACCCGGGTTCGAGGTCGTCGCGGACGTCGAGCGCGGCGAACCGGTCCCGGATCTGGTCCGCCGGCACGATGCCGACCTCGTCCTGCTGGACGTGAACATGCCCGACATCGATGGCATCACCGTTGCGACGAAGCTGCGCAAGCAGTTCCCGGACGTGCGGATCCTCTTCCTGACGATGCACGACGACGACGCGACCATCCGCCGTGCGGTCTCGCTCGGGGCGGACGGGTACGTGTCGAAATCGGCGTCGACCGAGGAGCTCGTCCACGCGCTGGAAACGGTCGGGGAGGGCGGTACCTACCTCAGCCCCGCGATCGCGCGTCGGGTCATGGAGATGGCAGGTGGTCGGGGCGATACGCCCGCGAGTCAGCTGACCGAGCGGGAGCTCGAGATCCTGCAGCTCATGGCGACGGGGGCACGTCCTCAGGAGATGGCCGACACCCTGTTCCTGTCGGTGAAGACCATCAAGAACCACCTCACGAACGTCTACGCCAAGCTCGGGGTGTCAACGGCCGCCCAGGCGGTCGCCGAGGCCTACCGCCTGGGGATCGTCAGCCACCGCAGCGACTGAGGGGACTCATCCGCTGTAGACGCGCTCATCGGTCCGGTTCAGTCGAGGAAGCCGTTGTCCTGCAGCCACTGCTCGGCTACGACAGCGGGGTCCTTGGCCTCTAGTTCGACCTGCCCGTTCAGGTCGAGCAGCGTCTGGGTCTCGATCATCGCCGAGATCTCGTTGAGGAGGGACGTGAAGTCGTCCCCGTACGCGTCAACCACCTCGGTGGTGACGACCGGGACGACGTTCTCAGCGGGGATCATGCCCTCGTCGTCCTCCAGTGCGACGAAGCCCTTCTCGTCGATCACCGGCTGCGTCGAGAACAGCAGCGACAGGTCGATGTCGCCGTTCTCGAGCGACGCGACCCTGGCTGACCCTTCCTGGATCGGTTGGAACTCGACGTTCTCGAGCCCGTACACGTCCTGGAGACCCTGGAGACACGTGTCACGGTTCTCGCACTCCGGCGGGCCACCGAAGGTGATCGTGCCGTCGACGTTCGCGAGGTCGCTGATCGTCTGCACCCCGTGCTCCTGCGCGAAGCTCTCGGTCACGACGAAGACGTTCTTGTCCTGACCGGGGGCCGGCTCGAGGACCGTGACGCCGTAGTCCTCGCTCTCGTACGCAGCTTGGAGCTTCTCCGCGGTCTCCTGGGTGTCCGCTGTCGGTTCACCGCCGAACCCGACGCCGAGCGCCGATCCCACGTACTCGGGCAGCAGGTCGATCGCCCCGGACTTGAGTTCGGGCAGGATCAGCTCGCGCGATCCGAGGTCGAGCTTCTTCTCGATGGGGTAGCCCCGGTGCTCGAGCGCCTGCGCGTAGATCTCCGCGAGGATGACGCTCTCCGGGAAGTTGAACGAAGCGACGGTTATCGTCGGCCCGTCCGCCGGGCCTCCCGGTTCGGACCGGGTCGTGCCGTCGGCGGTGGTCGGTTCAGAGGTGGTGTCCTCACCCGATCCTCCACACCCCGTCGCGACGAGCGCGAGGGACAGGATGATCGCCCCGAGGGCACCGCTGCGGAAGTGCGTCCGCATGGGTATCTCCCTTTCCGTTGTGGGCACCGGATCCTGATCCGGAACCGGGTCTTGCGGAACTCGCGCAGATACTACGCGTGTCGTAGTTGTCCTCGCACCGACCGTGCGTCGTTGCGCGTGGACCGGCGGTCACGCGACCACCCCGGTCTCGACCATGACGTCCTCATGGTCGACCTCGCGGAGGCCCTCCGGCAGGACCACGCTCTCCAGCTTCCCGAAGGCGAGGTCCGTGAGGAAGGTGAGGCCCGCTACCAGGATGGCGCCCGCGAGCACCTGCGCCCGGCCGGCCCGCCCTTGGGCGAACCCGTCGACGATGTAGCGTCCGAGCCCACCGGAGGGACCCACAACGGCGATCAGGGGGACCGTCGCGACGACCTGCAGGAAGGCGATGCGGATGCCCGCGAGGATCACGGGGGAGCCCAGCGGCAGCTCGACGTCGGTGAGGAGCTGACGGGGGGTCATCCCCATCCCGCGCCCCGACTCGACCGTCGCAGGTTCAGCTCCGGCGACCCCGGCGTACGTGTTGGTGAAGACCGGCGGCAGCGCCAGCAGCAGGAGCGCGAGGGCCCCGGGCCAGAAAGCGACGGAGACACCCCACCGGATCGCGAGCAGCGCCGCCACCACCAGGACGCCGAACGACGGGATCGCCCGTCCGACGTTCACCACCGCCGTCGCTAGGAACTCGGCCCGCCGCCGGTGGGCGAGCCAGGCGGCCACCGGGACGGCGATCGCGACCGCGAGCACCGTCGGGATCAGGGCCAGCTGCAGGTGCTGCACGATGCGGAACGGGATCGTGCGGTCACCCCAGCCCCAGCGCGCCGCGTCGCTCAGCCAGGCGAGCGCCTCGGAGATGATCCCCACCTCAGCTCACCTCGCTCCGTGTCCACGGGGTGAGCGCGCGCTGGACGAGGTAGAGCGCGAGGTCGAGGAACCCCGCCAACGCCACCGTGCCGACCAGTCCGACGAACGCCTCGGTCGGGAAGATGATCGACCGGCGGAACGCATCGAGGATGAACTTGCCGAGGCCGCCGCGTCCCAGCAGGGCCGTGACCGTCACGAGCCCGACCACGGTCACGGTGGCGATCCGGATACCGGCGATGATGACCGGCAGCGCGAGGGGGAGCTGGATCTCGAAGAACCGGCGCCCCGGCCGGTACCCCATGCCGGTCGCCGCCTCGAGCACGCCTTGAGGGACCTGATCGATCCCGGTCATGAGGTTGCGCACGAGTATCAGCAGCGTGTAGGTCGTGAGCGGCACGATGGCGGTCCAGATGCTGAAGAGGCCGAACCACGGGACCAGCAGTGCGAACGCGGCGAGACTCGGGATCGTGTAGAGCAGCGCCGAGGTCTTCGCGATCGGTTCGTACAGGTGACGCCACCGCAGCGAGATCGCCACCAGGATGAGGGACAGGACGAAGCCGATCGCCACCGGGACCGCCGTGAGGACCAGGTGGGCGACCGTGGCATCCCAGATCTCGTCGGTGTGGTCGGCGATCCACCCCCACCGGATGAAGGCCCGGTCCGTCGACTGCGCCAGGATCGCGCTCACCGCAGCAGCTCCCTGCTGATCTGCTCGACACGGAGCATCCCGAGGTAGACGTCCTCGTCGTACACGACCGCCACCTGGTTGCGGGTGTTGACCACCGCGTCGAGCGCCTCCCGGAGGCTCGACGACGACTCGATCCACACCAGGAAGTCGTGGGTCTCATGCTCACCGACGCGCCGCCCGGGCTCCAGGTCCTGCCCCCACACCCAACCGCGCATCCGCCGCCCCTCCAGCACGCCCACCCACGCCGAGCCGTGCTCCGACAGCACGCGCTTGGCATCCTCGATGCTCGCATCGGCGTCGACCACGGGGCCACGGTCGAGATCCAGCTCCGTGACCGGGATCAGCGACAGCCGCTTGAGGCCCCGTTCGCTACCGAGGAAGTCCTCGACGAACGCGTTCGCCGGGTCCGCCAGGACCTCGCGGGGCGATCCGTACTGCTCGAGGATCCCGCCGACGTTGAGGATCGCGATGCGGTCGCCCAACTGGATCGCTTCGTCGATGTCGTGCGTCACGAACACGATCGTCTTGCGGACGCGCTGCTGCAGGTCCAGCAGCTCGCGCTGCAGCCGGGACCGCACGATCGGGTCGACGGCGCCGAACGGTTCGTCCATCAGTAGCACCGGGGGATCGGCCGCGAGCGCGCGGGCGACGCCAACCCGCTGCCGCTGGCCCCCGGAGAGCTCCGCCGGGTACCGGTCACGCATGGACGCGTCGAGACTCATCACCTGGATCAGCTCGTCCACACGCTCGTCGATCCGCGCCTCGTCCCACCCGAGCAGACGTGGCACGGTCGCGATGTTGTCGCGGATCGTCCGGTGGGGGAACAGCCCGATCTGCTGGATCACGTACCCGATGCGACGGCGCAGCTCGTGGGCCTCGACGCTACGGATCTCCTCGCCGGCGACGTGGATCGTCCCGGAGGTCGGTTCGACGAGTCGGTTGATCATCTTCAGCGTGGTCGTCTTGCCGCATCCTGAGGGCCCGACGAGCACGACGATCTCACCCTCGGGTACCTCGAGCGAGAGCCCGTCGACCGCAGGGGCGCTCGTGCCGGGGAAACGCTTCGTGACGCTCTCGAGCCGGATCATCGCCTCGCCCACGTCGCTCCCACGTCCTCGACGGTCCGGTACGGCGCCCGCGCGCTCAGCGTAGACAACCCGGGAGACGACCCCCGTGTTCCTCGCGGGTGGGTGGTTCGCCGGTCCCGTGGGACCTCCAAGCAGACCCCTTGCAACCGTGTTACATATCTTGTATAAACGTCACATGACCACGGAGACGACCCGCGAGCGCATCCTCGACGCCACGATCGAGGCCATCTCGATGCACGGCTTGTCCCGGCTCGGGGTCGAGGATGTGGCGTCAGCGGCCGGTGTCTCTCGACAGACCGTGTACCGCTACTTCGGATCCCGCGACGAGTTGATCCGGGCGGCGATCGTGGGCGAGGAGCGCCAGCTGATGCAGCGCATCGCCGCCGCCGCCCAACGGCACACCGACCTGCGTCCGTCCGTCGAAGCCGCCATCCTCGAAGCGCTCGTCGCGGCACGGGAGCACCCGCTGCTCGACCGGCTCCTCGCCACCGAGCCCGAGGCGCTCCTCCCGGCGTTGCTCCACGGTTCCGGGCCGGTCCTCACCGCGGCGCTGCCGGTCCTGGAGGATCTGCTGTCCGAACGACTCCCACACCTCTCACCGGTGCTGGTCCACCGCGCCGCCGATGCCACCACGCGGTTGCTCGTGAGCTACGCCGTCAACCCGACCGATGAACCGCTGGAACAGGTCGCCACCGAACTTGCCGACCTGCTGGTCCACGGCCTCAAGGCCGAGTGAAGGAGAACCCCGTGACGACCCACCGGTACGCCCTGCCCGTCGAGGCCACCCAGTGGCACATCCCCGGCCACAGCGAGGCCGTGTTCAACTGGGAGTACGACGAGGGCCGCGACCGGCTCCTGAACCTCTACGAGAAGGGGAAGGAGAAGCAGTGGAACGCGAACACGCGCATCGACTGGTCACGCGACGTCGACACCTCGAACACCGACATGATGCCGGACGAGTACGTCTCGATCTACGGGTCGCCGACCTGGGAACGCCTGAACCGCGACGAGAAGGACACCGTCCGGCACCACATGGCCGCGTGGATGAACTCGCAGTTCCTCCACGGTGAGCAGGGAGCGCTGATCTGCGCCTCCAAGATCGTGCAGACCGCCCCCGACATCGACTCGAAGTTCTACGCGGCCACGCAGGTGATGGACGAGGCGCGACACGTCGAGGCCTACTCGAGGTTCCTCAACGAGAAGATCGAGCTCGCCTACCCCATCAACCCGCACCTGAAGACGTTGCTCGACCAGACCATCACCGACGACCGGTGGGACATGACCTACCTCGGCATGCAGGTGATGATCGAGGGCGTCGCCTTGGCTGCGTTCTCGATGATCCGGGACTTCACCAAGGACCCGCTCGGCCAGTCGCTGAACGCCTACGTGATGCAGGACGAGGCGCGGCACGTCGCGTTCGGCTCGCTCGCGCTGCAGGACGCGTACGCCGAGCTCACCGAGAAGGAGCGCCAGGAGCGCGAGGAGTTCGTGGTCGAGGCGTCGTACCTGCTGAAGGACCGGTTCCTGGCCGAGGAGGTGTGGGAGACCCTCGGCTTCGACGTCGACGAGTGCGTCGAGTACGTCGACAACGCGCAGCTGATGGGCGAGTTCCGCAAGGCGCTGTTCTCGCGCGTCGTGCCGACCGTCAAACGCATCGGCCTGTGGGGCCCGAACGTCCAGAAGGCGTTCCTCGACATGGGCGTGCTGCACTTCCAGGACCTCGACCTCGAGGAGTTCTGGCAACAGGACGAGGACATCGCCGAGGAGATGGAACGGCTGCTCGCCGAGCGGGAGGGCCTCGCCGGCAACGAGGACGCGACCGTGGATTCGGAGACGCGCGGGGAGCAGCTCGCGGCGACGATCGTGGCGGGGGAGGCAGCGGAGGCGGACGAGGGCTGAGCGACCTCAGCCGACCGCAGGTCGCTCACCCGTGCGGCTCAGTCGCCGGCGGAGACGTCCACCTGGTAGGCCTCGTAGATCAGGTCCGACCCGTGCTGGCGGTGGCGGGCAGACCGGCCCAGCAGGTCCAGGATCTCGAGACGCAGCTCCTCGATCGCTGCGGCCTCGAGAGGACCCTCTTGGCACCGCGCCAGCAGCTTCTCGGTCGTCGTGACGAGTCCCTCGTGGTCGCCACGGACCCGGTTCACCGTCGCTTCCAGGCGAGGCGCGTCCTGGAGGATCTGCGCGTAGAACCCGTTCTCCGACTCGGTCTTCGCGATGTGGTCCGTCCAGGTCGTGCGCAGCCGTTCCAGCGAGTCCGTGACCTGCGCCTGCCACTCACGGGGCGCGCCAGCTGCGGAGGCGATGGCGTGCTCGACCTGGTCGAGCGCGGCACGGAGCCGACGACGACGCTGGCGGATCTCCTCCTCGGTCTCCTCGGCGATCTGCACCCGGAACCGTTCCTCGCTCAACTCCGCCTCCTCATCCGTCTGGTGGACAGTGAGCCTCTCGCCGGGTCGGAAGTCAAGGGGAACAGGTCGCGCTTCCTACACTCGTGCGGCGACGGAGGAGGTCCATCCTGAGGGTCTGGCCAGGCGATGCGTACCCGTTGGGTGCCACGTACGACGGCGCGGGGACCAACTTCTCGATCTTCTCCGAGGCGGCCGAGCGGGTCGAGTTGTGCCTCTTCGACGCCGACGGCGAGGAGACCCGGGCCGACCTCCCGGAGGTCACGGGGTTCTGCTGGCACGGCTACCTGCCCGATATCGGGCCGGGACAGCGCTACGGCTACCGCGTCCACGGGCCCTACGAGCCCGACGAGGGCCACCGCTGCAACCCGAACAAGCTGCTCCTCGACCCCTACGCCAAGGCGCTGGACGGGCAGATCGACTGGGACGAGTCGGTCTTCGGCTACCGCTTCGAGGAGCCCGGCGAGCGCAACGACGACGACAGCGGCCCGCACATGCCGAAGGCGGTCGTGATCAACCCCTTCTTCGACTGGGGCAACGACCGGCACCCGGGCACCCCGTGGCACTCGACCGTGATCTACGAGACCCACGTCAAGGGCCTGACGGAGCTCCACCCGGATGTCCCGGAGGATCTCCGCGGGACCTACGCGGCCCTCACCACCGACCCGGTGATCGATCACCTCAAGGACCTCGGCGTGACGGCGGTCGAGCTCCAACCGGTCCACCAGTTCATCCACTCGCACGACCTGATCCAGAAGGGGCTGCGCAACTACTGGGGCTACGACTCGATCGGGTACTTCGCGCCCCACAACGAGTACGCGAGCGCGTACCGCTACCGCGAGGAGACCGGTTCCACCCAGCCCGGGCAGCAGGTGCAGGAGTTCAAGCAGATGGTGAGGGCCCTCCACGACGAGGGCATCGAGGTCATCCTCGACGTGGTCTACAACCACACCGCCGAGGGCAACCACCTCGGACCCACCCTGTCGTTCAAGGGCATCGACAACCGCGCCTACTACCGGCTCGTCGAGGACGACCCGCGCCACTACATGGACTACACGGGCACGGGCAACTCCATGAACATGCGCCACCCGCACGTGCTGCAGCTCATCATGGACTCCCTGCGCTACTGGGTGCTCGAGATGCACGTCGATGGCTTCCGCTTCGATCTCGCCGCGACCCTCGCCCGCGAGCTGCACGATGTCGACCGGCTGTCGGCCTTCTTCGACCTCATCCAGCAGGACCCGGTGATCAGCCAGGCGAAGCTCATCGCCGAACCATGGGACGTGGGGGAGGGTGGCTACCAGGTCGGCAACTTCCCGCCGGCGTGGTCGGAGTGGAACGGCAAGTACCGGGACACGATCCGCGACTACTGGCGCGGCGAGGACGAGACCCTGGCCGAGCTCGCCTACCGCCTCACCGGCAGCTCCGACCTGTACGCGTCCTCGGCGCGTCGACCGTCCGCCAGCATCAACTTCGTGACCGCGCACGACGGGTTCCCGCTGCGAGACCTCGTCTCGTACAACCACAAGCACAACGAGCAGAACAAGGAGGGCAACGAGGACGGCACCGACGACAACCGGTCGTGGAACTGCGGGGAGGAGGGACCGTCCGACGACCCCGAGGTGCTGGCCTGCCGCGCGAAGCAGCAGCGCAACTTCCTGTCGACCCTGATGCTATCCCAAGGTGTCCCGATGCTGCTCGGTGGCGACGAGATCGGGCGCACGCAGGACGGCAACAACAACGTCTACTGCCAGGACACCGAGCTGGCCTGGTACCGGTGGGAAGAGGCGGACGAGGAACTGCTCGGGTTCACCCGGAGGCTCATCGCGCTGCGTGACGAGCACCCGGTGTTCCGGCGTCGTCGCTGGTTCGAGGGCCAGTCGATCCGAGGGACGGAGCTCACCGACATCGGGTGGTTCCGTCCCGACGGCACGGAGATGACCGACGAGGACTGGCAGCAGGGCTACGCCAAGTCGCTCGGCGTCTTCCTCAACGGCGAGGGGATCGCGACGCCTGGACCCCGCGGGGAACGCATCGCCGATGACAGCTTCTACCTCATCCTGAACGCGTGGAACGAAGGTCTGGACTTCACCGTCCCGAAGAAGATCGGCGACGGCCCGTGGGAGGTGACCCTGGACACGTCCAGGGGTTTCACCGAGGATGAGGACGACGAGGTCAAGTCGGGGGACGAGGTGCCGGTCGAGGCACGCTCGGTGGTGCTGTTGCGACGCCCGGAGGAGCGGTGACCGACCAACCGTTCGACCCTCCCCGCACCCCGATGGAGGCCAAGACCCGGGAGTCGATCCCGGGCCGGAACGAGCCGGGGGAGTGGGGCTACGAGCCGAAGTGGGACGGCTTCCGCACGTTGGCGTGGCCTGGGGACCAGCCCCGGCTGGACAGCCGGAACCAGAAGCCCCTGTTGCGGTACTTCCCGGAGCTCGAGGACCCGCTCCGTGAGCTCCCACCGGGCACGGTCGTCGACGGCGAGGTCGTGATCGCACGGGACGGGAAGCTCGACTTCGATTCGCTGTCCGAGCGGATCCACCCGGCCGAGAGCCGCATCCAGATGCTGTCTGAGCAGACCCCTGCGCAGCTGGTTGCGTTCGACCTCCTCGCGCTCGACGGCGAGGATCTACGCGAGCGACCGTTCGCCGACCGTCGTGAGGCCCTCGAGGAGCTCTTCGGGCGCGGGATGCCTCCCGTCTGGCACCTCACACCCCACACCACCGACCCCGAGGTAGGGGAGCGGTGGTTCCAGGAGTTCGAGTCCGCCGGGTGCGACGGACTCGTGTGCAAGCAGCTCGTCGGCGTCTACGTCGAGGGCAAGCGCGAGATGATCAAGGTCAAGCACCGCCGCGATGTGGACTGTGTGGTCGGCGGCTACCGGGTCCACAAGGACGGGCCCGAGGCCGGGATCGGGTCGCTGCTCCTCGGGCTGTACGACGACCGGGGGGAGATGCACTTCGTGGGCCACTGCTCGAACTTCTCCGACGAGGAGCGGATCGCGCTGTACGAGCGGCTGCAGGACCTGGTCATCGGGTCGGACGACGACCCCTTCGGGGAAGACGCGCGCAGGCCGGGCGAGCCGAGCCGCTGGACCGGAGACAAGGACCTGTCGTGGGTCCCGCTCGAAGCGGAGCTGGTGGCGCAGGTGAGCTACGGGCAGCTGACGAACGGGCGGTTCCGGCACGCCACGCGGTTCGAGCGCTGGCGTCCGGACAAGGACCCGGCCGAGTGCACGATGGAGCAACTGGACCGTCCGAGCGGTCCATCCTTCGAGGAGGTCGTGCGCACGGGAGGCGACCGGTGAGGTGGCGGCTGTACGAGCCGGCGCCGAACAGCCTGAAGGAGCTACCGACCGAACGTCGGCAGGAGATCGTCCAGGCGGTCCGCAAGGGCCGCGCGGTGGAGCGCCCCGAGGACGCCGAGACCGCCGTCGAGACGGGGGAGTGGATGGTCTCCCAGCTGCGGATGACCTACCCGAAGCTGCTGGCGACCCCGCTGTCGGTGGGGGCGATGGTCCTCCTGGCGATGATCGGCTACGCGCAAGCGGGAGACATCCGTGGGTCGCTGATCAACCTCGTCCCGTTCCTCGCGTTCCTCCTGATCGTCCGACTGATCGGCAGGACGCTCTTCCGCCGGGCTCCCCAGGGGCTCGATGCCAACCGCGAGCTCCTGGAACGGTCGCGCCGGTGATCGCCGAACAGGTCAGCTCCTGATGGCACGGGACGAGGTGTTCGTCGAGACCCCCGACGGCGAGGTCCGTGTCTCGAGTCCGGCGAAGGTGATGTTCCCGGATCAGGGGTGGACGAAGCTCGACCTCGTACGTCACTACATCGCGTGCGGCGACGGGGCCCTTCGAGGCGTGTACGGCCGCCCGACGGTCCTCAAGCGGTGGAACAAGGGGCTGCGCGGTGAGCCGTTCTTCCAGAAGCGCGCCCCGAAGGACGACGAGCACGAGTACGCGACGATCCGGTTCCCGTCGGGTCGGTCAGCTGATCTCCTCGTGCCGCGTGGGGTCAGCGACGTGGTGTGGATGGCGCAGCTGAACTGCCTCGACCTCAACCCGTGGCCGGTGCGCGCAGCGGACGTGGACCACCCCGACGAGCTCCGGGTCGATCTCGACCCGACACCGGAGGCGGACTTCGCCATGGTGCGCGAGGTGACGCTCTGCGTCCGCGAAGTGCTCCGGGAGCACGACCTGGTCGGCTGGCCCAAGACGTCCGGGTCCCGCGGGATGCACGTGAACGTGCGGATCGAGCCTGGCTGGTCCTTCACCGACGTCCGTAGAGCGGCCCTGGCCCTGGCGAGGGAGGTCGAGCGTCGGCTGCCGGACCAGGCGACGAGCGCGTGGTGGAAGGAGGAACGACACGGGGTCTTCGTCGACTACAACCAGAACGCCAGGGACCGGACCGTGGCGTCCGCGTACAGCGTCCGTCCCACCGGACTGGTCTCCACCCCGCTGACCTGGGACGAGGTGCCCCACGTCGATCCAAAGGCGTTCCCGATGGGCACCTTCGCCGAGGAGCGGTACGCGGATATGGGGGACCTGACCGACGGGATCGACGAGGCCGTCGGCGCGTTGGACGGGTTGCTGGATCTCGCACGGCGCGATGAGGAGGAGGGTCTCGGTGACGCTCCGTGGCCCCCGCACTTCCCCAAGCAAGAGGGCGAGCCCAAACGGGTGAACCCGTCCCGAGCACGCGACGAGGGGTGACCGTTCGTCGCTGCGTACGTGTCCGGTGCGGTCCCTACCGTGAGGTCGAACCGACCTCGACCAGGGGGAACCCATGGCCCACCACGAGCACGAACCCGAGCAACACGACCACGAGAAGCTGGTCCACAGCCACACCCACTACCACGTCACGCACAACTTCAACAAGCTGACGGGTGGGTTCGACCACCTCTACTCGGAGCACGAGCACGAGCACGATCATCCGGCGATCAGCCACGCGCACCTACCCCATCAGGATTTCGACTCGGAGCATCAGGGTGAGGCGCACGTCCACGATCACGGTGAGCCGGTGAAGACCGACCGGTCGACGAAGAAGGCCGCCAAGAAGGCACAAGGACGCTCAGCGAAGAAGTCGACGAAGAAGTCATCGAGCTGACCCTCGGACGCGATCGGGGCCCGACCTGAGTCGGGCCCCGTCGCACGTCAGCCGAACAGGTCCGGCAGGCTCGTGGGGACCGGCAGGACCAGGCGCGCCGCCTCTGACGCAGCCCGCAGGAAGAACGCGGCGGGCCCCATGGTCGGAGCGGGAGCCTCGACGATGCGGTCAGCATCCTGCTCGGGATCCTCGGGCTGGCCGAGCGTGCGGGCGTCGGGCTCGACGACCGCGTCCGCCGGCGGCTCGGCCGGAGCCGGAGGCTGAGGGAGGGCATCCGGGCTGAAAGCCACGGCGGTGCCGCCCAGCGTCGGCTGCCCGGCAGCGGCCTGGACGGTCCAGGACCCGCCGGATGTCGAGTGGCCGCCCTGGTCGCCGACCACCACCGTGACAGGACCGTGGGCCTGAACCGTCACGGCTCCGGCGTTGTCCGCGAGGCCGACGCGCACCCGGTCCGGGAGGTGCGGCGTCCGGTCGGGGCGCACGCCGTTGTAGTAGGCCGCCAGGATGTCGTCGTGGGTCATGCCCTTCTCGGCTTTGCCACGGGCGCCCCACTGGCTCATCCCGACCCCGTGGCCCCATCCCTTGCCGGTGATCAGGGCGTCGGTCGCGGTGAGCTGGAACTCGAAGCGGCTCGACGGAACGGTGTCCGGCAGGGCCTTGCCCTCCGCGTTGCGGACCGGGAACCGGTTGGGCAGCACCTGCGGACCGACCTCGGACAGCCACGCGCGGAACTTGCTCGCGGACAGCTGCACCTGGTGGCCGTCGACTCGGGTCACCCGGACCTGGTCGACCCGGATGCCATCCGGGTCACCGTCGGAGGCGATCCACTCGATGTTCGCCATCGGCAGGCCCTGCGAGAGGGTCGCCCCGTGGCTCAGCAGCCCCTCGAGCTCTGCACGGGTCATCTGCACGGACCAGCGGTGGTGCGGAGAGATCGCCTCGTCAGGGTCCTCGACCCCCTTGAGGTACGGCTTGGGACCGGCGGTGCGTTGCCCGAAGCCGAACACGTGTTCGTTGTTCCGGGTGTGTCCGCCGGCGCTCGAGAAGAAGCGGGCCATGACCGGAGCACCGTCCCAGGTGAGCACCTCGCCGGCGGTCTCGTCGACGGCTCGTTCCCAGCGGTGACCATCCGGAGATTCCACGACCTCGAGGCCGTCGAACACCTGGCAGTCGACGGTGGCGCAGATGTCGTAGGGGAGGCCGCGGTCGCGGAACGTCCCGAGCTCGATCGAGTACCACGCGTAGCTGCGGGCAGCGACGGCCTGTGCCTTCAGAGCCTCCATCGGCCAGCTCGCCGGCATCTCGCCGAGCCCGTCGATGTAGTCGTCCATGGGTAGCTCGTTAACGACGGTCAGGCCGCCGCCGGGTGCGTTGGCCAGGTCGATCGTGCCCGAGAAGCGCCCGAACCCGGGGACGGTGAACGTCGTGCCGGGCGCGCCGAAGAACCGGACGGTGCCGGCCGGAGCGGGCTGCGCGGACGCCATGACCGGCAGTGCACCGACCAGGACGGCGATGGTCGCCACGAATGTCGTGGCACGCGTGAGGTAGTTCATCCGGATGTTCCCCCCGTGTCGTGAGCGTCCGGAAGCGGATGTGGGGTATCGACAGGTACCGGGCCTGGGCTTGAACGCCCAGGAGGACCCGGGGGGAGAGGTTCGCTGAGCGCACGCTGGACGTACGACGCGCCGCCTAACGTTCTAGTTCACATAATGCTCCTTACCGGGCATAGCACGGCACGATCGCCTGTGAACCAGGAGCGCCACATGTGGCGCGAACGGTTCACGGGCACCGCTGAGGCCCTCCCCACACGCGATCTGTGAACGACGAGCGCCACATACGGCGCTCGCGGTTCACGAGCCGGTGGGGCGGACGGTTCAGGTGCGGCGAGAGCCTCGACGCCGGAGACCGAGCGCCCCGAGCAGCATGACCGCGCCCAGCACGACAGCGGCCGCCCCGCCACCGGTCACCGGCGTCGGTGCGCGGTCGTCGGGCGCTCCGCCGCCGTCGGTGCCGTCGCCGCCCGTCGGCGTCTCGGGCGCGTGGCCGATCGGCTGGCCGACCTGGACGACCTGTTGGAAGGTCGGACGGTTCACCCAGTGGATGTCCGGGACCGTGACGACCCCCACCGGGCTGTGGACGATGGCGTCATCTGCGGGGACGCGCTGCCAGTCGGCGACCTCGGCGGATCCGAAGTCCTCCTCGAGCGCCGCCGCGGTCGCGGACAGCGAGTCCCAAAGGGCGTCTCGGCACGCTCCGAGGTCGCCACCCCCGCAGTAGGTCCTCGAGAACGGGTCGTCGACGTCCTCGCCGAGCACCTGCCGGAGGTCCTTGTCGAGGTGGCTCTCGGCGCCTCCGTTGAAGGCGGATCCCACGTGCTGCATCGGCGAGTCGACCACCCCGATCCCGAGCTGCTCGAACGCATCGCCGAAGACGGCGTTCACGAGGAACGCGTCGTCGTTCGGGTTCGGGGTGTCCTCGTTGGGGTCGGGCGCCCCGCCCTGCCACGCATCCATGATCGACGGTGCCACGGGTCGGTCGTAGGCGCCGTCGTCATCGTGATCGCGCCGGTGCCCGCGGTCGTCGGATGCCCACTCACGTAGCCTCGTGACCATCTCACCGACACGGTCGTCAGCGTCGGCTGGCGGCGTGTCTCCGAGCGCCTGCAGGAGCAACGGTACGAGCTCCTGGGATCGCAGATCCGTGGTCCCCGCCAGCTCCATGACGTCCACCACGTCACCGCGGTCGACCTTCCCGGCATCGATCGCTGCCAGCAGCCGCTCCTCGAGGAGCTGGTTGCGGTAGATCGGTCCGTACTTGAAGTTGCTGTCGTTCGCGGTGAAGCCTGGCGCCTGCTTGTTGTTCCAGTTCGTGAAGTACCCCTCGTCGGGGTTCACCTCGTGCGGCTGCTGGTCGAGGCTCAGGAACCCCTGCCAGTCCCAGTCACCGTTGCCCCAGGTCGGCAGGTACGGATCGGTCCCTTCGGCGCGTACCGGGCACTTGCAGGAGTGCTGGTAGCCGATGTCCTCATCGTCCACGTAGAACCAGTTGAACGTGTAGTCGACCCCCTCACCCATCGCCTGCTGGAACGATTCGTACCCGTCGGTCATGAAGCCGGGGTCGTTGATCCGGTAGAAGCCGAACGCCGAGCCGAGCTCGTTGCGGTAGGTCGTTCGGTCGTTGGTGATCGCGATCGGGGTCCCGTCCGGGGTCTCGCCACGGAACAGGACGAAGCCGTAGTGCTCGGTGCGTTGCGCCTCGAACGTGATGACCTCGGGCGGCGCCTGTCCCCCCGCCGACGGCTTGGCGATCTGCGTGTGTTGGAAGCTCTCGATCTCGATGCACTCGCCGCCGCGCACGTAGCCCATCGAGTCGACCGTGGCCTCTCCCCCGCCGGGCTCGCAGAGCTCGAGCACCCAGTTGTCGATGTTGTCCCCGCCCGCCGAGGTGGCCGACCACGCGTAGTCACGTCCGCGTCCGAGCTGGATGAAGATGTCGGTCCCGGCGAACGACACTCCCCTTGCGTCGATGCCGGGCCCGTGGATGTCCTTCTCGACCAGGAGCTGCGGCATGAAGTAGCCGGTCTGGGGCCCGAACACCGCGATGGGGCGCCCGGCCTGGGTGTGCTCGGCCCCCACCAGCACGGCGTTCGACATCCCGAGGTCGAGCGGGATCTGGATCGCCCCGAGCGGACCGTCGATCCGTGCCATCCCGGGCGCTGAGCCGGGCGGGGGCGGGATCGGGATCGCGCTGTCAACGGCATCCAGGAGGGACGCCGCGTCGGCCTCCCCGTCGACCACCGGCTCGAGCGTCTCGCAGTCGACGTCCGGGCGGCTCAAGGCCGGGGCCAGCTCCTCCGTCTGCATGTAGGGGAACCGTCGGTCGGTGGTGAGGGGTGCCTCGGCGCCGTTCGGGAAGTGCAGGTCGTCGAAGATCGTGCGCGCCTCGTCGAACGCGATGCCGCGCGAGTCGGCCAGCGCGTGGATGTCGCAGAGGTTGCCGATCTCGCCACCGCCGCCCTTCCCGAAGATCCCGCCGACCAGGGAGGCGATCGCGATGATGTCCTCGATCACCCACTCGGCCGGGAGCTGCTGGAGCGCGGGGTACTCGGCGGGCAGCTTGCGCTGATCGATGATGGCCTCGGCGATGTAGGCGTTCACGCCGGCGGCGTAGGCCTCGGCGTCCGCCGCGATCTGCGCCCCCTCCTCCCCCGCGGAACGGATCGCTTCCGCCTGGTCGGTGAGGTCCTGCTCGGTGTAGGGCGCGACGAGGAACTGGCCGCGGTCCATGGCCTTGTTGGCCTCGGAGGGCCCGAGGAACTCGCTCAGGCGGGCACGTCCGAGGTGCCGCAGCACGTCCATCAGGAACAGCCGGTCTTCAGCCCCGGTGTAGCCGGCGGCGAACATCGTGCCCTCGCGGGTCTCGCCGTAGATGTGCGGGACCCCGTGCGAGGCGTCACGGACCACGACGACGTCGTCACGTCCGCCTGGCGAGTACGAGCTGGATACGTCGTCGGCGGGGACGCCGAACGACGCGTCCTTGAAGTACTCGAGGAGCTGCTCCTCGGTCACCCCGGGGGTGGCGTCCTCGAAGACGAGCTGCTCGTACATCTCCAGCTGGTCGACGGTGTGGGGCGGGTAGCTGCCCCCCCGTGCGGACACGGCCTCCGCTGCGTTGAAGACCCCGTTCTGTCCGGGAGGCACGATGTTGAGGAACCCACCGGGATCCCCGAAGTCCTGGTAGCGGCCGTCGGCATCCTGGGCCCCGACGGGCGCGACGCCCGCGACCGCGGTGAGCAGCGCGACGACGAGCACGAGCAGGGACCGCACGCGCATCAGGACGCCCCCTCGGAGGTGGTTCGACGCCCTCGACCCTACGGAGGCGTGTCCGTTGGACGGGGTGTCCGGATGGACCTCCTACACCTCGTCCCGGCGGTAGGCGGTGGACAGCGCGTCGGCGTACTCGTTCCAGCGGTAGCCCTGGTGGGCCGGGACCCACGCGATCGACAGCTCCGGTCGCGCCTGGAACCGCTCGAACAACGGCCGCACGAGGTCGAGGTTCTCGACCGGGCCCGTCTTGCGCTTCCATCCGCGCTGCTCCCACCCGGCGGCCCACTTCGTGATCGTGTCGACGCACAGTCGGCTGTCCGTGAACAGGGTCGCGGCGGTCCCCTCGGGTACCAGCTCGGTGCCTTCCAGGAGCGCGGTGAGCTCCATCCGGTTGTTCGTGGTCTCCGGGTCGTGCCCGTGTGCCTCGGCGACGACCTCGTCCTGGATCACGTAGACGGCGCCCCACCCACCCGGCCCGGGGTTGGGGTGCGCGCTGCCGTCGGTGAACACCCCGGTGTCCGGGCCGGCGTCGTAGCGGTCCAGGACCTGGCTGACGGTGAGGTTCTCCTCGACCGGACCCGAGCGGCGGGCGCCACCACGGCGGCGCGATGAGCTGCCCCGGGACCCGGCACCAGAGCCT
The DNA here is from genome assembly GCA_019347855.1 of Actinomycetota bacterium. The sequence continues at coordinate 19,847 of JAHWKO010000028.1, forward strand.
GGGCCGGCCTCGGAGCCGTAGCAGTCCCGACAGAGGCTCGGCACCCAGCCCGGGTATCGCTCGCGCACGTCCGCCGACAGCTCGAAGGTGTCGCCGCACCGCTCACACGTGTGCACGTCAGTCACACCGGCGACCTAGGACCGCTCGGTCGGCGACTGGGCGTGCTCGGCCTCCTGGAGGCGCTCCTCCAGCTCGGAGTCCTCGGGCGGGTTCTTGACCGATGCGACGATCGCGATCGTGAGGATGATGGCCACGAGGATCAGTGGCATCCACGGCTCGATGTGGTAGACGGCCCACTCGGGCACGGTGATCGTGCCCTGGTCGCTCATGTGGACCAGTTCCTCGTAGATCAGCTTCACCCCGACGATCCCAAGGATCGCGGCCAAGCCCACGTCGAGGTAGCGGAAGCGCGCGACGAGGTCGGCGAGCAGGAAGTACAAGGCACGCAGGCCCAGGAGGGCCAACGCGTTCGACGAGAACACGATGAACGGTTCGCGCGTGACCGCGAAGATCGCGGGGATCGAGTCGACCGCGAAGATGATGTCGGTCGTCTCGATGACGATCAGGACCGCGAACAAGGGAGTCGCCACGTACCCGAGCTTCGGCGTGCGGTCTCCCCCGATCTCGTGTGCCTCGACCTCCGACTCCTTCACGAAGATCTGCTGTCCGTGGAAGTCCTTCGTGATGGGCATCAGTCGGCGGGCCAAGTTCAGGACGGGGTTGTCCTCGGGGTGGACATCGACGCCTTCGTGGTGCGCGAGCTGCCACGCGGTGTAGATGAGGAACGCCCCGAACACGAACGCGATCCACGAGAAGCGGTTCAGCAGGGCTGCTCCGGCCGCGATGAACGCCCCGCGGAAGATGAAAGCTCCGAAGATCCCCCAGAACAGCACGCGGTGTTGGTACTTGTTTGGGACGCCGAAGTAACTGAAGATCAGGACGAACACGAACAGGTTGTCGACCGAGAGGCTCTTCTCGATCAGGTAGCCGGTGAGGTAGTTCGTCCCGTGCTCGGATCCGAGCCACACCCACACCACCGGCGCGAACGCCAGCCCCAGCCCGACCCAGAAGGCCGATGCCCACGCGGCCTCCCTCGTGCTGACGGCGTGCGCATCCCGATGGAAGACCAGGAGGTCCAGGAGCAGCAGGACCAGGACGACGGCGAGGAAAACGCCCCAGATGAGGGGCGAGATCGAGAGGCTGGATCCTCCCCCACCGGAGCCGGACTCGGTCGCGAGCACCAGGAGCTGCGTCATCGAGCCGGTATCTCCTCGCGTACCGAGCGGTCAGATGTGAGGACGCGCCGAGCCTATCCGGCGACCAGAGCCCGATCGTCCGAACGGGCTTCAGCGGAGCGCCGGGTGCTCCGGTGCGAGGCGGCGCTCCGCTGGCAGGAGCTCCGTGCCGAACATCTGCTTCGAGTAGCGGCTCGCGAGTCCACGGTGCAGGAGGAACTCGGGCGTCTCGGCCTCGAGGTCGAACCCGACGACGAGCTCGCAGTGGTCACAGCGGTACTTGCCGAACCCGACGTGCGCCGCCAGCAGGTGCTGGGTGCCGTGGCAGCGGGTGCAGTCGCGCTCCTCGGGGACCTGGCGGTGCGACCTGACGTCCCCACCGCTGGGGACCGTGGTCTGCCCACTCGTCATGTACGACCACCTTCGAGGCGACCCTGCAGAGGATAGACCCCACGAGGCTCGCACGTGCTCAACCCGCACAGGTCACGTACGCGGCGGCACCGTCGTCCAGACGGACCAGGTGGACGCGCCGACCGTCCGGACCGCGCAGTTGCGGGCCGAGCGCACGGACGAACCGCTCAGGATCCACGTCGAGACCGTGCACGGCGATCTCGAGCGGTCGTTCGTCCGCATCCCGCAGCCACGCGCGTACCTCCTTCGGGCGGGCGGGCAGCACCGCTTCGACCCGCCACGTGCGGTAGAGCGGCGAACCGGGCGGTCGGTCGTCGGTCGTGAGCAGCGCCCGTGTGACAGCCAGTCGGCGAGCACCGATCTCGCCGCCGAGCTGATCGTGGAGGCGCGCACGGACCACGGCCGCAGACGGCTCTACGAGCCAGGCGCCTACCGGTCCTACCCGCAGTTCCTCGGTGGGACCCTGCCGCGAGAGCGACACGGAGGTCCCGCCGTCAGCGCCGATCAGCGTCGCCGTCGCGCGGCACCCGGCGCGGCGGAGATCACCCAGCCACACCACGGCCTCCACGAGCTGGCCTCCGATCTGCACGAACTCGAGCTCACCTCCCGTCGGCAGATCCGGATCCCGAAGATCCACCCCCGGCGACACGGTCAGCCCCCCGCCGGATGCGCGGTCGAGGACCGGGGTGAGCGCTGGCACGCTCGGGCGGTAGTCACCCAAGGAGCGCAGTCTCCGACCGCCCCGCCGACGGGCGGGATCGGCGTGGACCAGCAGACCTGAGGTGACCGGTCCCGTGACGGCGTCCGCGTTCACGACCCAACGGGGGTGCCCTCGGCTCGCGAGGTTGTGCGCGGCCAGTAGGCAGGCGCCCGGATCGATGTCGATGGCGATCACCTGCGCGCCGGATCCCCTCAGGGCGAGCGCGTCCCCTCCAGCGCCACAACACAGATCCGCGACGGTCCCACCGCCTGCGAACCGTCGAGCCCGGTGGGCGGCCACCGCGGGGTGACTGGCCTGCTGGAGCAGTTCGGATGTGAACACCAGACGGTCGGCGTCGTCGTACCGATCCCGCGCCCGTAGCCGGACGCTGGCGAGGCCCGTCATGGCGGCGGCACGTCCCGGTGGCAAGCCCGCCCGTCGGAGGGCCGTTCCGACCGTGAGCGCGTCCTGGGTCTCCAGTCGTTCGGTGGTGCGCTGCAGCAGCGCGAGACCCTCGTCGCTCGTCACCCAGGCGAGGACCTCGTAGGGCCGCTGTGTGGCCATCTGTCCTCCGGACGGACGCGGGTGGTCGGACGCTGTTAGACGCGGCGATCATGCCTAGTCTGCCGGGGAGGCCGCGGATCTCGCGGCCCGTACGCGAACACGATGTCGCGACCACGGTGCGGCCGCACGGCCCGTGCCGACGGGGCGCGATCAGGGGCGAGGGAAGGGAACCGAGATGGCGTCTCCGAAGAAGTCCGCAGGGAAGCGATCGGCCAAGAAGGCTGGGAAGAAGACCGCGAAGAAGACCGCCACCAAGAAGGGTGCGAAGAAGTCCGCTACCAAGAAGTCGGGTGCGAAGAAGTCCGCTACCAAGAAGTCGGGTGCGAAGAAGTCCGCTACCAAGAAGTCGGGTGGGAAGAAGTCCGGGGCGAAGAAGTCCGCGAGCAAGAGCACCGCCGGGAAGAGCCAGCCCACCATGAAGGGTGCGGCGGCGAAGGCAAAGAGCGCGGCGGAGGACGTCTCGGTCATCGTCCAGAGC